>JASHOS010000187.1 GCA_030040995.1 Terriglobia bacterium | reverse complement strand
GTTGAAGTACCGGAGATGGGTCAGGGACCGAGAACAGCGGACACCATGATGCTGGCTGAAGAACTCGAAGCAGACTGGTCCATGATCCGGGTGGAGCAGGCGCCGGTCATACCCGCCGTTTATCAGCACTTAGCGACGGGGGGTAGCGGCGGCGTGGGTACAGCCTGGGGCTACATGCGCCAGGCGGGCGCCCAGGCGCGGGAAATACTTCTTGCTGCGGCAGCACAGCAATGGGGCGTGGCCAAGAGGGAGTGCCGCGCCGAAAACAGCAGCGTATTTCATATTTCCACGGGCCGCCACTTCACTTACGGCCAACTCGTTGAAACCGCTTCGAAACTGCCGGAGCTAAAGGCCGGCGCAATTCCCCTCAAACAGCCCAAGGATTTTCGTCTGATTGGAAAACCAATTCCGCGCGTGGATGTGCCCAGCAAAGTCAATGGCAGCGCAGGATTTGGTATTGACGTCCGGGTTCCCGGCATGCTGTTTGCTGTCATCGCCCGTTGCCCCTACTTCGGTGGAAGACTGACGAGTTTTGACGCAACCTCTGCCAAAGCCGTTCCGGGAGTTCGTGCCGTCTTTGCGTTGCCGCCGATTGGATTCATTCCGAAAATCATTCACAACGTCAATTCCCCCGCAGGAGTAGCCGTTGTGGCGGACTCCACGTGGTCAGCGATGCAAGGCCGGAAGGCGCTGAAAATCTCCTGGAACAAGGGGCCTTGGGGAAACGAAAGCACAGAGAGCTTGCGGAAGCTAGTCCAGCAGCAGGCAGTAGCCCCGCCGTCCTTTGTTCCCATCGATCGAGGTGACGCCCGGAAGGCGCTCTCAGCCGCTGCGAAGAAGATCGAAGCGACCTACGAATTACCGTTTCAGGCTCACGCCACGATGGAACCCATGAACACCACCGTGTATGTGCGTGATGACCGCATCGAGGTCTGGTCGCCGACGCAAATCGGGGAAATCTTGCAAGAAGAAATCGCCCAACTCTCAGGGCTCCCAAGCGACAAGGTAACGGCACACATGACGCTTTGTGGAGGCTCCTTCGGTCGGCGCTATCAGTGGGACTACGCCGCGCAGGCATGGCAAGTGGCTAAAGAAATGAAACGGCCCGTCCAATTGCTCTGGAGCCGCGAGGATGACATCCAGCACGATTTCTATCGGCAATACTCCTACCATCGCATGGCGGGCGGCCTGAATAGCAACGGCAACCCGGTTGCCTGGCTGCACCGCATCGTTTCCACGCCGATTCGCGCCGTCTTCGACTCTCCCGAGAGTCTGAAAGACCCAAGCCATGTGGCAGCCCAGGAGTGGGGTGGTGCCGATGTACTACCTTATACCGTCCCGAACTTTCGTCTGGATTACGCTCCAGTACACTCGGCTGTTCCGCGTGCCTGGTGGCGCTCCGTGGAGAATTCTTTCACGGCTTTCGCCAAGGAGTGCTTTGTAGATGAGTTGGCACACGCCGCGGGACGCGATCCCTATGAATTCCGCTTGGATTTGTTGCAGGGGGATCATAAGCCGCAGGCCACTGCGAAATTGGCCAGCGCGCCGTCAGCGCAGAAGTTTAAAGCGGTGCTCCAGCTTGCGGCCGAGAAATCGGGCTGGGGCAAGCGGCTGCCGGCAGGATCCGGGCGCGGCATCGCCTGCCAATATTCCTTTGGCAGTTACATCGCTCATGTCGCGGAGGTTTCGGTCGAAAAGGGTGGAACCGTGCATGTCAACCGCGTCGTGAGCGCCGTCGACTGCGGCATCGCCGTCAACCCCGACGGGGTACGGGCCATGACCGAAGGTGCCATCAACTTCGCCCTGACGCCCGTGCTCAGCGGTGAGATCACCATCAAAGACGCGGCCGTTGAGCAAAGCAACTTTGATGATTATCAGGTTCTCCGCATGATCGACGCCCCGGAAACTGAAGTCTACATCGTGCCCAGTAACGAAGATCCCCAGGGGATGGGCGAGCCTGGAGTGCCTCCTCTTGCGCCGGCGGTGGCCAACGCCGTTTTCGCCGCGACGGGCGTGCGTCTGCGTCGTCTGCCGATTGATAGCAACCTACTGAAGCAGGAGGAGAGGTGAACCTGCTTTTGAAGCCGATGAAGAGCGCCATAGCACTGCCGCTGATCGCATTCTTGCTTGGATGCGTTCCGGCGCAGCTTATAGCTGACGGGATTCCAACTAAATCGGCGATTGCCTACCTGCAGGGTGCCGGGGAACTCGACCGAAGAGGAGAGTACCGGGAAGCACTGCAGAAGTATCAATCTTTTCTATCCAAGCCCCCAGTGCAAGTAACCCCTCTACTCCGCGGGTATATCTTCAAACAGATGGCTGACGCCGAGAACGGGCTCGGTGATTATGCCAAAGGCGAAGTGAATGCCCGAGAGGCTTTGCGCCTTCTTACGGCTGCCCATGAAACGAACACAAGCGTGTTCGCAACTGCCGAGGGCACTCTTGCCGACGCACTGTCAGAAGAAGGTAATTATCTTGAAGCCAAAACCGTGGCCGAACAAGCTGTCTCTGTGGGCAAGGTCACCCTCAATCCGCAAACTCCAAGCTTCGGCATTCTTCTCACAGAGATCGCACACGCACTTGATAGTGAAGGAGAACACCGGCGCGCGTTGAAGCTGTATCAGAGAGCTGTGAGCATTATGGCAAATGCAGGGCCGGGTAACCGGATCGGGCTCGGGACGGCATATGTGAATCTGGCGGGTGCTTACCTTGAAAAAAGGAATGCAAAAAAGTCGTTGGAGCTTGCAACCTTGGCGCTAGCCACCTGGAAGAAGGTTCAGCCTCCTTATAATGCATCCGTCTTCTATGCCCTCGGCATGCAAATACTGAGCTACCGGAAGCTTAAGTCGTACCGCAGGGCGGAGGCTCTGATCCCGAAAATGCTCGCGGTAAGCGCCTCGACACTCGGGCCCAACCATCCTGATCGTGTGGTGCTTTTGGACGTCGCAGCATCGGTGTATATTGCGGAAAAGAAATACCAGGTGGCGGCGCCCTTCCTCAAGCAAGCTGTCGAGCTCGGCAAGCGCGTCCTTCCGCCTGGCGATGCCGTATCCAGAACCGTGCTTACCAATTATTCCTATGTCCTTGCGAAGCTAGGCCAAACAGAAGAAGCTGCGCGCGTGCGCTCTGAGAGTGGAGTTGTCTCCGCTTTCTCAGAACAACGGCGCTAAATTGTCCAGCCAATTACTGGACGCCTCACTACGGCTGCGCTCCCAAGACGCCTCATTAGTAGCTCGTGGCAGTGGCGATGAGACTGGTAAAACAATCCGGCAACTGTCGCATGAGGGCTCTTCTTCGGTACACTTTGTAGACGCAGGAAAGGATGACTATGAAGCGCAGGAAATGGAGAGCCTACCGGCAATGGTAAATCTCACACAGTTCTTTCGATTGGCTTCAGGCAAGCAGGTCAATAGGGCTTGTTGTTTCGAGCCGAAGAGCAGGAAACGGCTTGTCCCTATTCTTGCTTTGCTTCTGGCACCTCTCCTATCCTTAACCGCCCGTGCTCAGGTGCTGACTTCTCAGTATGACAATGCTCGCACGGGAGCAGACCTGCACGAGACAATCCTCACGCCGGAAAACGTGAATGTGCGCCAATTCGGAAAACTCTTCACGTTCCACGTTGACGGCCCCGTCTTCGCCCAGCCGCTCTATATTCCTGGACTAGAGATTCCGGGAAAGGGTAAGCACAACGTCGTATTTGTCGCCACGGAGCACGATAGCGTCTACGCCTTTGATGCCGACGGCCAATCGGCAGGGCCCCTATGGAAAGTTAGCCTCCTGAACCCGAAGGTGGGTGCGCGCCCGGTGCCGGCTGGTGATGTGCAGTGCCCGTTCATCTATCCGGAAGTGGGGATCACCTCGACCCCTGTGATTGATTATCCGACCGGGACGCTTTACGTCCTTGCTCGGACCATGGAAGGATCGGGACCGGCTGGCTATCGGTTCGTCCAAAGATTGCACGCACTTGCTATCACAACCGGCGTCGAGAAATTCGGGGGGCCTGTAGAGATTCCGGCATCCCCCAGTGGACGCGGCGACGGCAGTTCTGCCGGACAGGTGCGATTCGATCCTCTTCATGACAATCCCCGCGCGGCTCTGCTGCTGACTGGAGGTACGGTCTATCTGACATGGGCTTCCTCGTGTGACGTTGGACCTTATCATGGCTGGATGATGGCTTATAATTCTCATTCGCTCAAACAATTGGCCAGTTTTAACGCCACGCCGGACGCCAACGGTGGGGGGTTCTGGGCTGGCGATACCGGACCTGCTGCGGATCATCAGGGCAACGTGTATGCCGCCACGGGAAATGGAAAGTTTGATGGCACAACGGGAGGGCACGATTATGGAGACACTCTTTTAAAAATGAGTCTGAACGGAGATGGTCTTCAAATTGGCGATTACTTCACCCCCTATAACCAGGCGGAATTAGATGCTCAGGACCTTGACCTTGGCTCCGGCGGCCCTGTGCTATTCCCCGGGCCTTCACGTGCTCATCCTCACCTGGCGGCTATTGCCGGCAAGGGAGCTACGCTTTATATCATCGACCGCGACAAAATGGGCGGTTTTCACGCCGGCAATAACAGTCACGCTGTCTGGACTGTTCGGGTGGCCGGCGGTCTGTTCGGAGCGCCCGCCTATTGGAACGATCGCCTATTTGTGGCCGCGGAGAATGATGCTCTCAAGGAGTTCCTCGTGACCCGTGCGGGACTAAAATTGGTGGCCCAGAGCAAAGAAAAATTTGACGACCGGGCGGGCATACCAACGATTTCTTCCAATGGGTCTCGCAACGGCATTGTCTGGATGCTGACCTCGAAGCACTGGAATGAGCCGGACGGGCGGCCTGCGGTGCTTCATGCGTACACGGCATTAAATGTCGGGCATGAGCTTTATAACAGCGAGCAAGATGGCGGCCGCGATCGTGCCGGAATTGGCCTTCGCTTCAACATGCCCATGGTTGCGGATGGCCGTGTCTACGTTGGGGCAAAAGGAGAAGTGGACGTCTACGGTCTGATTTCGCATGTAAAGTAACTGGAACGTAAATGAGGGCAGACACTCCTATACACCTCACCATGACAGGTGCGGATTTTTTCATGGCTTTACAGTCTTTACTTTCGACTTGTGGGGTCTCAGCGCTTCTGTGGCGCCAACGATTGCTTCGTGCAACCTCGGTTGGGGCGGCGGGAAGCTGCCGGACGGGTGGGTTTGGCCTTGCTTCCTGGGTATTGATTGGTGGGTGACGTGATGCTACCCTATGTCACATCATGAAAACCATCACGATTCGAGACCTGCGTTACCGCTTCTCGGAAGTTGAATCACGCCTGAAAAGGGGCGAGGAGGTTGAAATACGGCGGCGCCAGCAACCCATTGCCATGCTAATTCCGCTTCGGCCCACGGTGGAATACCCAGACTTCACCGCCGTGCAGAGGAAGATCTTCGGCCATCGCCGGCGAAAGATGGCAGACGGCGCTGAACTGGCCGCGCTGAACCGGGGAGACCGATGAACGCGTATGCAGATTCCAGTTTCCTGCTCTCACTGTACTCCGTGGACGCTCATTCCCAGTCAGCGGCTGTCTTGGTGCGGCAACATCAGCCGGTTTTCTGTCTCACGCTCTTTCTGGAGGCGGAGTTTACAAACGCAGTAGAATTGGCCGTGTACATCAAGCGCTACACGGCTCGGGAGGCTCGGGCGGTGCGAGACTATTTCCGGTCACACATCCGTTCCGGAGTCTTTCGCATCTGCGATTTCCCTCCTGATGCCTACCCCCTGGCGCGTACTCTCTCGTCCCGACACACCGCCCAGCTTGGCACGCGGACCCTGGATGTGCTGCACGTGGCGTGTGCGCTGGCAGTTAAGGCGGAAGTGTTCTTCACCTTCGACCAGCGACAGGAGCGGCTCGCCCGCGCCGAAGGGCTGCGGCTTCTGCCGTGATGAGGCGGTTCCAGGTTCGAGGCTTCAGGTACAGGCTCCACTGGAGCGGTGTAAGCAGTCAGCGATCGACGATTTCCACGATCGTCCCGGCGGAAGAAGCTCCCAGCGGTCAGCAATCAGAGCTATAAGCAAGCAGATTTCCGCGAGCATTTGATTGCGGACGCAGACATAAAAGGCATATCTGCGCCACCCCGCAGCCCTATTTTGCTTCGCCCGAGTAAATTTGCATGATGGTCTCGAGGAATTTAACGGCGTGAGCCTGAGGCCGCTGGAAGGAATTGCGGCCAATGATCGAGCCGAATCCGCCACCGTCACGGATGGCTCGGGCCTCGGCGTAGATATCCTCGTCGTTCTGCTTTGTGGCGCCACCCGAAAAAATCACAATTCTTCGTCCATCGAACGTGCTCTCGACCACGTGGCGTACCCGGTCCGCGAGCGTGCGGATGGGAATTGCCGCCTGCGTGTACACCTTCTGCGCTTCCGGCTGCTCGACGTGATCAGTGGGCAGCTTCACCTTCACAATGTGAGCCCCGAGCTCCGCTGCAATATGGGCCGAGTAGGCCACGACGTCGATAGCCGTCTCGCCGTCCTTACTCAGATCCGATCCTCGCGGATACGACCAGACCACTACGGCGAGCCCGTGGCTCTTGGCTTCTTCGGCGAGGGCGCGCAACTGCTCGTACATTTCGCGCGCATGGGCGGAGCCCGGATAAATGGTAAATCCGATCGCTACGCAGCCGAGGCGCAACGCGTCGTGAACGCTCCCGGTGACTGCAGAGATGGGGTCTTTATCCGAATAAAGCACGTCATGGTTGTTCAACTTGAGGATCAACGGAATCTCCCCCGCGTGGCGCGCCGCCGCAGCCTCAATAAATCCGAGGGGCGCCGCGTAGGCATTGCAACCGGCTTCGAGGGCAAGCTCAAAATGGTAGTTCGGGTCGTATGCCGGTGGATTCACGGCAAAGCTGCGCGCCGGTCCGTGTTCAAACCCCTGATCAACAGGCAGAATGACAAACTTGCCGGTTCCTGCCAGCCGTCCGTGATTCAAGAGCCGCGCCAGATTTGTTTTGGTCCCCGGATTATCGCTTTCATACCAACTCAGTATTTCGCGCACACGCGCTGTCATTCGAGGTTCCCCAATCCGGCGATCTTCTGCGGCTGCCTGTAATGCTCCCATCGTCGTTCCTCCACTTCAAAAAATTTTTTATCAATTCAGTTTAGCACGCCGCTCGCGCGGGTGGCCTTAACCCGCCCTTCGGCTCGATGGATTTGGGATAGGCTGCATTGCCGAGGGCGGCGCTCTTCTGATAAATTCAGAAGCCGCCGGTTCGAGGCGGTGCGGTGTGAGCAGTTTCGTAGCGAACCGGAGCCGTTATGCCAACAAAACCAAAGGTCTTTGCCACGCATGTTCTCCCTCCTCCGGTCTTGGAGTTGCTTTCGGCCCGGTGCGATGTGCGCGTCTATTCCGAATCAATGCCCCTAAGGCAAGAGCAGCTGGCGGCTGTCTGCCGCGACCAGGAAATCGAGGGGATTCTGCTGATCGGCAGCAGAGTGAGCGCCGAAACCGTCCGTGAGTCCGTCCATCTGCGCGTTGTCTCCTCGGCTTCCGTTGGCTACGACCATATCGACGTGGCCGCTTGCACTGCGCGGCGAGTGCTCGTGACCACCGCCACCGGCTCGCTCGAAGAAACCACTGCCGACCTGGCTTTTGCTCTGCTCTTGGCGGTTGCCCGCAGGGTGGTCGAAGCCGACCGCTTCGTGCGCGACGGGCGTTGGACGCACTGGGACTGGGAGTTGCTCTGGGGCAGCGAGGTCCATCACAAGACGTTAGGACTCGTCGGCTTCGGAAATATTGGCCAGGCGATGGCCCGCCGCGGGCTTGGCTTTTCCATGCGAATTCTCTACCATGCCCGGCGGCGCGCCGCGGACGCCGTGGAGCGCGAGTTGAAGGCGCTCTACGTGGAGCTTGAAACGCTGCTTCGAGAATCCGATTTCGTGAGCTTGCACGTACCGTTCACGGCCGAAACTCACCATCTGATCCAAGCACGCGAGCTGAGCTGGATGAAGCCCTCCGCATATCTCATTAACACCGCCCGTGGGCGCGTGTTGGATGAGAACGCGCTCGTTGCCGCGCTCAAGGCAGGAAGCATCGCAGGCGCAGGACTCGACGTTTTTGAGCACGAACCGAAGGTAGATCCCGACCTCCTCACCATTCAGAATGTCGTGCTGGCGCCTCATATTGGCAGCGCCGCCACGGAGACACGATTCGGAATGGTCAAACTCGCCGCTCTAAATCTCCTCGCCGCACTCGACGGCAAGCGGCCTCCCAACCTGGTCAATCCGGAAGCCCTCGGCGCCTAATGTGTGCCTGGCGCCTTTTGGCAGGTATGCGAGCCGCTGTTGGGAACCTGAACTTTACAGGCTTCTCAGCGACTCTTCGGCGCTGGGGACTTGACAGGACAGTCCTGGCCGCGAAGGGGCCTGCCGTAAATGGCCGCAGGTGCAACCTGCGGAAAACGCCGGCAATCATGAGGTCACCCCTGACGGGGTTGACCTGTAGGGGTTTGCCGCGCTCGAACACCTGCGGAATGAATTGATCCGTTCCGATTCCCCAGGGTGTTGTTCGGCCCCTTCAGGGCCGAAACGTTTTTTGTCGTCTCATTCCCGTGGGTTTCACCCACCGCTATCCACGGTTTGCCCCTTCGGGGCAGCCGGCAGGCGGTGCTTATCAGTGAAGATGGGCGCCGGCAAGATTCGTGTAAGGTTTAGGTTGCAAACGGCTGGTCAGACCGTACGCATCGCAAAGGGCGCGATCTATGCGCCTCAAGCTTTAGCGGTCTTGCGTTTTCCCATCCATCCTTCCAATAATGAAATCCGGACTACCTGCTATGGCAACTCAACGGCAGATTCCTCCCCACCCTCGTCCTGACTACCTGCGGGGGCGGCAAATCGCTCAACGGATTTTCATGCAAACGATGGCTGCGATCGATGTTGACCGTGTGATGCGCCGTAAAATCGAATTCGCGAACGGCATGCTCACAGTCGGTGGCCGGCAGATCGCTATTAGCAAGCCTCCTCGCGTGGCGGCATTGGGCAAGGCGGCGATGCGGATGGCATTGGTCCTGAACGAGATTTTGGGCGGCTGGATTGAGAAGGGAATTGTGGTGGCTCCGGTTGTGCCACTCAGAAGCCTCGAGCGATTTCAACAATTCGACGGCGGACATCCTTATCCCACGCGAGGAAGCTTGGAAGCTGCTGCTGCCGCCCTCCAGATGGTTTCCGGCCTCGGGCCGGACGATCTCGTTATCTTTTTGGTTTCCGGTGGAGGATCGTCGGTTTTCGAAAAGCCGCTGGATTCGTCAATCACATTGACGGATCTGGTTCAATTTAACCGGACCCTGGTAACCAGCGACCTGCGCATCGAGGAGATCAATACTCTGCGCAAGCACCTCTCGGCGGTGAAGGGTGGAAGGCTGGCGGTCGCGGCCTCTCCCGCGCGCCAACTCAGCATCTTCATTTCTGATGTTCCGGAGGCGCTGCCTTCTATGGTAGCATCTGGCCCGACGATGCCGGATGAGTCTACCTGCGGGGAATCCTATGAGATCGCCGCGCGGTACGGGTTAGTTACGAAGTTTCCCGAGCGCATTCGCAAACATTGGGAAGAAAAAACTCTCGAGGAAACTCCCAAGCCCGGAGATGCGGCCTTCGCGGACTCTGCGTATTTCTGCTTGCTCTCGAATCAGGACGCCGTTGACGCGGCGCTGGCCGCGGCGGCGGAATATGGCTTTGTAACCGAAATTTTTTCGGGAGTCTGGGACGCCGGCTATCAGGAGGTGGCGGAAGCGGCGCTGGCTGCTCTCGAGAGGTGCGGCAACGCGCACCCTGGGCAGCCCGTATGTCTCCTCCTCGGTGGCGAGGTCACCTGCCCGGTAACCGGGGACGGGTTAGGAGGCCGCAATCTCTCCTTCACTCTGTACGCCGCTCAGAAAATCGAAGGAAGCCGCCGCGTGGTGTTGAGCGCCGCAACGGACGGACGCGACGGGAACAGCCCATCGAGCGGCGCGGTGGCAGATGGCTACACGGAGTTGCGTTCGCGTGCTTTGGGATTGAGTTCTTCGCTTCATCTGGCGCGAAGCGATGCCTATCATTTCTTCCGGACGCTTGGAGACACCATTGAGACCGGCTTCACGGAGAACAACGTTCGCGACCTGCGGCTATTAATGAGCTTTGAATAAAGCGATCAGCACTCAGCAGTCAGCGATCAGGTATCAGCTGTCAGCAAGCGGCCCGTCCGTGAATTCTGAAGAAAAGCCGCAGACTCGCCGCGGCGAGTCTGCGCTACTCCTCGCAGCCGGCCATATCCGCGTATACAGGAGGTTTTCATGACGCAATCTATTGGGTTCATCGGCTTGGGAATCATGGGCCAGCCGATGGCAACGAATCTCGTAAGAGCAGGGTACAAAGTCACCGTGTTCAACCGAACGCGCAGCAAGGCGGAGCCGCTCGAAAAGGCTGGTGCCCGCGTGGCCATAAGCCCCGCCGAGGCAGCCCGCGACGCCGACGTGGTAATTTCTATCGTCAGTGACAGCGCTGCCGCGGAGGAGGTGATTCTTGGTAAGGGTGGCGCCCTCGAAACCCTCCGGGCGGGCGCTATCGTCATCGACTCGAGCACGATCAGTCCTATAGTAAGCCGAAGACTGGCGTGCCACACCGCCGGGAAAGGCGCGCAAATGCTCGACGCGCCCGTGACGGGCAGCAAGCATGGGGCTGAAAAGGGTGAATTGACGTTCATGATCGGCGGCGAGCGGGCCGTCCTGGATCGCGCCATGTCCGTCCTTCAGGTTTTGGGCAAAAAACACATCTATTGCGGACAGAACGGTTCCGGCCTGGCGGCCAAGCTCGCCCAGAATGTGATTCAGGCCGCGATGGTTGAGGTGTTTTGCGAAGGCTTCGTTCTCGCGGCGAAGGCAGGAGTGCAACCGCGCACGATGTTTGAAATCGTTCAGTCCAGCATGGCGCGCGCCAGCTTAACGGATTTCAAGGCGCCCTTCATCTTTAAGGGAGATTTTACGCCTTATTTTCCCTTGAAGCTGATGCACAAGGACCTGGCGCTGGCGATGGAAGCGGCTTACGCCCAGGGCGTAGCCATGCCAACCGCCGCCGCAGTAAAGGAAGTTTACGGCGCCGCCAAAGCCAAGGGCAAAGGCGACCAGGATTATGCCGCGGTCATAACGTTTCTGGAAGAGATCGCAGGCGTTCAGGTACGCGACTGAACGAAGAGATGAAATACGGCGCTGAATTACACCGAGCCGCCCCCTCGCGGCTCCGGTTCTGTAATCAATGGTGGTTCGCCCACCGAATCGCAGCGCGGCATTGCTGGATGGCATTATCGGTCGCCTGGAGGGCATTCGCGCGATGCCCGCCATAGTGATGGGCGGCCCGAGCCAGATGTTGGCGCGCATTCTGAAGCGCGCGCATCGCCGCATACATATTGGGATACCGCCCTCCTTGCGCCCGAAGCACCAACGAAAGAGGGAACGCCATGGCAAACGCAAGTACGAAAACAGCGATCCAGTTAATCCTCTTGGCTTTCATTGAATCTCCTTTTCTTAGGTTGAATTGGCGCCGCTTGATGGACGTCGCGGCGGGACCTGTACTCTATACCATCTCGTTTGCGGGGCAGTCAAGCCGTAGCCGGCAGTATGCCGTTGACAAGCATCCCCAGATTATTTACCATTTAGTACTATGCTAGAAACTCCGGCCTTCCTCGAAGTACTTGGCAAGTCCGTCTCCCCCTTGCGAGTTATCCCTCCTGCCGTCCACGCCAATGCCTCTGCCCGAGCCTGCAAATCCAATCCGAAGCATCTCCCGCGGCTGCCATTAGCGATGAGCTCCAGCCAGCGTTCAGGAATCACGCTTAGACAATCCCCTATCAAACTCCATTGCCAGCCAGGAAATCCTCCCTGCTCTGCCACCCGAGCAAGCAGAAAACATTAAAATTACCGAACGAAGCTGTTATATTATTGAAAACAAAGGCCAGAAGATTAGAAAAGTGGCCCAACCTGTTATGTTGCTGAAAATAATAAGCTTATCCCGATATACCTGCCAAATCTCTGGAATCAAATCACTTAGAAAGCCAACGAGGGTGGGGCAAGCCGCACCCCTACGCTCCTAGTCCGTCAGGATTCACCAATCTGCCCAGGCGGACGGGTCAAGATGAGCTTTACGCGCTCTGCATGGGCTTCAATCTCGCTCATTACCTGCGTGGCCAGCGCAAGCGCTTCCCGGCCCTCCGTCCCGCCCACCAGGGGTGGTCTGCGGGTGCGAACGCATTCGACGAACGCCTCAATCTCAGCCCTCAAAGGCTCGGCAGGATGTGTTTCGAGCTTGCGGAAGCCGATTTGGGGCTGGCCTTCACTGTCCCCCGCGTTCACCACCAGGACATCCCGCCGCGTAAAGTCGATGGAAACGTACTCGTGGGGCTGGAAATACCGGAACTTTCTCACCTTTTCCGTGCTCACGCGGCTCGCGGTGAGATTGGCGACGGCGCCACTGTCAAATTCGAGCCGGGCGTTGGCAATGTCAACCTTATCGGAAAGCACCGGCAAGCCCACGGCGCGGACTTCGCGGACGGAGGATTCCGCGAGCCAAAGCACCAAGTCAAGGTCGTGGATCATCAGGTCGAAAACCACATCCACGTCCAGGCTGCGAGGGCTGAAAACGCCAAGGCGGTGAATTTCAAAGAACAAGGGATGGCGAGTGATGGATTTTGCGGCGATGACGCCCGGATTGAAACGCTCGACGTGGCCTACTTGAAGAATACAGCCTTTTGCCGCAGCCAACTTCGTGATTTCGCCCGCTTCTTCGACCGTCCGGGTAATTGGTTTTTCAAGCAATATGTCTACGCCGCGCTCAAAAGCTTGGCGGGCGACCGAGGCGTGGCTGGTGGTGGGAATGACGACGCTTGCGGCACGGGCGGAGCGCCAAACCTCCTCCAACGAGCTGAAGGACCGCACGCCAAGATCTTCGGCCACTTGATTTCGCCGGTCAGCCCGCAGATCGTAAACGCCGGCAAGCTCGACACCCGCCACGGACTTATATTGCAAAGCATGGTTCCGGCCGTGTTCCCCCACCCCGACGACCGCGACGCTGAGTTTCTCTCCGCTCAACCGTTCGCACCCTTTGCCGTCAGGCCCAGGATCACGATGCCTGCTGCATTGGCCTGCTGAATCATAATCTCCCGCTCGAAAAGCAGCGTGCGGCCGGCATCGACGGCGAGCACCCGGGCGTTTGCCTGTTTCATCACCTCAATGGTTTTGGCGCCAGTCACGGGAACATCGAAACGCATGTCTTGCTGTGGCTTGCTGACCTTCACCACGACGAGGCGGCGGCCATTGCTCAGCGTGCCCGCTCGTTCGATGGCTGCATCCGTGCCTTCCATAGCTTCGACCGCCACGCAAGCTTGCTCCGCCACCACCACCGTTTGTCCAATATCCAACGCCGCCAAATTTCGCGCGACCTCCTGGCCGTACCGGACATCCGAAACCTCGCTCGCATCCGGGTGCCGGGCGGTCATTACTCCCGCCCCAGCGAGCAAGGGCTGAAGAAATAAAGTCGAATTCACAACTTCGATTCCCTGGGCTTCCAGCATCTCGACGAAGGCACCGATCAGCGCGTCGGTATTGCGCCGCTCCAGGTTGGCGAGTGCATTGCTTACCAGTTGGTCTGCCGGAATCGTGCTAAAGAGCTGGACGTGCTTCACTTGCCCCGCGAGCACGATTTTGCCGATTCGCTCGTCGTGAAGCAAATCCATTAACTTTGCGATCTCGCCCAGGCTCAGCCAGTGAATGACCGTGGCTTTTGCCGATAGGCCGGGCGAGGCTTCTTCCTTGATGGCGAAAACGACGGGATCGATTCCTTGCTCCCG
>JASHOS010000186.1 GCA_030040995.1 Terriglobia bacterium | reverse complement strand
CTGAGGAGTGGAAGAAATTCACCGGGCTTCCCTTCGTCTTCGCCGTCTGGGCTGGGGCCGCTAGCGCCAGGCTTACCGAGTCTGCGGCTCTCTTTCGGGATTCGCGGGATTATGGCGTCGCCCACATCGACGAGATCGCCTCCGAATATGCGCCGCGGCATCTGCTTTCTCCGGGGCAGGTGAAGATTTACCTCACTGAGAATATTGACTATAATCTGTCCGAGGAGCACCTGAAGGGATTGCGGTTGTTCCATAAGCTGGCCTACGAAGCGGGTCTCGTTCCTGGCGTTCAACCGCTACACTTCGTGAAGTGACTAGCCAAGGGCTTCGCCTTGATATCCCTTCGAGATATGGGAGTCCGGAGTCGGAAGTCGAAGAAGTCAGAATCGCGGTAGCGCATGCGCACTTGGAGAGCAATAATGAATCTGGCTGATACGCACCAACCGCTCCCCCGTTTGTGCCGGATGAGTTCGGCCATACTCTGCTGGACTTTCTCAGCAGTCTTTTCCGCCGTCATACTGTTCGGCGCACAGCCTTCGCTGGCACAGGCGCCGGCCCGCGTTTTGCCAGCCGGGCAACGCGGCTCGCAAAGCGACTTGAACCCGCTCACTCCCGGCCCTATGAGAAAGCCCGCTCCCAATTTCAACCTTACGGATGCGACGGGGCAAGCTATCGACTTGGCAGCTTTCAAAGGAAGGGTGGTTCTTCTCGACTTCTGGGCCACATGGTGCGGAGGATGTAAAGTTGAGATTCCGTGGTACAAAGCCTTTTACAAAAAGTACAAGGGTCAAGGCCTGGCGGTAATTGGCATGGCCATGGACGATGATGGATGGAAATCCGTCAGGCCGTTTCTGACTCTGAAAAGGGATCCCGAAACCGGTGGAAACACCGCACCGAACTATCCGATTGTCATTGGAACAGACAGCATAGCAAAGCGATTCGATCTCACCAACATGCCCATGACGCTCCTGATCGACCGCGAAGGACGAATTGCCGTTTCCCACAGTGGCATCGTAGACAAAAACGCTTGGGAGAGGGACATCCAGACGTTACTGAAACAGAGTTAGCAGGTTTATTCTTTGTTTCGGCGTAATGCCTCAGTTGTGGCCTCGTAGCGCCAGGCTTTAGCCCGGCACGTGCGGACCCCGCTTGGCGGGTCCGCGCTACAGCGCGCGAGACCGAAACCGAGGCATTACGTTTTGGCGAACTATAAGTCCCGTGCAGTTGTGGAGACCACCCCGATGGCGCGTATAACGCGAGCTCAAGCAACGGACATGCTTCGGTCCGACGACTTTATGGGTCTCGGCATGGAAGCGGATTCCGTGCGCCGCCGGATGCACCCGGGGAACGTCATTACCTATCAAATCGACCGCAATATCAATTACACGAACTTCTGTACCGAATATTGTTCCTTTTGCGCCTTTTACCGGCCCGTGGGCTCAGCCGAGGGCTACGTCCAGCCACTCGAATCCATTTTCCGGAAAATTGACGAGACTTTGGCCTTGGGCGGCACCGGAATCCTGATGCAAGGCGGATTGCATCCCACCCTGAAAATGGACTATTACGTCCATCTTTTGTCAAGCATCAAGGAGCGTTATCCGCGCCTTCATCTCCATTGCTTTTCCGCTCCGGAAATTCTGAACGTCGCGGAGATTTGCGGGATGACGGTGCGCGATGTGGTTGCCCAACTGAAGGATGCCGGCCTCGACTCTATTCCGGGCGCAGGGGCCGAGATTCTGGATGATGAAGTTCGGCGCCGGATTGCGCGCTTGAAATGCAGCACTGAGGAATGGCTGTCCGTCCATAGGACCGCGCACCAGCTTGGGCTCAGGACAACGGCGACGATGATGTTTGGAGTAGGAGAAACGTTCGACCACCGGGTTCGGCATCTCGATCGCCTCCGCGCCTTACAGGACGAGACGGGAGGGTTCACCGCGTTTATCCCATGGTTCTTTCAACGGGAGAATACCTCACTTGGCCGATTTGTTCGCGAGGAGGCCACGGCGATTGATTACCTGAAGACTCTGGCGGTCTCGCGCATTTATTTAGACAATATTCTCAACGTACAGGCTTCCTGGCTGACACCCGGCCACAAAATCTGCCAGATCGCCTTGCGGTTCGGTGGCAATGACGTGGGGAGTATTCTGATCGAAGAGAACGTCGTCAATGCTGCCGGCTGCAAGAATACGTCAACTGAAGGTGAGCTGCGCCGGCTCATTTCCGACGCCGGCTTCCGTCCCCTCAAGCGTGACACCCTCTATCGCACCTATTTCCTCAATTGAGAATAGCGATCGGCTTTCAGCATTTAGCAATCCCTAGCAGCTATCAGCGGTCAGCTTTCAGCAAGAAGCGCCGACACCCGTAGCGCAGCGCGACATCGTGACCGCAACCAACGGAGACTGTCATTCTGAGTGAGCGCAGCGAACGAAGAATCCCTGTATTCCTAAGCTAGAACGAAATACGGAGATTCTTCGCTGCGCTCAGAATGACAGGTCTTTACCGGTCCGGTCGACTCTGACGTGATCCTGAACAGGTTTCACCCGGAGTAGACCACAGACATGGGCTTAGGTTATATTTCACTGGATCAATATGGAACTCTACAAAGACACGTATCAGATTCAGTCGCTGTTTGGCGGCCGCAACTTATTCCAATACTTCTTTAAAGGCGATTTGGGTGTGCTCCTGGATACGGGCGTGGCGGACACACCTGAGAAAGCCATTTTTGTCTATCTCGACCGGCTCAAACTTAGGCCCCAGGACATTAGTCTGGCGATTACAACACACGCCGACATGGACCATCAAGGGGGCAACGACGCCATCAAGCAGGCGTCGCCACAGACGCGCCTCGCCTGCGGAGAGGAGGATCGTGAGCTTGTGGAAGATCCTCAGGCCCTTTACGACCGGCGGTATAACTTCCTCAAGCGCGACCACGATCTGGCGCTTGAGCCAGTCCCTCCGCGCCTGGCGGGCAGCCCGCGAGCGGTGGACTTTACATTCTCCGGCGGCGAAACCATTCGTTTGGGCCACAACTGGCGGTTGAAGATCCTGCACGTGCCCGGACATTCGCGAGGCCATCTCGCGTTCTATGATGGCCAGCACCGCGCGGCCTTCGTCGGTGACGCCATCCATGGCCGAGGTTGTCCGAAGGCGACGGGCGAAATGGCGATTCCGGTCACCTACTACAACGTGGATGTTTACCTTTCCACCTTGCGCTTTTTTGAGAATCTTGCTATTGACGCGCTCTACTCGGGCCACTGGCCAGTGATGCGAGGGGAAGAAGTGCGGGATTTTATTGCGGAATCGCGCCGGACTGTGGATTTCTTTGAACGCGTCATCCTCACAAGTCTCGAAAAGAATCCTGCCGGGCTCACATTAAAAGACTTGATCGATGCGGTCTCGCAGGCGGCTGGGGACTGGCCGCAAGACACTATTCTGGCGATGTTTCCGGTCAAAGGCCACATGGACCGTCTCGAATCGCGTTGGGAAGTTCGCCGTGTGCCCGGATTGCACCCTGTCCGGTGGCAAAAAGTTGCCTGATTGTGACGGGAAACAATTAATCCGTCGATAACACCGGCCGTTGCATCCCTCCACAGTATCCACCTTGGAAGCGCGCCGCGTAGGGGTAGGGCTTGCCCTAGGTTTGTCCAAATTAGCTTTCAGCTCTTTCAAGGTGCCGTGCGGCTTGGCTAATTACCATTGGGGCTTGCCCTACTCTCGTTGATTTTTCGGGGCGGTAAGGGGGGCGGCAAGCCGTCCCCTTACATCACTTCGGCCATGGATGTGGATTAGGTGCGTACATTAGAGAGCTCGCAAATTTCTGTTTTTTCCGGCATCCTTTCCACTGTTCCCAACATCCATCTAGGTGAAAAGGGAGGATGTTATGGCGGAAGTGAAACTGATGCAACTTGCGCAAGATCTGGAGCAGCTCGGCGTGGAAGTGTTGTTTTTTGGCCGCAAACCGGCCGGTCCGGCCTTGGAGGGTTTTCTAGAAAAGCAGCGTGAAGTTGTGAGGACGGCGGATAAGATTGGACGCGAGCTGG
>JASHOS010000185.1 GCA_030040995.1 Terriglobia bacterium | reverse complement strand
AACATCTGCCGCGTTTGCGGTTTCGAGAAAGTCCAGCTCGCTTTCAATGCGGGGCCGCTCACGATAGACAAGCTCCAGGCTCTTCCATGCCCCTTCTGTCGGCCCTTCGTCATGCGCTAACGCTTCAAGCCGGTTGAGATTGTGTAAGTCTTCCAGTAATTCCATGCGCCGGGAGTGTACAGCGTGGCAAAGGCGTTTCGCCGCTTCATGCGCCCGCTCACACTCCTGCTTCTGGCGAAGGTATTGATCACGCGGAAGCCATTCCCGCTCAATGCCCAGCCTCTTCCTCAGCGTGCCAATGCCGCCGTGAAAATCGCATCCCTGGTGGTGACAGTTAAACAAGCCCTTCGCCTCATCTACCGACACGCTGGGCGAGCCGGGATGGTTTGGGCAGGTCCATTTTCCACGTCCATACCGTGGCGCATGCGCTCCTGCTTGCTCAAGCAGCTCCGCGATCTCGGGTTGGGCTGCCGTACTCACTTCCGCTCTCCAACGATCAAGGCGCTTGAAAGCTCGTTTGCCAGGGTCAAAAAACCTTCCTTCACCTCTTTTGAGAGGGCTTCTATCGCGCCCATCGGTGTGTTGGTGTCCGCCCCACCAAGCTTCTCAAGAGCATTTGCCACGTGACGCAACCCGCGCGCGATCGCAAACAGGCCGTCCACAACATTCGCTGATTCAAGATTGCGGTCCGCCTCGTTCGGCGAAGTAAGGTTTCGGTCCAGGGCATCGGCAATCGCATTGTTCATTGCTTCCACTTAACCTCCCCGTCGAAGACAATGTCGGTCACGAGATGGTCAGCGCCCGGCGGGTGACACCGCCAGCAGATCACCACTCCGTAGATCGAGCGCCAGAAGAGGCGCGACCCGCAGGCATGGCAGGACTCAATGTGTTCGCTCAGGTCGGGACCGGTCTCACTGCCAAGGGATTCGTCTGCCAGGGGGCTTATTTCGTCAATTTCGTTTGTTTCGTAGTCTGCTACAGGCTTGAACCCGGCGTCGCTGGCGGCGGGATGCCCAACCCCAAGGGCTTTCTCATCCTTCCTTTCACGGGAAAGCTCTTTTTCGAGTCTCTTAATCGTTTCCAGGTAGCTCATTTTTGAGATACTCTGCGGTACGAAACAAACGAAATTGACGAAATAATGGTCAGGCTGCCGTCCATCGCTCGATACTCCGCCCATCAGTATGCTCATGCTGACATGTCGATAATCCAAGACTTGCCAGCACGCCAAGGGCGCGTGAGATATCACTAGCAGGCTTATTGCGGCCAAATAGCGCCGAAATCTCAGTCCGAGTCATGCCGTCTGGCGCATTCCGAAGCGACGCAAGGATTGTGTCCGCGGTCTGATCTCCGAGAGCATCACCGAATATAAATCGCGCTGAATGCTCGCAGTACTCCCACAGAGCCAGTGCCGATTTCAGGTGCGGTAAGCCGATCGCGGCAGATCGGTCCATCAGGGCGTAGGTCATCGACAAGCGCAATACCTGTGCCTCGGCGCGCCCAAGCATTGCTCCAAGCAGGCCGGCCCTGCCATCGCTCAGGTCTTTGTAGACCTCCCGCCATGCCATCCGCGACCTGTCATCGCGTCGCATCTCGCCAATGGCGCAGGCGAACTCTACAGCACTCTTGATGCGCAACTGCAGTCTTGCCATCTCCTCATGATCGACACGTCGATCCTCATCGTCGGGGAGATACTTTGACCGCTTAACGCAAAGCCAGAGAAAGCGATTGCCAAACCCGTTCCCTTGCTCAGTCTCTGAGAGGCAGCGAAGTAGTTCATCGCGGGTGATGTGACCGATAATGCTGATGTGGGCGCCCGTGGCCACGGCGGGAGTGTTCTTTGTCATTGTGCGGAGATTCCCGCACTCCCAGGCCTGGCGTATCAGTTCGCTCAGTATGCTCCCATCGCGGGATGCCATCTTGAGAACACGCGCAAACTCCGGCTCGATAACGAGAAGCCGTTTGTCTGTGATGCCGGGATCAATCTCTTCTGTCTCGTAATCAACAATCCGGCCCTTTTCGCGGATGGCAACGCGTTTCTCTATCTTGTCCCGGCAGGCCCAGAGCAACCCCTCGCCAGAGGATAGGCCGCCCGTCACCCGACTCTTTACCCACTCCGGGTCCGCTGTCTCGAACACGTGCGCGACTCGTGCGCGCGACGTCCCCTTGCGCCCTTTCCCGGTTTCACCTACGAGCACGATGTCTAAATTGCATCTGTGATAGTCGCTTTCAACCTGGAAGTGGGGACCGCTCCCAATTACGTTTCCAAAGAAAGCTAAGGTCTGTGCGAGGATTGCCGCCGGGTCCGCCTCAGAGTGCGGCTCAATCGTGCGAACGATCTCGCCAGCCAGCCCGTGAAACACCTCCGGCGCCAGCGGCTTCGGCCATCCGCCCGTATCCGGCTTAGGGTCGGAGCCGTTAGCCTTACGGATTCCGTCCGTGCTCCAGTTTGCCCTGGGCGGCTTACTAACAAGCTCATCGTCGATAATCGTCTGCGTATGCATCGTCACTCCACCATCTCCACTCGCCACGCCTCGCCCAGCACCGCTGCGCGGGCAAGCGCTCGACATATCGCCTCGTCCACGCGGTCCCGCGAGCAGCGGACGATGCGCTCCGCCTCCGCTGGCGCTGCCGGTAGCTCGCACGGGATGCG
Organism: Terriglobia bacterium; assembly: GCA_030040995.1. GTDB lineage: Bacteria > Acidobacteriota > Terriglobia > UBA7540 > UBA7540 > JASHON01. Next base: position 25,606 of record JASHOS010000185.1, on the reverse strand, counting down.
CTCGCACAGCGCTGGGTCCCGGTGTAGCTCACGCTCGTAGCGCATCGGCACGCCGCTCATCTTGCCTCCGGCCTGGCGGGGTCGATCTTGTGCGCCTCCAGCCACTCCCGCAGGTGCGCGGGGTGGTAGTAGATTCGTCCGCCGATCTTCAGCCAAGGTGGGGTGTCGCGGCGTAATGCACGCTCCACCGCCAGCGCGCGTGCAGTCTTGCGCGGGATGATGTTTTGCACTTCTCGCGGAGTTAGTAGACGCTCAAGGTTAAGTGTCTGTGTATCGCTCATGCAACGAGCGTATCAATGAGTAGCCTGGACAACAGCGGGTGTTGTCCAGGATTCTTTTATGGGGTATCCTACAGAGTGGTATTCATCGAGTCCCGGCTATTCACACGGCGCTTGTCGGAATTGGCCGGGGACTCGGCGGGCGACGTGCTGGCGAAGATTCAGGCCGATCTGCTTGGGTATCCCGTGCGGGGAAGCGTGGTTCAGGGGCTCGGCGGAATCCGCAAAGCCAGGGTATCGAATCCGGCTCGCGGGAAAGGCAAACGGGGCGGATTTCGCTATCTCTACTTGTACCTGGAGCATCGGCGCCACGTTCACTTGCTGTTTCTCTTGGACAAGGGCGAGCAAGCGGACCTTGACGCCGACGAACGTAAGGCGGTTCGCGGCATGGTTGACGAATTGAGACGCTACGAGAGGTAATCCGATGGCAAAGATGACGAAGGTGAGGCTTTATGCTGGGTTGCGCCAGGCTCTCGCTGAGGCGCAGGAGTATGAACGCGGCGTAGGGGTCGACTTGCGGGTGACAGAGATTCCGGCTCCGCCGAAGCCGCTCAAGCCGGCGGAGATTCGGCGAATTCGAGAAAGCTTGCACGCCAGTCAGACGGTGTTCGCGCGTCTGCTGTGCGTGAGCCCGAAGGCCGTCCAAAGTTGGGAGCAAGGCTTGCGCCGCCCGCAGAATACGGCGCTCCGGCTCCTCGAAATTGCGAAAGCGAATCCGAGGGTGCTTTTATCCGCGTCATAAGTGCCTCAGCAAGGTCTTGTACCTCTTCCCGGCCACGATCTTGGCGAGATGTGGTTTTCCCCAAGTGGGGTGCTTTCGTCTCTGGACCTCAAACTGTTTTTTCGCCGCTGGCAGCCAGGCTTCCCGGTTTCGCTTCGCCTCTTCGCGGATTTGCACGCCTCGAACGTGCGGCGCCTTCCAGGATTGGACCCGCTTAGCTGTTTGCAGAATAAGATCATCTGACGGTGTGCGGTAAAGTCCGCGTTTCTCTTTCTCCCGCAGCGCCTTGATTTGTGGATGCCGGGTAAGATCAACGGCCTTCATTTTTTCGTGCATCTGGTTGCGGTGTGCCTGCTCGTAGTCGCGGGCAGCTCCCCAGCCTTGGCCGAAGGCGAATCGCAGAGCCGCGAGAGATTTTTCCTCTTTCAGTAGGCTCCTGCCAGTTCGCAATGCTGCCGCCAGCTCTTTTCGGTATGCATCTCCGAATGGATAAGGCTTCGCTTTGGTTCGCTTCTCAGTTATTTGCGCCTTTTTCACTCCCAGCCTCCAACATCCGCTGTGCAACGATTTCCATTGCCCGGCGCACGCTTGAATCCTCGCTCCGGGTGTAGATCGCCGTGGTAGCGATGTCCGAATGGCCCAGTGCCGCTTTCACGATGGGCATGGCAACGCCGGCCTTCGTCATCCAGCTACCCAGCGATCGACGAACGTCATGCAGCCTCAAGCCCTTGATACCAGCGCGTCGTAACATCCGCTCCCACGGCTTGCGAAAGGTCTGAACATGCTCCCCTGAAACAGCGCCAGGAAACACCCATTCGCTCACCGCCGTCTTGTGCCTGGATTCCAGAATCTTCAGCGCCGGGCCAACCAAGGGAATATGCATATTCCTTTTGCCCTTGGCTTCGTCTGCCGGAATGGTCCAGGTCATCGTGTGGAAGTCGATCTGATCCCATCGTAGCGCCAGGATGTTGCTCCGGCGCGCGCCTGTGAGAAGATCAAGCAGGATGAAATCCCGGAAGTCTTGTTGCGACTCATCGGCCAGGGCTTTAAGGAATCGCGGCATCTCGGCCTCGGTGAGGAACCGCTCGCGCTCTTTTTCCTCGAACTTCTTTACGCCCTTGCAGGGATTGGCGCCCTGCCATCCCCACTCAGTCGCCTTGTTGAACATCGTGGAAATCAGTGCCAGCGCCCGGTTTGCCGCATAGATGCCGTGTTTCTCGGCAAGGCCCGCGTGAAGCCTCACCACGTCGTGACGGTTGATAGACGAGAGCCGCCGCGTGGCCCAACCGGATAGGTAGCGCCGGTAATTCGCCTCATCCTCAGCAACGCTCCGCGGCCGCTTGTGGGGCTTGGCATGCAGCTCGATGTATCGCTCGAAGAGGTTTTGAAGCCCCCCCTCAAGCCGATGCTGCCGGCGCTCTTCAGCCGGATTCTTCCCCTCAGCAATCTGCCCGTTCATCTTGGCCGCCTCTTTGCGGGCTTTCTCCACGGTGACATCGGGATATTTCCCAATGAAGACCCTCTCCGGCCTGCCCAGGATGCGCCGGTAGACGAGGAACGACTTTGCCCCGCTCGAGTAGGCGCACAGCTTCAGGCCAGGCGTCTTGGTGTCGGAATAGAAAACCTTGCCGTCTTCCGGAGTAGCAAGCTCACGGACTCTCGCCTCAGTAAATGAGAACTCGGTTGACGTTTCAGTCATCGGCGTAAGTCCTTTCACTTGGGTGCTACGCTTGTGCTACGCTCGAAATTAATCTCCCGTAGCACATCGTAATTTCAGGATATGCATATCATGCAGTAAAGTCAAGGGTTCTGTAATGGTGGGTAATCAGCGGTAACAGTGTGTAAGTTATTGAAAAGCTGAGATACACTGACTCTGGATCTGCGTATCGGGGTTCGAATCCCTGCCTCCCAGCCATCGGTTACAAATCGTTTAACCCGATACCCTAACCCTTGCCATAATAGCTGGCGCTACCGCGAAAAACTTTTTGCACAGGCTTGTTCGGCGGGGTCAGCGCTCTATCCCGCTGCCCGGTGCGTGACACCGGGCAGCGGGATAGCGGGCGATCGGAGACGGAGGATAAACGACGCTGCTTGGAGGTAGAGCCTTTTCCTCCGTCCGGGCGACCGGAACCATGTTTGTGAGTCTTCTTCGAGCGGCGCTCTTCACAGACAGCAGAACAGAGAAGGCCGCATGCCGGCGCCCTCCCGACTGCGCTACGGCGTATAGAGCGCTGCGGCGTTGCCGGCAGTTGCCAGCACCTTGCCGTTTAAGAGCGGCGTCAACGTGGCGGCAACTATGGGCGAGCTGCCCGTCGGCGTCCATTCGTTGGTGGACGGATTATAGAGCGCGGCGTTGGAACCCCCGCTTACGAGAGGACTTCCGGCAACCAGAACGTTGCCCGTAGCAAGCAGCGCTAAAGGGCCGCTGACATTCGGTTGGTTGAGAGTCGACTGCCAGACGTCCGTGGAGGGATCGTAGAACTCGCTGGCAGTGTTGCCGTTCTCGATCAGCGCGTCCCCATTGGAAAGGGTCACTGCGAAGGTCTGCGTGGCGCCGGAGGCGCATTGAGCCAGCTCCGAGGTCAAAGTCCACCCGTTGCCTTTCCCGAAAAGCTCCGCACTGCACGAAGCGTCATTGTCGCCGTCGTTGTCGGCCGTCGGGCCGCCTGCCGCAATCAAGGCGTCCCCGTTTTGGAGTAGGGTCAATTGCGTGCTAGCGCGCCCATAGTGCATGTTTTCGGCTGCCGTAAATGGCAAGGAGCTCGCGGAAGGGTTATAGAGATCGGCGGCGGATTCGACTGCATAAACATCCTCGCAGTACGTGCGGGAGCAGTGGCCACCCGCTACCAACACTTCACCGTCTTCGAGAAGCACTGCGCTGTGGTCATAATGACCCTGAGGCATGCCGTCGACGAGACTCCATGTCCCGGTAGAAGGGTTATACAACTCAGCGTCGGTGTCAGTCACTCCGGAGGGGAGGATGCCCCCAGTAACCAAAACCTCGCCGTTCGCGAGCAGCGTTGCCCTATGGTCGTATACGGCTTCGACCATGCTGCCGGTTTCCGTCCACGTGCCCGTGGAAGGGTTGTACAGAAAGGCGGTGGCATAAACCTGGTCAATCGCGCTATTGAAGCCGCCCGCAACCAGCACTTGGCCATTCTGAAGCAGCGTGGCGGTATAGTCAGTGAGGCTGGGCCCAGACATGCTGCCGGTCGTTGTCCAGGTGCCGGCAGCCTGGCCGAGGGCCGCGGCTGGGGTGACCAGCGCCAGCACGGCGGCGAGCAGTCCTGATAAGGTAATTGTGAGAATTCTTGCGAGTCTCTGTGGGTTCATTCGAGTCATGTGTGTCTCCTTTTTCTGCTGAGCCTGATCCTGTCGCACTCCTCGCACGTACTCTGATCTGAGTGCAGTCTAGCCCGAGCCGCCGGCCGCGATGTCACGGCCGCGTAAAGTTTCTGTCAAAGAATCGTCGCAGGTAGTCGTCGGGGGATGGCGCAGACCGTCGGCTCTGCGAACGTCCCCCGGCCCCGTCATCCCTTCGCGGTGCTCGGGGCAGGCTCGGAGGTAGGGGACTGCTCAATCAACTGAAAAGTCTGGAAAATGCGACAGGCTATCCCGCTGCCCGGCGCGAGGCGCCGGGCAGCGGGATAATCGGACGATCCGGAAACGGAGCATAAACTGATGCCCGCTTGGAGGTAGAGCCTTCTCCGCCTTCCGGGCGACCGGAACCAGGTTTGTGAGTCTTCTTCGAGCGGCGCTCGTCGCAGACAGCAGAACAGAGAGAAGGCCGCATGCCGGCGCCCTTCCGACTGCGCTACGGTGTAAAGAGCACTGCGTAGCTGGCCGCGGCTGCCAGCACTTGGCCGTTTAAGAGTCGCGTCAGCGTTCCCGGCAGTTGGCCGGCAAAGGGGGTGGGCGGGCTGGCCGCCGGCGTCCACTCGTTACTGGAGGGATCATAGAGCGCCGCAGCGGGATCCCCGCTTGCGGGAACGACTCCGACAACCAGAACCTGGCCGTTGGTAAGCAGCGCTAACGGGCCCCAGACATTCGGTTGGTCGAGAGTCGCTTGCCAGACGTTGGTGGAGGGATCGTAGAACTCGCTGAGGCTGTACGCGGGTGCGGCTATCGTGGGAAGATTCCCGGCCTCGATCAGCACGTCGCCATTCGAAAGCAGCGCGGCGGCATCTTGGGTAACGCCACATTCAGCCAGCTCCGACGTCAAGCTCCACTGGCCGTCCGAGAAAATCTCCGCAGTGCACCCAGCATCACCTGTACCGCCTCCTGCAATCAAGACGTCACCGTCTTGCAGCAGGGTCAGTTGCGCCTGAGCACGAGTATAGTTCATGCTGCCGGTTTCCGTGAAGGCGCCCGTGGAGGGGTCATAGATCTCGGCGTCGTTGATTGGCGAGCCACTGGTGAGTGTAAAGGTGCCCCCTGTCGGCTCTACGGGGCTTGTCTGGCCGCCCGCTATCAACACCTCACCGTTTTGGAGAAGCACCGCGCTGTGATTGTAACGGGCCACGGTCATGCTGCCAGTGGCGCTCCACTTCCCGGTAGAAGGGTTATAAAGCTCAGCGCTATCCAAAAGACCTGAGTTTTCATTCTTGTAGCCCCCAGTAACCAAAACCTCGCCGTTCGGGAGCAGCGTTGCCGTGTGGTCGTATCTCGTCGTCGTCATGCTGCCGGTCTCCGTCCACTCGCCGGTGGAAGGGCTATACAGAAAGGCGTTGGCGTACACTATTCCCATCGCAAGGTTGATACCGCCCGCAACCAGCACTTGGCCATTCTGAAGCAACGTAGCGGTATAGCTGTGGTGCTGCTTGATGCCGGTCATGCTGCCGGTCGTTGTCCAAGTGCCGGCAGTCTGGCCGAGGGCCGGGGCTGGTGTGACCAGCGCCAGCACGGCGGCGAGCAGTCCTGATAAGGTGATTGTGAGAATTCTTGCGAGTCTCTGTGGGTTCATTCGAGTCATGTGTGTCTCCTTTTTCTCCTGATCCTGTCTCACTCCTCGCACGTACTCTGACCTGAGTGCAGTCTAGCCCGAGCCGCCGGCCGCGATGTCACGGCCGCGTAAAGCTTCTGTCAAAGAATCGTCACAGGTAGTCGTCGGTCTCTGTCCTCGTTGATCAGAAACACCTCATCACTGCCGGACTGTCCACAAAGGAGGGAAGAATAGGCTGCGACACGGCTTGACCGGGTTGTTTACGGTGACTGCTTCGATGTGAATTGCCACACTGAATGCGTTTTCCTGACGGAGCGCCCGGAAACGCATCGGCGCATGCTCTTTGTCGTCCGGCCATCGCGGCGTCTGGAGACGGTGACAAACACATGGCACCGGAGGCTGGACAGGGTGTTCAAGCTCGCCGGCCCCGTTCGACGAGAAGCCGACGCTCCCCGTCAAGTGATTAGCGAGCTCTAACGACAAGCTTGCCCTTCATGTGCCGATGGCCCATGCCGCAAAAAACTGAGCAATGGAAAGCGAAGCTTCCAGGTTTGCTTGCGATAAAGCTGACAGTTGTTGGCACGCCCTTCTTTAAATACTGCTTCACACCAAAGGCAGGAATCGTGATTCCATGATCGCGGTCAACGGCGGTGATGATCAGCTCGACGCGACCACCAGCGTTCACAGTGATGACCTCAGGGTTGAATGTATATTTCCTGGCCGTCACCTGGATTCGCACGAGCGTCGCCCGGGCAGGCGTCTGCGCCACGCCCACGCTAGCCAGAAGGAAAAGAATCAGGAATATACCCGGTAGTGCAGATGCTCGGACTTTGGCCAGTATCATTTTCACCTCAAATTCTGCAACCCGAACTGCTCCGCCTGCAATCGAGGGCGCAAATGCGAATTATTCCATGGGATTCAAGCGTGCCACCGGGTTTCAGACAGCAGCTTCAGACCGACGGAGGCCGGTGTAACGGCCGCGAACCAGTCCTGAAGTCCAGCGGGAGCACGGGCTAGAGCACGCAATAGCGCAGCACAAAAGTAGCTGCGCCAAACGCTTCGCCCAAGCTGAACCCGGCGGGTGCATCGGACTCCGTACGCCGGGCCCACAGGCGCGTGACGCGGGTGACCGGGTCGGCATGGCGGCAAAGCACGCCGACAGCTATGGCCGCGCGCCACAAAGCGTGGTCAAGGGCGAAGCGGGAGAGGCCGCCGCCAGGCAGCGGTAAAGTAATGCAGACGGACCGACCCATCTTCGAATGAAATTCCGCGCGGCCAATGATCGCGGCCTGCGCAATTGTGTTTGGAATGACGGTCGACAGGAGCGGAATGCATTCAGGGGATATGAATTCGCCTCAGACTTTATGGCGTGGAAATGCGGCGCTATTCCACAGAATCACTCGCAATCCACTTCGGGCAGCCGTAATGGCAGCCATTGTGCCTGCCGGTCCGCCGCCAATGATACCAAGATCTATCACGCGCTGGCTCCGATGTTCTGCTTCCGCAGGATGACGCCTAGCCCGAAAAGGTAGGCCAAACTCAATGCTGGTGATCCGTTGCATAGCGACATTGCGGAGCGACGGGCGGCAGCCGAGCCTCGAAACTGGAAATTCCAAGTCGAAAATCGGGGTTCCAAGTTTTGATCCTCAAGTTTTCCCGTTCCGAATCAGGCGACCCGCGAGACCACAAGTGCGGAATTCTTGGAGCCGAACGCAATGCAGTTGCAGATTGCATGCTGAACGTGCGCAGGCCGGCACGGTCCGGGGACATAGTCCAGATCGCACTCCGGATCCGGAATGTCAAGGTTGATGGTCGGAGGCAAGCAATTATCCCGCATCGCGAGTAGAGTTGCGGCAACACCCGCGGCTCCGCATGCACCCTGCGGGTGACCGATAATCGACTTGAGCGCCGAGCAGGGGACTTGGTAGGCTCGCGAGCCGAGCGCCAGCTTAAGCGCCCGTGTTTCGACACGATCGTTCAGCACAGTGGAAGTACCATGTAAGCTGACATAGCCGATTTCCTCCGGGGCGACGGCTGCCTGCTTCATGGCAAGCCGGATGGCTCGCGCGGGCTCGTCGCCATCCTCGCCTAGCCGAACGCGGTGAAAAGCCTCGCAGGTAGACCCATAACCGGTGATCTCTCCATAGATGCCCGCGCCGCGGGCCATCGCCCGCTCGAATTCTTCGAGGACGAACATCCACGCTCCTTCACCTAAGACAAAGCCATCGCGGTCTGCAGAGAAAGGGCGCGACCCTCGCTCCGGCTGCTCGTTCCAGGATGAGGTCAGGATCCGCATGAGGGTGAAGCCCTTCACGATGAAGAAGGAGAGCGGGGCGTCTGCTCCGCCGCAGATGACGCGGTCTGCCGTCCCGCACTGAATATTCTGTACGGCATAGCCCAACGCATCAGTGGAGGAGGTGCAGCCCGTCGTGATGACATGGCTGAAACCGCGAAATCCGAAATGCATGGAGATTTCGCTGGCAAGCGTCCCCATCGTGGCCGATGGAATGGTATAAACGCTGCACTGCTTGGCTTGGCCGGACAGATAGAGCGCCAGCTGGCGCTGCACAAACTCCTGGCCGCCCCCACCCGAGCCCAGCATCACCGCTGTCCTGCGAAGCTCTTCTAGTGGCATCGAAGACGGATTCAGGCCGGCATCTTGGATCGCTTCTGAGGATGCCGCGATGGCTAAGGGAACCACCCGGCTGACGTTGGCCGCATCTTTTTCGCTGACGTACTGAAGCGGATTAAAGCCCACGATTTCTCCTGCGATTCGGACCGGAAGAGCTGTGGCATCAAATGACTCGATCCTGCGCACACCGCTCTTACCCTCGAGAGTTGAGGACCAAAACGCCTCGCGGCCAATCCCATTCGGACTGACCGCCCCTATCCCCGTCACTACGACACGTGGTTTCATTCCAGTTTTCTCGCCCCCACACTCCCACTCGTGTGCGCCTCTCCTTCCACGTTAATCGAGTGCTGAATGAATTCTGAATTTGAATTACCAACCAGGAAGGTAGCCGGGGCGAGTGTTCTCCCCCGCCCTGGGCTTTCTATCAGGCACACGCCCACGACGCATTCAAAAGGACTCATCGTGGCTACCCCTGATCGCCGATCATCGCAGTGCCGTCTGTTTCAAAGCTACCTGTCCTTCGCATGACCCGTAATCTTTCACGAGTTTTTTGGCTGAGAACTCCGGCATTCCGGATGAACTCTTCGATCTATTGATTTTCTTGCCTTTGAGCCTGACGCGATCCCCGGTCTTCAGGTCTAAATTGCCTGCATCGAGAGCATACGTCTTCTTATCCTTTTGACTGACGAAACTGATCCCACCAGCGGATTTTTCAACACAGCCGAGCACCGATCTCCGGTGGCGTATGACCAGATAGGTTGCCACGAGTCCGGCCGCCGCCGCCCCGCCGATGGCCCTCCAGTGGCGGAGCTGTATCCACCCTTAGGCGCGGTGTAACCGCCACTGCTGGTTGTCGTGCCCCCCGTACCAGTGCCACCGCCGTATTGAGCGAATCCCACTCCGGCAGCGGCAAGACCTAGAACAATCCCTAAAACCAATCGAACTGAGTTACGTACAATCATTGGTTTTCTCCTTTGTGGAAACCATACATTTTGGGCTCGGTGGACCTTCGCCACGGCCCGTCCAGTTATTTTTATGGTTTCCTATTCATGGTGAGATGCTTCGCGCACGCACACACCACGTCAAAGAACAGTCAAAAGGTTGTCAAGGATTATGTTGATAACTTAGTCGCAATGAGCGGATACACGCAGAGCTATGGCTGAAATTCGCTTTTAGGGCGCACTGCGCTACGACCCGAGGAACCGGATCCCGAAGATTCTCGCTGCGTTGCGTGCCGTTTGGTGCATCGGCCGCGCGGCACGCAACGCTACCCGCCGACGCAGTTTGCAGATGAGGATTGATTGGCCCAGGCCATTAACGCACTGGCCGAGCGGTATGGCTGCTACGGTTATCGCCGAATTACAGCGCTGCTGCAACATGCCGGCTGGCATGTAGGCAAGGACCGCGACGAGCGCATCTGGCGTCGTGAGGGGCTCAAAATCCCACAAAAGTAGAAACCACGTGGCCGGTTGTGGCTCAACGATGAGTCGTGCGTGCAGCTCAGGCCCACGCATGCAAACCATGTGTGGAGCTACGACTTCGTTAGCAAGCGTAAACATGATGGGCGAAGCGCGCGCCTGTGGAATCTGATCGACGGATACTCTCGCGAATGCTTGCTGATCCACGCCGAGCGGCGTTGGACACCAGCCAAGGTAATCGAAGCTCTGGCGGATGTCATGTTACACCGTGGCGTACCAGAGCATTGTAGGAAGCTTTGGTAGGCGTGGCAGTTTCCTTAAGGTTGAGCCGGCCAGCAAAACGGGCGGTCTTCTTGGCCCTGGTAGGACGAGAGAGTTTTACAAACCGGTGACAAGCGTATGACACTTCCCGCTTGCGACCCCGCCTACAATGACAAGCCAGGCAGGTCAGAGAAGGCTCCGCACCCAGTCACTCCGACCGACGGCTCGACCTTCCTCTGCCGCTGACTTCAGTTAAGGAGGAATTAATATGAGATTTTGCAGAACCGCAGTCACCGCATGGCTCGGCCTCGTTCTTCTCATGGTTTCGGCCCCGGCCAAAGCACAATATCAGCTCACAAACCTAGTTTCGAATCAACTCAGCAGCCAAGCCCCGACCATCGATCCGCTGCTGGCCAATCCCTGGGGGTTAGCTCGGAGCGCCACTGGCCCCTGGTGGGTCAGTGACAATGACACCGGCTGGGCGACCGTCTATACTGCAACCGGAACGCAAGAGTCAATCAAGGTATTAATTCCCACCCAGGGAAACGGACCTTCCGATCCGAAAGGCCTAAATGGCCCTGGCACACCGACGGGAATCGTTTCCAACCCATCGACGACGGATTTCGAGATTCAGGGCACGCCCGCGTCTTTCATTTTTGCGACGCTAGACGGCACTATTAGCAGCTGGGCATTTGGCGTCAACGAAAACGAAGCGACCATCGTGGTGGACAACTCGGCCAGCAAAGCAATGTACACGGGCTTGGCCATCACCAACCATCCCTCGGGGAACTTCCTCTACGCGGCGGACAACACGAACAATGTAATCGATATGTACGACAGCACCTTCACCTTCGTGAAGTCATTTGGCGATCCGTCGGTTCCATCAATCTTCTCCGTGTTTGGCGTCCAGGACATCAATGGCCTGGTTTACGTCACGTATGCTGTACCCAACGTGGGTGCCGGCGGTTTCGTCGACGTCTTCAAGGAGGATGGCACCCTGGTGAAGGAACTTGTCCGCGGACTGCCGCTGAATCAGGCCTGGGGTATTGCCCTCGCTCCCAGCAATTTTGGGCCGCTGAGCAATACTCTGCTGGTTTCAAACAACTCTGTCGCAGGCACCATCAATGCGTTCAACCCTAATAACGGGCAGTTTGTGGGTACGATAAGCGAGCACGGGAAACCGATTGTTCTCAACAACCTGTGGGCAGTTGTCTTTGGCGGCGGTAACTCAAACAGTGGACCATCAAATGAACTGTTCGTCACCGTGGGTCAGGGGATTGGCACCAACGAATTGGCCGGTACGTATGCATCAATCGTCTTCGATGCCAATGCTGGTGGTCAGGGTGGCGGCAAGAAATAGGCATTTTGCTCCGCCGGTGTTCATTTTGTTTTGGCTCCTCGTCCGCTTTTTGCGGGTGAGCTTATCGCCATTCTTCAGCCTTTACCGGCTAAGAAACACCGGCGCGAGCACTGCTGCATGCAACCAGGCGCGTAACCAGCATGCCCGAGCGGAGCGCACAGGACCGCCAATTGGTGAGGTCGCCCCTTGGAGAGCCTCGATGTCATTGTCGGTCTCATTGCCAACACGCGAACCAGCAAGGGTCTGACTATCCAAGCCGGCCCCAATCCCAACTCCTATCGGAAAGGGATCAAGATCCCCGAGGAAGAAGAAATGGTGCGCTTGAACGTCATTGCTCATAAGCAGGAGTAGCCGGAATGACGGGGTCGTAATCACGACCATACAGGTCCTTATGATGAGCGAGGAGGTCGGCCGTTGCCCGGATCGGGATGATTCCAAGATCGGACGCGCTGCCGCGGACAGTCACTTCGCGAACGAGACCCGTCAGCGTCTTCGGGAGCGCGTGCTCCGACCAAATTCGGACGCGATACCGGCCATCGGGCACGTCACGGATGACGGCTAGGCCGAGCTTATCGGTAATCGCATAGTACGGCGTCTGCGCAGTAATAATCACTGCGCTCATCTGAGGATGGATGTTACAAAAGATGTAGGACACTCCGACGCGATCAAACCTGACGCTGCGCGTGGATCCCGCCTCATAAAGCCCTAAATCAAATCGTTTGCCATTGAAAAGTGAAAATACGTTATGGAAAAACGGATCCCGGTTGGGAAAATCCACGACCGAGCCCACGGGTACCACCATAACATGCGGGTGAAACTGCTTATGCGATTGGACGAGTTGAAAATGGTGTGGAAGATGGCTCAGCGCCGTGTCAGCGCGAGTGACGAGCGGCTCGGACACGGGCGTTAATAAAATGACCGTTTCGGATGCGTCGTGCGACGCTTCCTTTCTGGAAGAATCGGTATACCTTACGCGCACCTCTACCTGAGCAGCACGAGCGTGAGTGGCGATCCCTATCACGACTGAAAGCGCAATTGCGCAAAACGAGGCACACCTGGGCAAGCGTTGCCAGGAAGCGCTCGGATCAGAAGGATAGTCCGGCGCCCAGATTAATCTGGCCCGCTTGATAAGCGGCTTTATCGAGTTCGGAAGTCCAGATTCGCCGATATTCCAGGGACAACAACAAGTCAGAACGCAGATAATAGATAACATTAACGAGGCCGCTTTGATTCCTCTCGATAGCAGGATTGTAGTAGCTTTCCGGCATTGGAAAGTAACGGAGATCCGAAGTAAAGGAATTATCTTCGCCGAATGCGCCATTAAACTGGAGCCGCTCGATGGGGCGAAACTTCAGTTGAGCCCATCCCCCTGCTGAATTCAGGCCCAGAACCGAGGTTGCAGGGTTGGTTAAATCACCATTGTATAACACGCTTCTGCCGATCCCAGCTCCCAGACCTCCGATCGCGTGACCCCGGTAAAGCTCACCCGAAAGGGAGAACCAGCGGCCCATAGGAAGGTCCCCATCCGCAGTTGCCGCCCAGCCGTCGATCTTTCTCCCAAATCCCCAGTTTTCAGGGCTGTAGTAAGCGCCGATCCCCGCCTGAGCGGAGTGACCGGATAGCGATCCGGTCCAGCCCAACCGTGTGGCGTATGCCGGCTGTCCCGAAGCCTCCCCGGCCGTCGCGGTCCTGTAGGAACTGTAGACTGGCGGCTGTCCGGTAAGTGAATCGAGAATGCCGCCTTGCAAGACAAAAGCTGATTGATCCGAGAGATTGAAGCGGTGCTCGACACGAACCTGTGGCACCCACGCCCACAGAGTTCCGGAGTAGGCAAAAGCAGGCTCGGCAACCGAAGCGAATGAAGTGGGGGATAGTGGCGCAAAGAAGAGCCCATCTTGCCCCGCGACAATGGAAGTGTTATCCCAATCCATGTGGATGGTGGCAGTACGAATTCGCATTATGCCCGCAGTCGTTCCATTCGGAGCATTGGGAAAGCCCCCAAAGAAATCAGCTTCGACCTCACCGTAGATGCGGGCGCCTTCCAGAGTGGGGCCGAACACATCAAGCCCAAGCATTGATTGCCGAACTGTAGCGCCAAACGCCGCATTCGAGGACGAGGGGGCAGGCGCCTGCGCCAGTTGAGGAACGTCTAGGTTATCGACGCTGCCCCGATTTGAAAATACGTTCATCAGCGCCAGCCCGGATAAAACCACACGGTATTTAGAAGCGCTTTGAACTTTGGTCTGATATTGGTCATTAACCTTATTCTTAAGAACCTGCTGGTTTTCCTCCAGGTTAGAGAGCCGATCCTTGAGCGAATTTCCGGCGCCTTTTGTCTGGCTTGCGCTCTGCGGCTGGCCACTAGAGGGACTTGGCGACTTCTCAGCACTCAAGTTGGCTGGCCCTGGTCCGTGATCGTTCTGAAACGCGGCTAACCGAACGCGTGTCTCATGGAGTTCCTCGCGCAGCTTCCCTGTCTCGCTCTGCATTTGGACGATTTGAGATTGCATGCGCTCCATCTCGGACTGAAGCTCTCGGATCTGCGCCTCTAAGGCGCGAGATACATCGGACCCGGAACCGGCAGGCGTTTGAGATGTGTTCCCCGTGTTCTGGCCGGCGCACAACAACCCGCCGGCACAAAACATCAGAAGACAGAGACTCAATCCTTGGAACATGTGATTGCACCGTGGACTCATAAACTCCTCCTGTTCTTCGTCTAATTAACTGTCTCTGTTTTGACAATAGTTGCATAGCGATTTTGCGGATTCCCTACGTTCATTTGTCAATTATTTGTCAAAAATCTGCCAGCTTCTACCTTGGAGGCTCAGGGTGTAATAGAATTGGAAGCAATGGAACGAGTTCTGGTCATTGAAGACGATCGGGCGATTCACAAAGCGCTCAGACATCTGTTTGAAAGTGAGGGGTTTTCTACCCACTTTGCGACGGATGGAGTGGCAGGACTGGCAGCGTTCCGCAGTGTTTCGCCGTCAGCGGTAATCCTGGACCTGAAGCTGCCGGAAATGCCGGGTCATGACGTCTGCCGGGAAATTCGCAAGACTGCTCCCGGGCTTCCCATTCTCATTTTGAGCGCTGCCACCGAAGAGGTTGACAAGGTCCTGCTTCTCGAAATGGGCGCCGACGATTACATCACGAAGCCCTTTAGCCCCAGAGAGCTTTTGGCGCGCGTGAGAACGTCGCTTCGGCGGTCGCAACGGGGAGGCAAAATCGAGCAATACGCTTTTGCGGATGTTGCCGTCGACTTCCCCAAAATGGAGTTGAGACGGGCAGGCAAACTGCTCGAGATGACTCCTCACGAATTCAAAGTCCTGAAATACTTCGCCGAGCATCCCGAACTCGTAATTTCCAGGGAGCAACTCCTGAATGAAGTGTGGGGCTATGAGTGTTACCCGTCAACCCGCACGGTCGACAACCACATTCTCAAACTCCGTCAGAAGCTGGAGCCTGATCCTGAGCGTCCGGTTCACTTCAAAACCGTCCACGGGGCAGGTTACAAGTTTATTCCCTAAAGCTGGTCGAGAGCGGCGTTGAGCAGTGGACAACTCCGGCAGTCGCCAGCCTCGAAGGCCGAACGGGCAAACCGCGAATCGCCGTAGGTGAGGCCCCCGCGGAGCGAGGCGACAGCAGATGAACCACATCAAGCTTCGCACGAAACTCCTCTTATCGCTGGTTTTCATTTCCAGCCTGCTCGCTTGTACGAGCGTGCTCATTGTCCGCCTTCGGATGGAGCGAAAGGTTCGACAGGATATTAACGAGGCGCTCCGCAATTCAGTCGTAGCTTTTGAAGACTTCCAAGGGCGGCGCGAAGCCGCGCTCGCCAGGTCGGCCGGACTGCTCGCAGACTTACCAGATCTGCGCGCCCTGATGACGACCCAGGACGCAGCTACAATCCAGGATGGTTCCCGTGGATTGTGGCAGCTCGCCGGAAGCGATTTGTTCGTCCTCGCCGAACCTACAGGGGAGGTGGTCGCGCTTCACGCGAGCGCCGAAGGCTTTACTCTTCGCGCGGCCACGGCTTGCCTCAGACGCTCGCTGGCCACGGGTGAAAGCCGCGACTGGTGGTTCGACAAGGATTATCTCTACGAAGTTTTCCTTCAGCCGGTCTATTTCGGAAGTCCTTCAGCCGGTGTTTTGCTCGGCGTGCTGGTCGTCGGTTATCGAGTGGCTCTACCGGCTGCTAAGGAGGTCAGCCAGATCGCCTCCAGCGAGGTCGCATTCCGGTACGGGAAGAGCCTCGTGGTGACGACCCTGGCACCGAATCAGCAAACCGAGTTGCAATCTCAGCTCGGTCGCCTTCGCGACGACACCGATGATAGCGTCTTCAACTTGCAAATTGGCAGGGAACGATACGTGGCAGCTTCCGTACAGTTGCCGCCGAGACGACCGCTTGCGGTGAGCTTGGTCGTATTGAAGTCCTATGACCGGGCAATGATTTTTCTTCGCCGGCTGGACCGCTGGTTGTGGGGGATTGGGCTGTTCGCCGTTCTGGCAGGTGTAGGTCTTGCCTTTGCCATCTCGCACAGCGTTACGCGGCCTCTGGATAATCTTCTCTCGGGCGTCAGAGCTCTCGAGAGTGGTAACTTCCGTTATCCCCTTCTGCCCACCGGGCGGGATGAGGTTGGGGAACTCACGGGTGCCTTTAAACGAATGCGAGACAGCCTGCAAGCAACTCAAAATGAGTTACTCCACGCCGAAAGGTTTGCCACCATAGGCCGCATGGCGAGCGCCATATCTCATGATCTTCGCCACCCTCTCGCCGCGATCCTGGCTTATGCCGAGTTCCTTTCGGAGGGCAACCTACCCGAGACACAGCGAAAGGACTTCCATGATGAAATCCGCAGCGCGGTGAACCGGATGTCCGAACTGACCGGCTCGCTACTGGAATTGTCCAAAGCTCGTGAGAAGACGCGCCGGCGCTACTGCCGGATCGAAGATTCCGTCCGGCGCGTCATTCAATCCGCACAGGCCCGCCCCGAATTTCGGCGGATTGGAATCAGCGTGTGGCAAGACGGACCGTGCGAAGGATGGTTTGATCCGGCCAAGCTCGAGCGGGTCCTCCACAATCTCTTGCTGAATGCCTGTGAAGCCGTATCCACTGAGTCTGGGCTGATTGAGGTGCGAATCGGCCAATCGCCTCAGGGGATTGAGGTCCGAATCGCGGATAATGGTCCCGGCATCCCTGAATCCATCCTCCACACAATATTTCAACCTTTTATAAGCTACGGCAAAGACAACGGAACCGGACTCGGACTGGCGATTGCCCAGAAGATGGTTGAAGACCAGGGAGGGATGATCGAGGTTGAACAGACCGGTCCCGGCGGGACAACTTTCCGGCTGACGTTTCCTGCACTCTCAGTCCCTCCCGAAGTAAATGCCTGATTCTTCCAAATCAACATCGCAACACGGTTTGTGTAAGGAACGCAGGTCCAGGTCATTCTCTTCCCGATGAACGGTGTGAATCACATGTCGATGTACGACGGCAAGAATTAACCGGCATCACCAGCAGCACAGCCCAGCCGCGCAGCGCCCGGACTACGAACTCCATCGTGTTCACTACCTGTAGGCCTTGTACTCCGCCCACCGTGCTGATGAGCGGCCTACGGGCCGCGCTATGCAGCGTCCGACTCACCGGTTCGAGGGCGCGGGGCTCTGCGGCTCATCGCCGCGGCTCTTCTTGTCCGACTGATTGTATCCGTGATGCTGTTCCCAGTCGAGCAAGCGCTGGACCTTCCATCCACAAGCGATCTGAACCTGAATCTGGTTCAGTCTCGTTCCATCGGGCTGTATCTTGCCATCGGTCTGCTGACAAAAGTAGACGCTGGTGCCCTGGACAAAGCCCTCACCACAGATGCCCGGGTGAGGCCGGTTCGGTGGGTACTCGTCAGCGTAGGTACAACTCATATCCGGCCGCGACTGCCGCGTGGTTGCGGTCTGGTGCTGCCCCTGGGTTACCGACTCCGCCGTCTGCGCACTGATCCGGTCTGCCGCCGAGATGGATAGCAGTGCGAGCGCGGCGATTGTTAATGCACCGAGCGAGGCAAGAACAATACCAGTTCTTCGCGTACGGGGGTCGATTTCCTTGTGTTCGAATAGCCGTTTGATGCGCATAGATAAATCGCCTCCTGACATGCCAAGTGAGAATTTGATCTGCGCCGAAGAGCGTCGCTCTTCGAGCACTGTTAGAGCTTTCGCATACGCCAATGCAGATCCACTCATGCTGAGGGCAAGGTCATCGCAACAGTATTCACGCTCGCAGCGAATCTGCCCGGAAACCCACCAGATCGCCGGGTGATAGAACAATAGCGCTTCAACCGCCGCCTGCAGTAGGTTGACGAGGTAATCGCCACGCTGGATGTGCGCCAGTTCGTGCGCCAATATGGTCTCGGTTTGTTGCAGTGAAAGGCCTCCAAGAGACGACGCCGGCAGCAGAACAGTAGGTTTCCGCCAACCGACTACGACGGGCGCCGTTACTCGATTGGAGGAAAGCAAGTGCGGTGCAACAGAAAGTTTCAGCCTTGCGGCGAGCCGGTTCGCGACAGATTGCACAGCGTCCGGCGCAGGATCGAGCGAACGTGTCTTGAGCCGCTGCGCCATCACAACCGATGCAAGAACTCGCGCGCAGGAGAAGAGTGCTCCAACGAACCATAGGAGCAGGATGGCGATGATGTGGCAATCTGTCCGCGAGACCAAGCTCGCCAAATGGCTTTGGTTCTGCCTGAATTCCACCTCAAGGAGAGCGGCGGAGCCTGTGCTCAGGACGGCTCCGAATCCTCTTATTGCGGGCTGGCTGACTTCGAACCGCGCACAGGTGAAGATGGGACACGCCACCATACCTGCGAGGACAATGCAGCAGATCGCATACCTGAGCCGCGGCGAGCTGTTTCTTGAGATTTTCAGAGCCACACCAAGGGCCAGTGCGAGGATGGCGCCCTGCCAGAAGAAATCAAGCAGACTCCAGGCAAAAGCCGAGAGCAGGACCGCTTGATCTACCGGCGTCGTGGGCGTCATTTCGCGTCCTCCTCGAATTTCCGGATGGCCTGCTTGATCTCTGCCAATTCCTCCCGCGAAACCGGGCGGGAGGAAAGCAGACCCAGTACAAGGCTCTTTGCTGAGCCAGAGAAGGCCCGCTGGAGCAGGTCCGTAAGCAACCGCTGCTGCGTATGCTCCCGCGGTTGCTTTGCGGCGTAAACGTGCGAGCGGTAGCGTTCGGTCCGCTCTAAGAGTCCTTTCTCTTTCATCACCTGCATTTGCTTCAGCACCGTGGTGTAGACAGTCTGTTTGTTGCGCAGCGCTCCATGCACCTCGCGAACCGTCTGTGGTCCACGCGACCAGAGAATCTGCAGGATTTCAAGCTCGGCTTCCGTCGGCAGCGGGGCTTGGCCGTGGCGATTTTCACTCATGGGAACGAAGATACTACGAGTGCTATCGTATGTCAAGCGTCGTATTAAAGAAGCAAGCGAAAATTGGGCGGGGTTTTGTAGGGGATTGTCCTGACCCAGGGCTTTTGCCCTGGGCTATGACATTTCCGCCCCTCGGGCCTTGTCGTTACTCGTCTCTCAGCGCCACCATCGGATCTACGCGCATGGCACGGCGGGCGGGAATATATGAGGCCGCAAGCGCCACGCTCGACAGAAGCGCCGCCACAACCAAAAAGGTAAGCAGATCAGTCCCTTTCACGCCGAAAAGCAGGCTGGAAATCAATCGCGTGGCCGCGAGCGACGCCGCAATGCCAACCATTACTCCAATCGCCGCGAGGCGCGCTCCTTCACCGATCACCAAACGGAGCACATCGCGTCGTTGCGCGCCCAGCGCCATTCGGATGCCGATTTCCTGGGTGCGCCGCGCAACGGAATGCGCCACGAGGCCATAAATGCCCACGGCTGCCAGCGCCAGCGCAGCCCCGGCAAAAGCCGCCGCCAGAAGCAGCAAGAATCGCCGCTCGGCCATCCACCCGCCCAGCGCTTCAGCAAATGTCGAGAATCGCACGGGAATATTGGGATCGAGTTCATGGAAGATGCGGCGTGCCGAAGGAACGATCACGCTCGCCGGGAGTGCCGTGCGCAAAACAATCGCTGGCGAGCTGTTAGGGCCGAGGCCGCGCTGGCGATAATCCACGTAAATGAGAGGGCTCGGCGGCTGGTCCAGACCCTCGGCGCGAATGTCGCCAACGACTCCGACAATAGTGAGCGGCTTCATAATGCCGTCCATGTTGCTGAAGTCGATTACTTGCCCGATGGGATTTTCGTGCGGCCACTTCTCGCGCGCCAGCGTTTCGCTAATCACCGCGACGTTTGGCGCTTCGGGGCCGTCCTGCGCATTGAACAGCCGTCCTCGAATCAGCGGAATGCCCGCGGTGCGGAAAAATTGCCCACTCGCGACAGCATAATCGGCCTCGCCGGTGTGCTTTGGATTTTGCGCCATGCGTCCCCAGTCGTCAAAGTTTGTGGGCGCGGGCTGTCCATTGAGAATCAAGAACGTTCCGTCGGGGAATCCGCCGGCGTCCGCTATGGGAAGGGCTCCTGTCAGTCCCGCCGACCGAACGCCGGGAATTGCTCGCATTCGCGCCACGACCTGGTTAACAAACTGAGTCTGCCGCGCGATTTGCTCCTGCTTCTGCTGGAATGTCCGCGCGCTTTCCGGCTGAGGCGGTGAAAACTTCAGAACCAGCAAATTCTCGCCGTTGAAGCCCGGGCTTACCGAGATCAACCGCAAAAAGCTTCGGCCCAAAAGCCCGGCGCCCACCAGCAACATCAGGGTCGCGGCAATTTCGCCAATCACCAGCACGCTGCGAAGCCGCTGGCTGCCGCTGCTGTAATTTCGCGAACCGGCGCTCAAGGCATGCCCCGGCTCCACGCCTCCTGCGCGCCACGCTGCGAAAAGGCCAAGGCCGATGGCAACGATCAAAGTGGCGGCGAGCGAAAACAAAAGCACGGTGGGATTGATCGCGATGCTCTGCTGCCGCGGCAAATCTGCCGGGAGTATGGCGGGAAGCAATCTCGCCGTCCAAATTGCCAGCAAAACTCCTACCACCCCACCGGCAAAAGCCAGCACGAGCGATTCGGCGAGTAGCTGGCGCGCCAGCCGCCCGCGTCCCGCTCCCAGCGCCGCACGCACGGCTAGCTCCTTTCGCCGCGCTAATGTGCGCGCCAGTAGCAATCCTGCAACGTTCGCGCACGCGACCAGGAACAGCAGAACGACTGCGCCAAACAGCATGAGAAGAGCGGCGCGGACGTTTCCGACCAATTCGTCGGAGAGCGGAATTACCGCAGCGTCCGTCAGAAAATAGTCGGAAATTTCCTTTGCGCCGTACTCCGCGTGAATTCGGCGAGCGATCGTATCCAGATCGGCTCGCGCCTGTTCAATGGTCACGCCCTCGCGGAGGCGCCCGATGCCTTCTCCGTTATGCGACGTGCGGCTGGTATTCCAACCAAAACGCTCGCGCGGCACCCAGGCGGCTACGCCAGCAGGAAAATCGAACCCAGGCGGCATCACCCCAATGACTGGATAAGCTGTTCCATCCATCGACAGCCGGATGCGTGACAGATCCGCCGCAGCACCGAGAAACTGCTGCCAATAGCCGTAGCTTACGATCATGGCCGGCGCGCCGTGCAATACCTCTTCATCGGGCGCAAAGGTGCGGCCGTGAAAGGGCTCGACACCCAGCGCCTTGAAAAAATCCTGAGAGACGGCGGCGACGTTCATACGCACGGGCTCGCTGCCGCCGGATACAGATTCGGTACCGGAACCGAACACGGCGAGCGCGCTTAACGTGTGATTTTGGGCCCGAAAATCCAGGAAATTCGGATCGGCCAAATGCGCTTGATGGCCGGTGGCCTCCTGCTCCCAAACGGTCACGATTTGTTGCGGATTGGGATAAGGAAGCGGGCGCAGCAGGACAGCGTCGATGACCGAAAACACAGCGGTTGATGCGCCGATGCCGAGCGCCAGCGCAATGATTGCCACCACGGTAAATCCCGGGTTGCGGCGAAGCTGGCGCAAGCCGTAGCGCAGGTCGCCAACCAGTTCTCCGATTAAACGTGTTCCCAGCGCCTCACGGCACTCTTCTTTGTAGCGTTGAAAACCGCCAAACTCGAGGCGGGCCTCGCGCTCCGCGTCTGCACGGGACAGTCCAGACCGTTCAAGATCGTATGCCCGGCGCCGCAGATGCGAGCGAAGCTCTTCTTCCATTTCTTGCTCGGCCTGTGACCGGCCAAACAGAAAATCTAGAAATGTACGAAACGACGACAAAATCCTCATAATAATCCCTCGTACTGAGCGTGGGCTGACTTCGTTTGACTTAGTCAACAGACTTAGCTAGTCTCTAGAACTATGGAAGTGAACATCCATCACGCGAAGACCCATCTTTCAGCCTTGCTGGAACGCGCGGAGCGGGGAGAGGAAATTGTCATCGCGCGCGCCGGCAAGGCGGTGGCCCGGCTGGTTCCTGTGAAGCGACAGCCGATCCGTTTGGGAATTGACCGGGGGCGCTTCGAGGTGCCCCCGGATTTTGATCGTCCCCTCCCGCCAGAAGTCCTCGTCGGCTTTTACGGAGGCGAGTTGCCGCCCGTGTCAAGAAACCGGACCAAACGCAGATGAGATATCTGCTCGACACCGGAGTGTGGTTATGGAGCCAGACGCGCCCGGAGCGTCTTGGCCGGAAAGCAGTTAGGCTGCTCTCCTCCGTACCGGAGGGAGACGATTTGTTTCTGTCCGCGGCGAGTTCTTGGGAAATCAGCATCAAATTCCACCTTGGCAAGCTACCTCTTCCTGAGTCTCCGGCACTGTACGTTCCCAGCCGACTCAATGGTCTGAGGCCTTTACCCATCACCCACGCGCATGCTCTGGCGGCGGGCGAGCTGCCTTTCCATCACAGTGATCCTTTCGACCGAGTGCTGGTCGCCCAAGCCCGGTTGGAGGGTATGGTTCTGCTCACAGCAGATCCAAACTTCGCCAAATACGACGTCGCGGTGCTTTGGTGCGGACCCTAGGAGGCGCTGTGTGGGCAGGGCCCGCGTCGTCATCCATAGTCCCGCCAACCACAATTCACCCGACACTAACCATGGCCTTATTCATACCGCAGCGCCACCATGGGATCTACTCTCGTCGCGCGCCGCGCGGGGATGTAACTGGCGACTAGAGCGACAACAATAAGCGATGCGGCCCCCGCCGCCAGCATCAGCGGGCTGTCCGGTCGAACTCCGAAGAGCAGACTTTGCAGAAGCCGCGTCATGCCGAGCGTGGCAACCAGGCCCATGCCGGTCCCGGCCAACACGAGGTGCAATACTTGCCTCATCATCAGGGCAAGCGCGTCCCGTGGCCTGGCGCCTAGCGCCATCCGAAGACCGATCTCCTTGGTTCGCAACGTTACGGTTCTGGCCACCAAGCCGTAAAGTCCGAGAGCGGTTAGCAACAGGGCGATCCCGGCAAAGCATACGGAAAGGCTCATCAGCATTCTTTCTTTCTGCAAATTCTGCTCGATAAGCTCCCTGAAAGTATAGACGGTTGGTTCGACGGCACTAGGCGCCACACGGCGGACGGCCTCGCGAATGGCGGAGGCTGCCGCGCCTGGGCTTACGCTTCGCACCGCCAGAGAGACACCAGATCCCCAATCGTCACCCGCCGCTAGGCTGTAAAGCATGCGCGGCGGTGTTTCGCGCAAAGATAGGAATCGCGCATCCTCGGCTACTCCGACCACGCGGCAAGCGTTCCTGGGATCGAGGTTTTGGCCATCCCTGCTGGGATTATCTCCGCCGGAATACACAAATCTCCCAAGCGCGTCTGCGTTCGGGAAAAAATACCTCGCGGCCGAAGCACTAAGCACGCAAACGTGGCTGCCGCGTTCGTCGGCGCGTGTGAATCCACGGCCCTCCAGGATCCGGGTGCCCATCACCGTAAAGTAGCCAGGAGATACGGATTCCGGCCAGGTGTGCATATCGGTGTGAACGGCGCCCTCCCTCCCTAGAGAGAAGTAGTGCCCAGCGGACCACCCGTTATCGATAGGAGGTGCGGATAAAACAGTTGCCGCTCGCACTCCAGGGTACTTCCCAAGAGACTCGACTATCCGCAGAACGTCCCGACCCGCCTGCTTTCCCGTGAGCTTGGCGGCGCTCAAGTCAACGTCCGCCATGGTCACGCCTTGGGTACGGAAACCCGCGTCCTCAAGGAGCAGATGGAGGAACGTACCGCCCAACGAAGCCGCGGAAACCAGCAGGACGACGCCTATCGCCACTTGAACGGGCACTACCCAGCTACCGACGCGCTTTGATGAGAAGAGCGCCTCGCCCTGCTTCAAGTCGATGGCAGGGTGCACGCTGCTAGCACGTAGCGCTGGCCATAATCCCGCCAGTAGGGTAGCAAGCACAGTTGTGGCGGCAGAAAAGGCGAGAATGGCGAATTGTGGAGTGACGTCGAGCGGGGGCGGCTCGCCGATCGATGCAAGCATCGAGACCAGTGAGCGCGCGGCAGCCCACCCCAACCAGATTCCGGCAGCGAGACCGCAAGCGGCGAGCAGTCCCACTTCGCTCAGCAACTGCCGGAGCACTCGCCGCCGCGACGCGCCCAAAGCAACGCGAACCGCAAATTCGCGAAACCGGCCCGTAACCCGAGCGAGCATCAGGAGCGCCACATTCGCGCAGCAAAGAAGCAGAAGCAGCCCGACCAGCACTTCCAATATCAGCAACGGCTGACTATAGTCGGCCCTCAGGAACGATCTGCCTGACCGACCGCTTTCGACATGAAATTGGAGCCCGCCCATAAACCGATGGCTCGGGTCGGCCTCGTCGCGCACGATTTTCGCTGTGGCTTGCAAATTTGCACGAGCCGACTGCAACGATTCTCCGGGCTTTAGCCTGCCGATTACCGTCAGCCAGTTGTCGCCCGGAGAGGGCCGCACCGGTGTCGGCGCGTTGATGATTTCGTCGAACGAAAGCGGCAGTACAATGTCGGCGCGGTCTCCGGCAATCAGACCCTCGAATCCCGGTGGCAACACGCCGATCACTGTCACCGTCCGCCCGTTAATCGACAGCGGCTGGCCCAGCGCCGTCCGGCTTTCACGGAAATGCTGTTTCCAATACGCATATCCAACTACGGCCTGATAGCCGTTGGGACCGCCGCCTGAGGTGTCATCCGACTCGCCGAACATTCGGCCCAAGTACGGGCGGAGCTCGAGCACCCGGAACCCGTTACCCGTCATTAATGCGCCCCTCTCGCGGGTCACGGTTCCGTTCCGGCGAACTGCGAGATCGGCTCCGCTCCACGCCAGGATGTCCCGGTCCACGGTCTCGTGCTTAAGCAGCGCGTCGTACGCGGGTTCTGAAATCGAAAGGTCTGTCGCGCCCGGTTCGTTGAAAGAGTAGCGTACCAACTCTCCCGGATTCGGCACAGGCAGGCTCTTCAGGATCACCGCGTACGTCAACGTAAAAATGGCGCTGTTTGTGCCGATGCCGAGGGCGAGGGTCATCACGACGACAACGGTAAAGCCGGGACTACGGCCGAACTGCCGCAAGGCGTACCGAATGTCCGCCATCAGCTCCCCGAGCAGGCGCGTTCTTAGCGCTTCGCGGCACTCCTCTTTGTAGCGTTGATAGCCGCCAAACTCGATATGGGCCTGGCGCTCCGCGTCCGCCCGGGACAGCCCGGAGCGTTCAAGATCATCGGCCCGGCGTCGCAGGTGCAAACGAAACTCCTCTTCCATTTCCCGCTCGGTCTTCGGGCGAGCGAACAGAAATACCAGGATTGCACGAACTGATGACGTGACTCTCATAATTCCTCCGCGCCGGGTGCGGAATAGTAGCGCAGACCGTCCCGCTTGGCGGGATCTGCGGCTTTTTTCTCACCCGGCGGACAAACCGCGGAGCCCGCAAAGCGAAATCCGCGCTACCCGTGCCCCTAATATATTTAGGTCTATATGCTGCAACCCTGTCAAGGCCAAAACACAAATTAGCTGAATGGCAGGATGCAACGAGCGGCTCTGCCGC
>JASHOS010000184.1 GCA_030040995.1 Terriglobia bacterium | reverse complement strand
CTGCGGGCAGCGCGGGAAAAATGACTAGCGGATAGCCGCCAAAGGCTTTCGCTGAACCTCTGGCCCCACCCCCTGGACGCGCTGCAAAACGGTGTAAGGCAGCGCGCTCAACTGCGGAAGGTGGATTAACCGGACGCATACGTCTTTATTTAGCGGATCGTGAGTACGGTCCTCATGATAGTAGCGGATGTAATCACGAATCAGCCAGCGCAAGTGACTTTCATTCAAGACGATCACATGGTCCAGTAATTCCCTGCGGCGGCTTCCGACCCAGCGTTTGGCGACACCATTTTGCCATGGACTGCGATACGCGGATCGAATCAGTTTGCTGCCCAAGGATTTGAGCATCTCCGTTGCCTCTCCCGCGTACTTCCCGTCTCGATCGAGGATGAGGTAACCAGGTGCAGTGTCTTGCGGGAAAGAGATTATCCTTCCCGGCTTGAGCCTTGACGAATAGGGTGTTTCGGTACAGACGTAGCGAAGTTGGGCACTGAGTCTTCAAAACGCGTCGGTTCCGAAACTCGGACGTGAGCCCTCTCACACTAGGATTAAAAAACTCGCTTCAGTTTGAGTCACCCGCGATTTTGGCGACAGACAGCTAAGAAATTTAGTCGTGCGGCTCAGAGCATTGGCCAGTTAACGGTCACATGACCCTCGTTGAATCAGGCGACGTGAACTTCCGCCATCTGGTGACCGAGTGGGGGGATATTGAACGTGAAGACATAGGCATCCTGCGTCCGGCGAGAGGACGCCCCAAACACTCGCAATGAGCGCCCTTTGCCAAGACCGTACTCTCGAGGAACGAACTGGACCTCCCTCTCTGTAGGATGTTTTCCGAGATTGAAAGCATTGATCACTGCAGAGGCTTCGCTCGGGTGAACGTGGACATGAGTGATCTCATCAATACCATAAAACCTGCCCCGTTTGAAGAATGGCTCAAGCCTTCGGTAAGCGGCCATGGCTTCAAAGTGGGCCTTGTTGACAGCCGGATCCTTAGGCGTTCCTCCAATGCCTAGATGCCGGCACGTAGAGGCAAACCACCAAAACACCAGCGCGTTCTCATTGTCGGTGCGCAGGTCGATATGGATGTACAGGGGAAGCTCATAAGCGAGGTTGTAGTAATAAAGGGCAATGGCTCGCCCAGCGCAAAGGTCTTGCATAGGCTGCCACATCAATTCGAAGGCCCAGACCTCATCAAAACCAAGGGCCTTAGAAAATCGCTCTCCCTCAGCGGCGTGCCCATGTCCATAATAGGTCGGTGCGTAGCGAACGTGGGAACCTCCGACGATTGGATCGTGCATTTCAATTAATACGTGCGGATATTCCGCGTGAACCATGCGGGCCAGCCGGCACATCCCGTGAGCGTGTTCCTCCCGTCGGGCGGGAACCCTATGGCCGTGATTCGGATCCCAGCACTCGGCATGATACATCGTTCCATCAAACATGAAGAATGCGGCGCCACCTTCTGCTAACACTTTTAATCGGCGGGCCGTTTCTTCCAGGTATTGACTTGCTGCTCCGCACAGGGGAGAAGATGTAAAGCCCAACTGCGGATTCCATTGGAGCCGTTGACGAAATCGGTCCATGCGATACATCTCTTGAGGATAAGAGGTAGGATCGCACCAGCCGGAGAGTGGAGTATGTAGAGAGGATCCCAGACCGTACTCTTCGCGAAGCATCGTGGTGAGGGAGGGGTACGGACCTAACCGAGCAGCGTCCCAGATCTTGGACCCGAAACTCGTATCCCAGCCTGGGTCCATATAGAGGGCTTCGCAGCCGATGCCCTTGGCTTTGGCTGCTTCCTGTTTCATGTCGGCGAGCGTGTAATATTTCTTCCGCATTTCAGGATTATCTTGCTCATCATCAGGCAGCCACCACAGCTTGTTATCGTAGAGCTCGTTCCAGTGGACAGGAGGATTATAATCGGCAGGAAGCCCGTGACCTCGTACTGCCATCTCTTTGCGAAATAGGTAGAAGCCTTCCAGCATTCCCCCTGCATAGGCCGTCAGACGCGTGAGCCCGAAGCGGTGAGATTCCCCTGCACGTAACCAAGCTCCGTGCTCCGGGTTACCCCGGTAGATTCCGCATCCGCCCCAACGTAGCCGTGCCTGGCCGTCCCGCCCCGGGCTTCGGTCAAGCAACGACCATTCCATGCCTTCCTGGCTGTACTTCGTTAACAGAAAACCTCGCTTGCCATCGGACCATGCCCACCCTTCGGAGGCGTAAGCAGGCATCACGGTTGTTTCTTCGGTCCAGAGCTCCGAGGAGTACGGCTGCGTCAGTAATTGACCCAAGGAAAAATCGGCGTATTGTCTTCGAGACCCGTTCGGCTCTCGCCGGTAAGGAATCGCAATGACCTTAAATTCATTCCACTCGCCTGTCGCCCGGCCCTCCGATAAGGGAATTGGAAGAACAAACCCACATCGAGCACCGGAAAGATCGAGTGGAGAGGCCCCGTGATTCGTAAGGGTAATCTGTTCCTCGATCCAAGGATGCTCGGCAGGTAAGTGAAATTCATGGCGTACTTCCAGCTGGCTGTCGATAGCGGAGCCTCGCGATGACACGGTAACGGAACCATCCGTTCCGAGCGCAATAGAACTTTCCTGGAACTCCGGCCGGCCAAAGGAATAGCTGTAATCGCCGTAAGCCAGTCGGAGACCGCTCGCGGTGTGGACCAAGCGTGTGTTCCTAAACCCTGTTTTCGGCGACAAGAACAACTGAAAGATTTTGTTCCTTACTTCTCCACCGTTCCATGGGGCTGGAGGCCCTGATTCCGCTTTGCCAGTTCCCCATAATGCCGCCGACAATGTGCCCATTCGCCCGAAAAAGTCTCGTCTCGTGATCGAAGACAATTGAGTATCTCCCTTGGGCTAGCACATCCGGTGTTCCCGTGATCAGAGACCGGATCAACCAGTCATCCAAAGTCGGCCTATCCGGTCAAGTACGAAGCTGACTCCAAGACGATAGGGACTGTCCGAGGCCTGCTCTCAGAATTTGCGGTCGTGAGGCGCGAACGACTCGCCATAGGCTCGAAACATTGCGCCGTACACTGCTACTTCGTCTTGTGTCTTGGTCCCGCGTTACGGATGTCTATCTCTTCGAAACCGATTTCCAATGCTGGAGAATCAGGATGTAGTGTGAAATCACCATTCGATGCGCCAAGGAAAAGTGGGTCAGCCACTATCGAGTGCTGGTCCAGGAAAGGGCCTTTAGTTTTCCATTGTTGAAAATCGTAGTCAAAGAATTTCACCGCACGCCCTCTGGCGTCATAATAAACGTTGTAATCCTGGATGACGTTGAAGTTCAGCCATCTTTTGTCAGAATATAAGACTCCCTCCTTCCAATAGAAGATGTTCCGATAAATAAAATTGCTATTCGGAGGCGGTGGCTGAACGTTAGGCAAGTCGCCATACCGACCTATCTGCGCCTTCTTGCCCAGCGCAAAGATATTATTCTGAATTATGTTCCCAAGCGCATTAAAGTTAAGCCCCAAACCCGCCGTATCAGTCTGGTAGACTACGTTGTACTCGACGAGGATGGCCGAACTGCCGTTGTCCTGAATGATGCCCGTTCCCCCGCCGGAGATATCATGAATCAAGTTATACCGGATGCAGGTTCCGGGAGAAAGCCCCAGCGTATAGATGGCGCCGTGGGTTCCCAAGGCACTGTGGCCGAGGTGATGAATATGGTTGTATTCCACTAAATTATTGCGGCTGCGAGTCGGTGGCATGTAATTCCATACCCAGCCTAGAGAGATCGCCCATTCCCAGGCTCCGCGGATCTCATTATGGGCGATCACATTGAATCCACTATGGCCGACCCAGATGGCTGGAGCGCCCAAGTATGTGGCGCAGCCATCGGCAATGATATTGTCGGTGAGCACGTTGTGGCCCGCGACGTCAAGGTCTTTTTCCCGGTAGATCGGCTCACCGATTTTGATTGCTCCCCCTCCGACATCCGAAATGCGATTGCCGAAGACCTGGATTCGCTGGCATCCACGCCCCAACTCAATTCCCCACGCGCCCAGATGTGCAATTTCATTGTTCTCCAGCCTGCAGTTCCGGGCTCCTTCCAAAGCCAACGCCGCGGGCAAAGGTTGCGACGACTGCGGATGCTGGACGGGGATGGACGAAGGCGACGACCAGTAAGGGAAAGCCGGGCTAGCCACTTCTGCTTGCGGGTAAGCGTACCCCTTTTCCGGAACCATCCACTTCGTGTGATTGAAATGCAAATCACGCAGGATGATGTGTTCAACAAAGCCTTGGCTGTCAACATTCCCCTGGAACCGCACAAGCTCTTCGCTTATCGGAACGACGACCTCGGCCTTGCTCATTTCTTCTCCCGTCAAGGGCCAATAACTCACCACACCGCTCTTTCGGTTTAAGTACCACTCACCAGGCTGGCTGAGTCCTTCCAAGACGTTTTCAATATAGTAGCCCTTCGACCAAGCTAGGGGTCTGAAGCTTGCTCCGGTAAAGACGACTGTTCGCGTGACGGGGTCAATCCTCTCGATGAATAGCCGAGCCTCAGTCCAGAATTGCAGGATGACGACCTCGACATCCTCAAGATTCGTCCAATCCTGACTGATTTCTCCAGGCTTGAACCGGAAACCTCGAAGGTTCCTGGAATCATTTGACGCTGAATCGAGCGGAGTATTCCGAGGACTTCGCACCGCTGGCTGCGGCGTTTTATAGTAGCCTTCTTTGGGAAGCCGCGCCCGCGGCCGGCGCCGTCCGTTTACAAACATTTGCCTGAAATATATGCGTTTGCCGTTAACCTCGGGAACGTCGGCACTCCAGAGCGAATTGGGCCCACGCTTCCATCTTTCGATCGTGACGCCGCCGGTAAAAAGCGCGATCTCCCCGGGATAACTGGCATAGGTGACAGGATATTGTTCTGTTCCCGAATCCTCCGGTCCCAAAACAAAAGGCTCGTGAAGAGCGTATCTGCCGCCACGAACCCACACTGTCAACGGTTTCACAACGGCTCCTCCCTTCTTGAGACGGCGGATCGCGTCACGTGCACGGTCCAGCGTGCGGAAGGGGCCGTCAGTCCTCGCCGCATTTGGAATAGGGAGCCTGCCGCTCCAGTTATCATTTCCATTGATCGCGACGTAGAAATCAAAACCACCGGATCTTTCCGGTCCGCCGAGACTCGGCAGTGAGGTGGCTCCGGCCGTAATGCCCGCCGAATCCCTCAAGAACTCGCGCCGTGAGATATTTCTGCGACCTGCCCGGGTGAGCATATGAGACCTTCCTTTAGGATAGTCGCCAATGTCAGTAGAAACTCAACACGATCCCGATATGGACAGTATCAATAGAAAAGAGTGCACGCAGCCTTTTCGGAAAGATGGAGCACAGGACTCTATGCAGCGATCAGCCCTACCGCCAGCGGCACAAAGCAGCTCTCGCGTCTGAAGTATACCCGGCAGAATAGCGCCTGCGATGCGACTAAGCCCTCCAGATTCGTGTGTGATGCGTGACGGGGCTGCGCTTCTAACGGGCGTTTAGGGTACAGGCGCATAACGTCATTTGACCGCTGGAGGTGCTTCCCCGAGCTGCTCCTTGGCCCACCGCAGTTGTTCCTGAGCCGAATAGTCATTGGGCTCGAGTTGAAGGGCGCTTTGAAACTCCGAGGCAGCATCCTTCCAATCACCTAGAGACCTGAGAGCCAGCCCAAGCTGAAAATGAGTGTCGGGGAAGCTGGGCTCGATTTGGGTGGCTTCTCTGAGTTCGCTGGCAGCTCTTCCGAAGTCACCGTGGTCCATTAAGGCCCGTCCCAAGAAATACCGCGCTTGGGGATAGTTAGGATCTATCTTTAGAGCGTTTTCGAATTCGCATATGGCTTCTTCAAATAGAGACTTTTGTGCAAGCGCAAGGCCTAAATGAAAGTGAGCGTCAGCATACTGGGGTTTCTGCTTGATGGCTTCGCGAAGTTGCGCGATCGCCTCTCCAAGCTGGCCATCTTGACCATATACCAAGCCCAAATTAAAGTGCGCTTCGGGATAGTTAGGTTTAAGTTGAAGCGCTCTTCGGATTTCATCTGCCGCTCGCTTGAGATCCCCTTTTTGAATTAACATAAGACCCAAGTTAAGGTGAGCAGGAGCATAGTCGGATTCAGACTGAACGGCTTCATCAAATTCCTGGCTTGCCGCATCGAACTCTTTATTCTGAGCAAGCATAACCCCCAAATCGTTGTGCGCTTTTGCAAAGTTATCGTCTAACCGAACTGCGGTCCTGAATTCGCTGATGGCCTCTCCAAACTCACCCTTTTGCCTTAATGCCAATCCTAGGTTGTAATGAGTTTGGGCATTGTCAGGATCAAGACGAATTGATTCTCTAAATTGAGAGATAGCGGCTTCAATATCGCCTCTTTCAGCTAACTCCCGGGCCCGGTCCTCAAACTGTCGTGCTTGGAGAGCATCTTGCTCGTTTTCGCGAATCTTCTGCGACTTTTGGAACTCCAGCCTCGCGGTCTTTTTGTCCCCATCTCGAGCGAGAATCGTTCCCAGCGTATAGCGTATTTCCGGAGAGTCGGGTTGGAGCATGGCGGCCCTGCGGCCTTCGGCGAGCGCCTGACTGAGCTGGCCTGCACCTTCAAGTGCCCGAGCTAATTCAATGTGGACGTCCGCGTTACTTGGCTGAAGCCTGACGGCGGTCTCCAATTCATCGACCGCTTCGTGATATCTTCCTTGGTGACGGGCCAAGGAGCCCAATCTATACCAAGCCTCGGCGTAGTCGGGGTCTAGTTTCACGGCACGATGCAATTTTGATTCAGCCTCATTTGATTCGCCTTCGGCGTTCAGGACGAGCGCCAAGGCGTAAAGAGCTTGTGGGCAATCCGGCTTCAGACCCAGTGCTTGGACAAGGGCTTTTTTGGCTCTGGGCAGGTCGCCGAGTTGCATCAGCACAGATCCAAGGTTATAGAATGCTTCCCAATAACTTGGTTCGAGGGCAACAGCGGCCCGAAAGTGCGTGGCGGCCAATGGCAGACGGTTCATATCTTCTAATACGCCCCCCAAGCTGTTTTGGGCTTCAGCCGAAGCTGGATTTAACTTCACTGCGGCCTGGAACTCTTTTAGGGCTCCATCCAAATCCTTTTCTCGTTGTAAGGCAAGGCCGAGGTTGTAGTGAACCAAAGCATTTGAAGGGTCTCTCGCCAGCGCCTTTTGAAACTCTTGGGCCGCGCCGTCAATGTTTCCCTTGTTCCATAATGCAAGGGCGCGATCCTCGTGCAAGCTCGCGTCCGCTCTTGACGCGGGGCTTAGGGCGACCTCCCCGTGAAACGATGCCTTCGGCTCGCTTGGGTTTGCCTTCTTGGGGATTACCGCGGCGCCTTGCTTGATTTGTTCGGGCGCGAGGTGAGTTACTCTCTGCTTTTCTAAGGCTTCATTCAACGCCTTCTGAGCGTCGGTATACCCCGGTTGAAGCTGCAGCGCTATCCTTAACTCAGGGATGGCAGCATGAGTGTTTCCGTCTAACATCAGAGCTCGTCCGAGATTGAGGTGAATCTTAGGGTTTGCAGGTTGGTGAACTAATGCTCTGCGGAATTCATCAATGGCCTGCCCATACTTGCCCTCGGTGGCCAACACAAGCCCCAGATTATAACGGGCCACAGCATAGTTAGGATCGAGTTCTACCGCCCTGCGAAGGTTTGCTTCCGCCTTGCCTAGCTCCACCTCTCGTAATGCCTGGGTGCCAATATTATTGAGATGTCTCGCTTGGATAAGCCTCTCCGCTCGGGCACGCAGCCCTTCTGACTTTTGGAATTCGAGTTGGGCTGCTGTTGCGTTCCCCATCAGGGAAAGAGCTCGTCCCAGGTTGTAATAGGCCCTCTCATAATCCGGTTTAAGGTTGGTTGCCTCACGTAATTCATCGACTGCTGCACCGAGTTTTTGCTGTCTCATCAATAGAAGACCTAGCCCATAGTGAGCCTCCGCAAAGTTGGGTTTAATCTCTATTGCATCACGTAAAGCCTCGATCGCTTTGCTGTCGTTCCCCATGTGTTCTAATACGATTCCCATCGCATAATAGGCTTCAGCATAGCGAGGCTTGAGCTCAATCGCTGCCCTAAACTCGTCCAGCGAGCGGTGGGTCTCGCCCATGGCAGCTAGCACTACTGCCAAGTCCTTATGCGCTGGGGCCAACTTGGGGTCGCTCCTTAGGGCCGTCTCAAACTGCTCGCGGGCCTTTTGGAAATCAGGCTTTTCAAAGTTGCCGGCGAGCAAAACGCCTAAAGAGTAGTGAGCTTCAGCATGATCCGGTCTTAGTTTGATTGTTTGTAGGAGCTCCTCCTTGGCGCCTTCAAAGTTTCCTTCTTTCCCTAAAGCGAGGGCCAGGTTGTAATGTGCCTCGGCATTGCCGGGGCTCAAATGGACCGCCGCCTCGAACTCAATCAGTGAGCCTACCGCGTCGCCGGTCGCCGCCAATGCCTTCCCAAGCCCAAGGTGAGCTGAGGACGAATTCGGATCGGCCTTCAAGTCTGCTCGGAATGTTTCGATGGCAGCCTGGAACTCGTTTCTCTCGAGTTGAGCATCCCCATCTTGCGAGCGTTCTTGAGCTGCGTTTGTGTTGTGTTCGGCGCTTGCCACGCCGCGAAGAATCATCTTGGGTGCACACCCCAGCACCACGACGGCTAACGCGGCTGCGCGGAATTGCAATAACTTCATGATGGCTTGAGTATAATCCTCAGAGGCGGTAACCTAAAGTTTTAAGACAGTGCTTCCTCGATACGATAGCGCTCGCCGGCATCGGTCGGAATCAATAAAATTCCGTTTTCATCGCGAACCTGAACTGCTTTCCCATCACGCTGCCGCGTCACGCGAACTTGGCTCGGCGCCCAGGGGTTTAACAGCCGCGCGGTCTTTCCTTTCTCGCTGAGCAACGAGACGCGTGAGATTCTTTTTCCATCAAAGGCTCCGCTCACAAGAAAGGCTCCGACAGCACGCAGATTTTGAAATTCGGAGGGACCCAGATGATACGTATTGGGGAACAGTCGAATGGTTCCGGTATAGCTTTGCATCATGCATTCGTTGAGCACTGCGGGAAGAGCCAGATTCTCCGTCCAAACGCCCATCGGTAGCATGAAATCAAAGTTGGTGGAATCATTGTACCGGCCACCCACCTGCCGAACCCGGTCCCCTGCCGCGCCATCCGGAAGAGTGCAATACCGGACCTGACCTTTGAACCATTGCAAATCCAATATCCCTAGTCGGGCAAGGATAATCGGCTGATAGACTAGGTCGTTCCCGCCTTCCAGCCGAATCGCGAGCGCGGTACGCCGCGCGATCTTAAGTTGATCTTCGCCGCGCCCGAGGCCTACTTGTTCACCGGGGAACACCGGCCCTAGCGTTACCGGTACGTTATAGACGTGCTCGAGGGGCGCATCAACCACATCAAGCCAAACTTCCCCGTACGGTCCTTTCGCTGTAGGATAGCGGGCCAGATTATGCCTGATGTCTTCCCAGCGGGCTCGCTCCGTCGCATCCGCGCCGAGAGTGGCCGACGCCTCGACCACGGCGTCCAAAAGGAACTCGCTCAGCGCAAGGTCAAGAATACAGTCTTTGTTGAGGCGGTAATCCGCTGTAAAACCCCAGTTTTCCGAAGAGACAGTTGGAGTGATGTGATACTTTCCGTCTTCGCCCCTCTTCACGTATGCCGCGATGAACTGCGCGGCGGCGCGAAGCACGGGGTACACTCGGCGCAGGTAGTCCCGATCTTGTGTATAGAGGTATTGCCACCAGAGGCTTTGCACCGTCCACGGGGTCACACAGACTTGGTAGCCCCACGGAGGGACTGGGTAAGGAATCATCTGACTTGGTACCGGGTATGCGGAGACGGGGAAAAATGCACCCGGATAGCCCATTTTCTCGCGCGCGAAGGACTCGCACATTGGATGCAAGTTTTCGCAGAGCTCCACGTAAGGCAGGTGTTGCTCCACGTGGTTGCTTGAAAAAACGCCCCAGTAAATTTGCTGCTCGTTATAGTCCAGGTGATAATCGCTGTGCCAAGCTGTGCCAATCCTGCCGCTCATCCAATTTCCAAACAGGCCCGGTGCGGTCTTTCGCGCACGAAGGCAGCAAGCCAGGAAGTATTGGTTGTGATACCAGATTTTTTCCAAGTCTTTGTCGTCAAGTTTCACTGCTGAGCGTGACCAAAACTGCTCCCACTTTGCTTCCGAACCCTTTTGAATCCCGCTCACGGGCAGACTTGCCAGTCGAGTCACTTCCTGCTGGGAGCGGGCCCTGGTTCGCGCGCATTCGTCCTGGTAGGAACGATCCTGACTGATCACAATCCAGGGATTCTTTTCGCCAGCGGCGGCCGCATGCCGCTCCAGCCTCTCCAGCAAAATGTCGCGCGGTGTCACAATCTTCAAGCCCAGCCGAAATGGTTGCGCACCCCGGGGCTGCAGATGAACACCGGGCTGAACACTGTAATGCGTATACGTATTTTGTGAACGCTGGCTGCGCTGTTTCAGTCGCTCCTGGCTCTCTGCGAGTCCCTGAATTGACCAGGAGCCGGAAAGCCGGGCGAACAAAGCGAAATTACGGTCCTTCTCTGCCTGAGAGGAGCGAGGCATGGCCTCGATGGGCGGCGCGGCCGGCAGATGCTGGTAACAGGAGAATTCAACGTACCTATCGGTGGCGCTTGCATCAATTTCGGGGCTCGGTAGTAGTCCCCAGGGAGCCTGCGCGCCAGGAAACCCAACAGGGGAGAAACCCGGATGGTCGAGCTCCGGGTAATAATCCACCGACAAAAGTGGCATGGGAGCGTCCGTTGAAACGGAAACAAGCCCTGTAGTCCAATCGACAAACGATGAGATCACAAGCGCCCGCGGCTTGCTCTGTGGTCCCGTCAGGTGCAGTTCCAGGCTGAAGAGGCCATTGGAGGGGTCTAAGACGTGGCGGCCGGTGTGAACCCAGCGCGGGTCCCAATGAATCCAGATGGTTCCACACGGCCACGGCCGAGGCCAAGTTCGATGGTCGTATGAGACGCCCACCTTTTCTGTATACTCCCTGAAAAAATCGATGTTTGTCTCAAGATGGAGCATCTCCGGATGCCCCAGTCGCTTCGCTTCCTCACTTGCTCTTTCCCAGAGCTTCAGAAGCTCTGGAAAGGGAAGGACGTCTCGGTAACAGTCTTCGCTCACCCGAATGTCCCAGACATCGGCTTTCCCCAAATGCAAACCCAACGCGTCTGGACGGACCACAGCACAGACTCCGACATCCCCGTTTCCCAAGAGAGCTCCTTCGAAGAAACTTGGGCCGGGAGTCTCATGGACGATCAAATGACTTTTTGCGATTTGGCTCCCGTGGAGGATTGCATCTTGTGCTGAACCATGAGCCGGGCACGGCAAGTAGCCAGCCGCGCTGGCGACCGCTGAAGTTCGGAAGAATCGTCGTCTAGTTATTTTCATTATCGTTCCACCAGCGCCGCCGCGTTCCGATTATGATTATTATTCCTCCGCGGACAGTCTTCGAAAGCCGGCAAGGAACGGGTTTACCCACCCATTCTACTGCGGACGCGAGCGATCAGATTATCAAGAGCGCGCACATCGAGATACTCTTCGTCAGGGCAGTTGTAAACCGCATCGAAGACAATGGGCGCGTGCGGAGCGAGCGCCAGAGTTTTCGCTAATAATTCCGTATCCACAGCAGGGGCGGCAATCGGCGTGTTGGTGTTCGTCAGTACGCCGGCGACATCCCTCCCGGGTGCGCTCATCATCCACAACCCAACATGGTCTACCAGCAGCGTTGCGGCCTCCTGAAAGTTCTCCTGCTTCGCTAGGATCAAGGCGGTGCATGGGGCGAGTCGTAGGTTACTTGCGCCGACTCGTCCTAAAAACCACACTGCTTCCTTCAAATCTTGCGGCGGCTTCCTGAGAGCCATCCGAAGATACAGGGTTATTCCTCGCGTCCGCGCTTCTTGGGCCAGGCAGCGAAGGGTGACCTCGAACGATGACCATGTTTGGTCCCGGGTAAAATTGTTTTCTGGAAATCGGTGGAGCGAAAGGATGAGGTCCTGTGAATGGATGGTATCCATTTGGGTCATGACGCGCTCGATCCTCGCCACGCTGGCCGAATAATCTGCTGGGATGTTGTCGATGAGCCGAAGGTCGGGATAAAGGTTGATTCCCGAAGTCAAATCCACGAGGACGCGGAGCTTCTGTCGGCCGATCCATCCGGCTTCCTGCTCCAGGTCATTCTTTCCCCGTCGTTCCAAATACCTCCAGTCCACCACTACCCCGTCAAAGTGCTCGAAGAAAGTGGGCCTCGCGAGCACCCCTTCCTTGATCACACGCGCGCTGCGGAGCGGCAGAAACCGGCCTCGCGGGCGCGGCTGTGGAGCCCGGTGGGGAATCTCATCAATGTTTTCCTCGCCTACTTGCACAGCAAAGATACGAATATCCCCACCGGCAATGCTGCTTTCCCCACTCACTCCCAGGTTCGCCTTCTCGAGACCTTCCGGCACGTATCCGACAGCTCCTTTCTCCGATTGGTCAAGAGGAATTTCTCGGATGGACTTGATGCCGCCGCAGTGCGCGATAATCTTGAGCGGCTGCTCGTTCCAGAAACTGTTGGCAATCCCCAACGTGTACTCGCCCGGACCCTTGCGACAGGTAATCAGGCTGAGGCCCTCGCCGGCCTCGAAGAGCATTTGGTTGCGAAAAGCTTGATCCAGAGCCGCACGCACGTGCTTCAGCAGCGGATACGGCTTCGCCAAAGGTTTGTCCACTTCGTTACGAAGTTCACTCGCGAGCGCCATGCCCACCCCCGTCTTCTCCTTCGCACCAACACCGAACGGACTGCTTAAAACGGTGATTCGGCCTTTTCCGTATGCCATCTCCACAACGGCAGGCAGGCCGGCGCTTTCGGCCAAGAGGTGCGCAGCCTTTGGAAAAGCCAACGGATAAAGATCAAACGGACCATCCTCCTCCACCTTCGTCGCGCCCACCTGCAGCCGCTGCCTTGCTTCAAAGTGTTTCAAGGGCCCAGCAACCTGAATCCCAGCCAGTCCAGCAGGAAGCTTTGCCAAGTTGCCAGCGGTAATGAGGAGGTGTCCACCATGCTCCACATAAGCCTCGAACTTATCGCGGATTTCGGTGCCACCCTCAAGCCCGCCCGCAACGACGAGCATGGGGTAGCGAGTCAGCAACCATCCTTCCGCATCGCTCAGGATACAATCGGCGGCATCCCCGTAAGGGGTCGGACAAAGGAACCCGGATTCGTCGTGGAAGTAAGAGGAATTTTGATAACCCGGATAGAGCATATCCAGCACGCCATCGGCCAGGTAATCAGCAGGTCCATACGGCAAGTTCCCCCAGATACGGTAAACATCCTCGGTATAAAGATGTCGAGGGAATGTCCAACCTGCATAGAAATCCAGCATGAGTGCGATAGGGGCAACCATAACACCCGGTTGACCCACTTCATCGACCCATCGACGAGCAGCCCGCTGGATGTGACCAATAGGAGTGAGTTTGCCGTCCCCGCTACTTCCTTTCCACCCCGACCGGCTCGAAACTTGGTTGTCGTAAAACCATCCGTTCTCGAAGCCCACGAGCATGGAGTTATATAAGATGTGGCTATACATCAGCCTCTTCATCAAGCTTAGGCTCGTTCCTCGCGTGGGGCCGTGGTCGCGG
The DNA here is from genome assembly GCA_030040995.1 of Terriglobia bacterium. Lineage (GTDB taxonomy): Bacteria > Acidobacteriota > Terriglobia > UBA7540 > UBA7540 > JASHON01. The sequence goes on along the minus strand of JASHOS010000184.1, from coordinate 20,491 downwards.
CCTTCCGACCCATACGCCTTGTAACCCCAGCGGTTAAAGACCGACGAGTTGCCGAACCACGGCACGCCGTATTGCTTCCCGGCGCCGCGAATAAATACGTAAAAGATTTGTGCGTTGGGGAGTGCCTGGGCCGTCTCCGCTCCAAGTAAGGTGTAAACGCCTTCCTTTAAAAGGTAGTGGCCAAAATTGAGCGAGACGAGCGCCGCCATCTTATTGCCAAGTTCGTCCGTCAGCCGCTCAAAGTACCGTTGAAAATTCAGATACTGCTCTAACCGGTCAGCCGACGAGGGATACATCTCCGGCGCGTAGCCGCCGATGTAGCGGCCATCTTGCTCCCCGTTGTCCATCCCCAACCAGCGCTCGCCCAATGTGGACTGCAGCAACCCGAGTGCTCCCGCCGGGGGCCTAAATTCCCCCCACGAAAATTCGCGTGCGGCAGAACCGGGGACATAGCCCCAAATGTCAAACAGGAATAAGTTGCGGCGCTTAATTTCTTCCACAAGGTCGCCTAAATTATTTGCGAACACGGTGGAGCAAAATGGCCACAGTACGTCCCCTAACCCGTACTTCTGGGTATACTTTTCGATTGTGTCAACGTAGCCCACAATCCGGTCGTCTTTTATGTTGAAACCACGTAACGTAGTAAAGCGCGTGCGGTCTCCGAAGGTATTCCAATTGGGAGGGCGAACGTAGCGGCGAGCATAATCGGGATGCTCGCGAGGGTCTAAAAGATGAGCGTAAACGAGGTGCTCAAGCACAACGTCGTCCTCGGTAGGCTCGACCGTCAAATTAGATATTCTCTCCACCTTCCCGTTTATAGACCTGGCGCTTGTGGGCTGTCCGCGGCCGATATGTTCGAGGAAGGAGCCGGCCACGGCCGTCCCCATAAACTTTCTTCTGTTCATAAAGCCTCCTTAGCTCCGCGGATTTTCTGGAAACTCAGTTTGAGTCGAGCTTTTGGTTCATCGCGATGGATCAAACACACTATTCCCCGAGCCGGTAGGAACCTGTGCCGGGGACAACTTGGGCTTCGGAGTTGCAACCGGGGTGCTCGTGAGCGGCGGGTGCCTTGAAAGGACTTTGATCCCGATTACCGGGAATCCTAATATCCCGCAGAGCCCGCGGGTGGGGTCAGTGCAGGGGGCGCCAAAACGATGAGAACCACCAAAGAGGTACTATCGATGCCGAGATCAAGCCCATACCTGATCGAACTGACTACCCCGGTGCGGAACGAGCTAGAATCCCGTGCCCAGAAATATACACCACCGTGTCGAGATGTCATCCGAGCCAAGGCGATCCTCTTGGCCGCCCAGGGATTGCCGAACGACGCCATTGCTTCCCGTTTGGACACGCCGCGTCAGATCGTTAGCAAGTGACGCAAGCGCTTCTGTTTGGCGCGCTTGCCAAGCATTGAGAAGGAGCCTCGGGGCAGGCGTCCAGCCCGCTTTTCCCACGGTCATCTAGAAGATCCATTTGATCGCAAACTGAATCTGGCGTGATGGAGCCGCACTAGTTAACTCGGCAAAGGGGGTGGCATTCAGATCCATACCCGAATTAAAGCCGTTCGCTAGGAAGTTGACGTGATTAGTTAGATTGAAAAATTCACCGCGGAACTGCAACTTCCCGAATCGATCGGAAATCGGAAAATCCCGAAACAATGAGAAATCTATATTGTAAAATCCCGGTCCGCGAAGTGTGTTCCTCCCCATGGTGCCTAGTCGGCACTCACTGGCTGGCACAACTAAACAATTTGGCGGCTCCTTAAAAGCATTGGGGTTGAACCATTCCAAGCGGGTCCGGTTTGCTGGAGCCGTAGGGACACCGAGGATTTGGTCAGGACGCTCCTCGTCTACGTTTCCGGTATTGGCGAGATCCTCGCCGGTGTCCAACGTGACAGGTTGCCCGCTGTAAGCTGAAAAGATGCCGTTCGTCTGCCACCCACCGGCCAAAGCGCTTACGATGCCTCGATGATTGAGAAATTGCCTCCCAGAACCAAAAGGCAGTTGGTACACGACGCTTGTTTCAAGTATTAATGGGATATCATAAGACGAGACTGAGTTGTCAGCACTGATATCGTAAGGGTGTGCAACCTGGCACCCCTCAATCCCCTCATACCCTGAGCAGCCAGTGTCCATTGACTTTGACCACGTGAAAGCGACTAAATAATCCAAGCCATGGCTAAGTTGCTGGTTCAGCTTGGTCTGCAAGGCTTCATACCCACCGGAACCTATTGAACGTGTCCCGTGCGCGCCGACAATCGCCAGCGGCCATGGAACTCGGTCTTCAATAGGGCCAGCTCCGGGGGTCAGCGCAGTGTTTTGGATAAACCCCGAAGGGTCGCGCAACGACGTGTTTCCAACATAACCAACATCGAGCGTAAGGGATTTCGTGAGCAGCCGCTCAGCGTCGAAATTCCATCGTGTCACATAGGCATCTTTGAATTTGGAGCTGTTAATCCGACTGCCGGCGGGAAACGGGGTGGCCGCAGGCGTTGCACCGACTGGCCCAACCACATTTGCTGCGTCAACCGTTTGGCCGAACTCATTAAGATCCGTTGGAGTACCCTGAGTCAGCCCAAAGGGCCAGTAGCTTCTCATGGAAACACCGTTCTGTATATAGTCAGCCCAGTTGTCAAAATTGGTTCCCGCACCCAGGTGAAGCACGGTCTTGTTAGTCAGTTGATATGCGAAGCCCAGCCTCGGTTGAAAGTTGTCATACGTTGGATGAAACTCAGCGTCCATCCCAGACATCACGACGTCGGCCGGAAGTTTGCCGCCTGGAATGCATGGCGCAAATTGGGTCGCAGAACACTCGGGAGGGGGCGTGTTGCCGGCGATTTCATACAAACCGGTGTCCATATCGAAATACGAGATCTGGTCCTTAGCCTCCGCCGGCGGAGTTGTGTGGTCCCATCGTAATCCGTAATTGAATGTAAACTTGGGGGTGACTCGGAGTGAATCCTGCGCGTAGAACCCATAAATATTCATGTTAACGATGAATGGCAACGAGCCGGCGTACACCAAGGCATTCGATGGGTCATCCAATAAATAGGAGGCAAAAGTCTGACCCGTGTAACTGGGGTTGGTCAGATCACCGGTTTGTGTGGCGCTGAATCCCACGCTGGGACAGCCACCGCCAGGAAGAACCTGATGGTCGTGGAACCAATTGGCACCCGCTTTGAAGGTATGCCGCCCAACGACTTTGGTTATGTCCGCTCCGGATTGGGTTATCCTGCTTATATCGTTACCATTGGAAGACGAGATACTGCCGAATCCCGTTCCGATAGTCGGCATTTCATTCGGAACACCACCTCCCGTCCCTCCGGGACCACCCCACCTCCAAGATCCCCCAGGTACATTAAATCCCACAGCGTCGAACATCGTTAAAGCGCCCGCTTGGCCCCCAGGCTGTTCAATGTAGCTGGGATTGACGTAACCCTGGTAACCAGCCGTAAGATCCAAGAGCAACGTAGGAGAGAAGGTGTGGACCCAGTGCGCGCCGATGTTCCAGGCGTTTCGGAGACCAAGAGTGCCGCTCCCAGGGAGGGACTGTGGAGCAAAATCCGTTGTGTGATTCATCAACATCCTGCCATAAACCAAGTCCTTCGAGCTGAATTGATGATCCAGTCTCCCGCTGAATGTGTTCTCGGACAGCGTGTCATCCTGCGTATTAATGTAATTCGGCAGGCCTGTACCTTCTTCCCCCGGATAATTCGGCTTTGGAAGCCATGCCTCGTACGCCGTGAGCTTATTATTGGCAAACCGACTCTGAGGAATAATATTACCCACAAAAGGCTCTCGCACCCACCCGGTCGTGGTTGCCACCAAGCCCGTCATGGGATCCACTTGGCCAGCCGTCGTCGCCCGCCCCGTAGCGGGGTCAAAGATCTGATATGCCGAAACCGGACGACCAAGAGCGTCCGTGCCCACTACGCCAGTAACAGGGTTATTTGTCAACCACTGAGAAAAGTCGCCGTTCTCTTCATCCGGGTAGGGAACTCGGCTCAAAATAGCCGAGCCCATCACGTAGCGATATCCATCATATCCGCCATAAAACCAAGTGTGGTGCAGGAGCGGAACCGGACCTCCCAGCGTTCCTCCAAACTGATTTTGATTGAAGGTTGGGACGCTAGTGTTAAAGAAATTCCGAGCCGCGACAGCCTTGTTTCGATTGAACTCGTACAAGTCGCCATGCAACTTGTTCGTACCCGAGTTGGTGGCTACGTTCACGACACCACCTGTCACCATCCCTACCGATGCCATGTCCTCATTGGTTTCAAGGTTGAATTCCTGGATAATGTCAATCTCAGGAGCCACCGTAAAACCGGTAAAGAAAGGTTCGCTGTCGATGATTCCATCCACAAAATACAAGTTGTCTCGCGACGGGCGGCCATCAACAGGGGGATTAGTCGGACTATCCGATAACTGGCTTAAATTAGTTCCAATGCCTGGAGTGCTATCTTGCTGTTGCTGGATCGGGCTGACCCCAGGCGTAAGAAGTATTAACTCGGTAAATTCGCGCCCGTTGAGCGGCAGGTTCTCCACCATGTCCTCATCCATGATGGTGCCCGTATTGGAACTACCAGTTTGCAGCAGGGGCGGAGCTCCGCTAACTTCTACCTGCTGAGTAACCTCGCCCAAGAATAGTTTGAAATTTTGCGTTGATGCTTGATTGACGGTCAGAGTAAAATCGCCTGTCACCTCGGTTTTAAACCCCTTTGCCGCCGCCGACATTGTATACCTGCCCGGGGAAAGATTGAATAGTTGATATTGGCCCAGGTTATTCGTAGTTGCCTTGTACTGAACGGAAGTTCCCAAGTTCCTTGCTACTACCTGGGCTCCAGGTATTGCCGCACCTTGAGGATCCGTAACCACCCCGTTAAGGGTCGCCATCGTGGTGATCTGTGCCTGCCCATTTTGATGCACGCACGTCAGCAGCACAAACGCGGCCATGATTAGAACGGACCGACGCTTCAGCCTCAAAATCGCAACCCTACGATGACCTCCTCTAGTCGTCATGGTCTTAATCCTCCTCGCCCTAGATTTGGGCAACCTATAGTTGGGTGATCGGCCTCCAACCCGGCTGCTTTGCCGCTCTGATTGCATGCAATGTACATCCATAATATATAATATTGAGTTTTGTCAATAAAAAAATATTTTATACTTCCAACTCAGGTGTATTTTGGCTATGATATTGACTTATAGTTATTTAGCTTTACACTCGGATTTTTGTTCTGTCGTGGACGCGAAAAGGGGAGTCAGCTTATGCTTGACGACGCGCCGCTCTCATGCATAATATAGCAGCTCGGACTCTAAACTTGTATACAAGTAGCTTCGTTATTTCAAAGAATGAATAACTCCAAGGCCGAGCAGTTCAAGCCCAGCCTCTACGGGAGCATCCTGGAAAAGATCGTAACCGGTCAGTATCCCCCCGGATATCACTTGGCAGAAAAGGATTTAGCGCTCACCCACCATGTCAGTCGAACTCCGGTGCGCGAAGTCCTGCTCCTACTCCAACGAGACGGGTTGATTGAGCGCAATCGTAATCGAGGAGCAGTGGTAGCTTCCTTTGGCCCCGATGATGTGGAGCAAATCTACGAAATTCGGTCAGCTCTGGAATGCCTTGCGGTTCGGAAGGCCGGTCAACGGCTGGGATTAGACGACTTACTTGAGATTGAACGTCGGCTACTGATTGCAAATCAACGCGCCTCCGACGGCTGGAAACAGGAACAGGCTGACATTGACTTACTCCTGCACCGGCTGATCATATCCCATTCCGGGAACCGCCGATTGGCGGGGTATTTGGAAAACGTTTCCTTGCTGATTCATTCTCTTCGGTTAATTGGCTATCACAATGAAGAGTACGCGTTTGTGGCCGGCAAAGAACATCTAGCCATCGTGCAGGCTCTCTTGCGCAGGGACGCCGCCTTGGCGGAACGCCTCCTGGCGGCTCACATTGATTCCAGTATGCGGCACGTCCTGGAGTCGTTTTTTTCAAGCCGGAATAAACTCGAGGTACCTGCCGAACCTTCAAGATGAGGACGGAGCGACTCTTGGCGGCGTAAACAAACGGTGAGACAACCTCACACCTGACGGGACTGGAGCTTTGTCTCCTCATTGAGTATGAGGCCGGTCTAGCGGAGGAAAAATGGAGCGGCGGAATTTCGTGAAGCGGATTGCGGCTGCGCTAGCCTGTATACCGCGCGCTTCCGATGCGTTCTCAAGGAGCGTTCTTTCGACTGATGGCGGAAAGATGCCCCCTCATTCCCCCGCTGCAAAAAACAGAGTTCAAGCACCAGAACCCGATTACGAGGCGCTCCTGGCGCAACACAACGTTGTCTATCTTTCGCCGGCAACCCGACCAGTAGAAGGCCTGCCCGTCGGAGATGGTGATACCACAGCTCTGGTATGGATGCCTCCCTGCGGCCTGACGATGACCGTCAACAAATCGAACCTGTGGGACGACCAACCTTCTAACTATCCCCCGGATTGGAGCTGGAGTCCGGCCTGGGAGGAAAAGGCAACGACACTGGTGGGGGGTGCCACTTTGACAGTTCGTAATGGCACCCCGCTACTGAACCCTATGTATCTGAACGATTTTCAAGCCCACCTCGATCTTTATCGCGCGCAGGTGGCTGTCGACGCTGAATCGCCACTGGGTAGCGTAAGGGCAGTTATCTGGGGATCTTCCGAACCCGGTGTGCTGGTTCTCAACTATCAGGAATCCTCGTCCCAACCTTTGCGCCGTGAGATCGAGCTTTCGCGCTGGGGCAGCCGCCGTTTTTTTCACTGGTACAGCCAATATGTTCCGGCGGCAACGCGTACAGGACTCGAGGGGACACGAGCAGGAGCCGACCGCACTCACATCTGGATTGAACAAAAGCTTCGCCGTACCTCTTTTGCCGTGGTAGTGCGTTTTGTGGGTGGTCCCTTTAAGACAGAGGTGCGAAATCCCCACCTCGCCGTCATGCTTACGGAGCAGTCATCGCAAATAAGCGGCCAGGTTTATCTAGCGGTTGTCACTAGCGAAGAACACGATTCCCCGCTCGAATCAGCGCGACAAAAGGTTGACCAAGCGGCCCAGCAGAGCTACGACACGCTACAACATCAGCACGCAAAACAGTGGTCAGAATTCTGGTCGCAGTCGTATATCCAGATTCCCGAGGATTATCTAGAAAATCTTTACTACATGACTCTATACCAGCTAGCTGTAAGCTCTCAGGGAGCTTATCCACCTCCATTTTGTGGGGGCTTATGGACGCCCGATCACGATGTTCGCCGCTGGGGACATTACTACCACTGGAACGAACAACAATCTTACTGGCCGGTCCATTCGGCCGGTCACTCGGAACTTGCTGTTCCCTATAACCGCTACCGGTCCCAAATGCTAAAACAAGCTGAGACTGACGCACAGCTGGTGCACGAGAAGGGCGGCGCCTGGTATGCGGACGTGGCAAACCGGCGGGGAGAACAAGCTCGGTCTGGTGTGAGTTACAACCTCACCCCTGGCACACAGATTGCCATGGACTTATGGCGGCACTATCTGTACACGCTGGACCGGGATTTTCTTGAAACCCAGGCCTATCCGGTCATGAAAGCGTGCGCACAATTTTACCTAGATTATCTAGAAAGGGATTCAGATGGAATCTATCATGTACCGGAGTCTAGCGCCTATGAGAGTGCCATTCTCCAGAAGGATAGCATTACGGACCTGAGCTCGATACGCCAGTCTTTTCCCGCATGTATCCGTGCTAGCGAGATACTTGGCGTCGATGCGAAGATGCGCAGACGCTGGCAAGACGTCGTAGATCACCTGGTCGGATTTACTACATACGGCCCGGGCTTGGACCTAGAGGGAAAGCCTATTCCCAAGGTTTTCAGCTCGGGCATTTCCCTGGTCGATTTCACCACGACCAAGGCATCCGACGGTGTGAAGGGTGTGATGATCAAGAAAGGGCAGCGACTCTATGGCGTTTCGTTCGAATGCGAGCTGGCGCCAGTCTTCCCCAGCGGAGTCATTGGGCTAGCCCAGCGTGGAACGGAACTCTTCGAAGTTGCTGTGAACACTATCCTCAACGTGGAACCGAAAGTTTTCAAGTTTTATCTCTCCCCTGCCATTCAAGCAGCGCGCTTGGGTTTGGGCGATTTCGCCCTAAAGGTAATCACCCATATTGTCAAGGGCTCCCAGGTGCTACCGCAGGGCTTCTTTACGGAAGGCAATCTTACTCCTAACGCACCTGCCTACTCGGCGAACCGATGGACCGTTGACACCCCATGCATTATACGAAACGGACGGCGAACCAACGAGCATGCCCAACTGCTCAGCGAGTGGTTCGATATGCCCTCTCTCGAAGGGGGTGGGCAGCTCATGACCACCTTCAACGAGATGCTACTCCAAAGCTACGACGAGGTGATTCGAGTGTTTCCCGCGCTCCCCCAGGCGTGGCAAGACGTCAGCTTTAAACTGCGTGCCGTAGGCGGATTTGTGGTTATCGCCACGAGAAAGGCTGGTGAAATTCAACCCCTGTTGGTGGAGAGCCTGAATGGCGGAAAATGCCGGCTGCAAAACCCATGGTCCAGCAGGCAGATCAATGTCCGAGAACTTGCCTCGGGACACGCGGTGCAGGTGGCAGCCGATGCGGAAATCGCGGCGTTCGACTCCAAAGCCGGTTCCACATACATAGTCTTTCATGCCGGTCAGGCAAAAATTGAACCCGAACCTCCGTGGCCTCGGCAGGGAATCAATCAGGCTCCCAAAGAGTGGAACGGGAACCGCATCGGCATGGAACGGTTTTTTTAACCAGTCGCTGCGAGAGCCCTGTCAGACGGAGTAGCTAGGCGGAGCGGGAGGGAACATGAAGAGGCGGGATTTCTGCAGCATCATCGGCGGAAGCATTGTCGCCCCAAGGATCGAGGAATTAAAGGCAGCGCTGAACGAAGCCGCGCGCGCGAGTTCTCCTGGAGCTGCATATTCTTCCGCCGAGACAGCGCGTTTAGCCCCTTTGAGGTCGCGACCCCCCTGGGCTCCAGGATCAGCTCCGGAGCATCTGTCGTTTGACTGGGAAAGCGTGCTCGCGAACAAGGAAATCCGCTTCCTAACCGACAATCAGTTGAGTGTGTACGTTGGTTCCGAGCCCGGAATTTCCCGGCTTCACTATTTCCCTGTGCGTGAGCGCCCTACGCTTGCCGGGCACCTTGATTACGCCTCTCTTGCTAAAGAAAACCAGTTTAACTGCATTGGAGCAAGAACCCGTCTCCACGACGCGGACGGCATCGCGGCAAAACTTGAAGAAACAAACTACCAATGGTGGCCACACAGGATTGAACGGCTTTGGGTCGGCAAGGAATTTGTCGTAAAGGAGGAATTGGCCGTGCACGGCAACCGCGTTATCCTCCGTTTCTCCAAAATTCGCGGCGCCAATGCCCAGATCACCGTCGAAGGCAGCTTTGAGCCGCACCGCTTCTCCTCGGCGGAAATTAACAGGCACCTGATTTTTAAATTCGAAGACGGAGTGTCGCTGGCATTATATACTTCCCGTGATTTCAGCGCGCAGATCACATCAGATGGTTATCGAGCCACCGGAATTATCGCCGCACCAGTTTCTATTCTCATCTGCTGTGGTTACCGGCCGGAAAATATCCTCCAGGAACTCCGACATTACGAAGAAAACCCAGGTGGGATTTTTGAAGAAACCCGTAAAAGCTGGCAATCCTACTTCACTTCCACAGTACCTTGTATCGTATCCTCGGATGCCTGCCTGGTTCGACTCTACTACTATCTGTTCTACGTCGTCCGCTCGAGCCTGTACGATATTCCCTGGGAACCGTACGTTCACGCCTACACGTGCCCCTGGAAGACGGGCGCTATCTGGCAGTGGTCCTGGAACACGCCGATGAATGCGATTACTGAACGGTGGCTCAACCGCGATTCTCTGGGAAAAGAAGGAATTAAACTGATCCAAGCTAATTGTGGGGCAGCGAATCTCGGTTCATATCTCCACCCTGTTCGACACCAGCAGAAGTGCCGGAATATCTTCGACTGGTACGCTGCAGTTGATCAGGCGCAGAAGAAACTGGAGACAAAGGATTACGATTTTCTTTTTACCCAGCCCTATACCGTGCCGAATTCCTTTCTCGGAATCTGGGAAGTGTATCTCATGAGCGGCGACCGTGAATTCCTCTGTGAAAACGTACCCATCATGGCGAATTATGAGCGGACGGCACGTCAGCACGCCCGGCCAGGCTCCCTGCTGACCCCGTTCCAGATGATGGTAGATGAATTCGACTACTCTTTGCGCTGGAAGCCTGCGCAGAAAAGCTTCACCAAGGGAGGCCTGCAACGCACCTTTGACGTTCCGCTCGAAATGGTCGACTTCAACTCGTTTCTGGTCGAGCTGCGGCTGATCTTGATGCAGGCCTACCAGGAGATGGGCCAACACCCGAAGGCGCAGTTCATGAGGCAACTGGCCGAAGAGAGCGCTCTCGAAATCAATAATCGCCTTTGGAATAGCCGGTTGAATTTCTATTGTGACGTTCGGTCTGATAACGGGCAATCGACAAGAGTACGCGCAATCAGCGGCTTCACCCCGCTCTACGCCCGGATTGTTCCTCCTCACCGCAAGGTGCTGCTTTTGGAAGCCCTCGACGACCCTCAGGGGTTTGCCTCCCCTTATCCGATCCCGTCGATCGAGCTTCGCAATCCTGATCTCGATCCAAATCTTCCGACCTACGGCGGAGACTCACTAATCACGTCGGGTGTATGGATGATCGTCAACGCTCTTGTCCGTAACGGTGAGCAAGCAAGGGCCGCACGGTACATCCACGGGGCGATCGAATTGGTGACCAAATACGGTGTTAGCTCTTCGTACTCCTACAACCCGATCGCCGCAACCCCGAACCAGCCGAAGCATACCTTGGCGACCCAGTGCGCGATCCTGAACGATCTCATCCTGAAATATGTCGTCGGCTTTACTCCAAGAACTGACCATCTGTTCGAATTTAACCCCATTGCTCTTGATACGTCCCTGACTTCTCTAAAGTGCGGACCTTTCCTATACAAAAAGAGATACAACGTCATCGTGGAATGGACAGGCAAAGAATACATTGTATCTGTCAATGATGCTGTGCTGCGGTTCAGCAAGCCGTCGCACATTGTCGCGGAACTTGAAAATACAGGGCGACTCAAGGTACGACAAGCCAGAGCCATCTGATCCGAGAAATGGGAATGAATACAAATTGGAGCCGTAGGTGGTTCATTCAAGGCGCCGGCGCAGCTTCTCTCGCCCACTGGTTTCCCGTAAATTCGCTCCCTTCCGCTCAGATACGAGTTAATCCGGTTCCTGTCGTCGCATTCCGCATCCAAGTTGCACAATGGAAGAGCAAAAGACGCTTCGAGTCTTTGCTGCGATTTTTCAGAAAGTATCCGACCACTGCCGACGAGTTGGCATTTTTTACTTCCGACACACATGCCCCCCTTCCACTGGCCGAGATGGAGAAACGCGCTGAACTGCTTAAATTCCGACTCGACTCTGCTCATCGGGAGGGAATCACAGCCGGGATCAACGTTCTTACTACCCTAGGCCACCACGAAGAAAATCTTCCTTATTCCCTGCAAGCGCCATGGCAAAGGCTCATGGACCCGCAGGGGAATATATGTCGCGGCTCGTTCTGTCCCTCTCACACTGAGATTCTTGCTTACGACAGAAAGATCTATACGGCAATTGCACAAGCGAACCCGGACTTTATCTGGGTCGATGATGATGTGCGGCTTGAAGGGCACATGCCCATTAGGTTTACTTGCTTTTGTGATCTATGCGTAAGTAACTTCTCTCGTCAGGTGGGGCTACAGTTTACAAGACACACGCTGGTTGTAGCCTTCGATACCGGCCCGCTCGAGCAGAGATTGCGTCTGCGCCGTGAATGGCTCAACCACAACCGGGGCCTCATCCATAACGTACTTCGTAACGTCGCTGGGGCCGTGTACAAGGTGAAACCCGAGATAACCTTGGGGTTCATGACCGGGGACAGGTTTTATGAAGGTTATGATTTCAAATCCTGGGCAAAGGCCCTTGGTGGTCCTGATTGCAGACCGGTAAGGTGGCGGCCGGGCGGGGGCTTTTATACGGACGAATGCCTCGTTGGACTAGCTGAGAAGGCTCACGATATCGGACGACAGGTGTCGCAGCTGCCGAAGTCACTCAAGGTGATCGAGTGCGAGATCGAGAACTTTCCCTACCAATTGCTTCGGAAAAGCGCAACAGCTACCGTAAATGAAGCGGCGGCCCATATGGGGGCGGGGTCAACCGGTGCAGCCTTCAACGTGCTCTCGCAGCGGCCTGATCCACTTGAAGAATATGGTGCCATGCTGCGTCGCATTCATCAAGCGAAAGGGTTTTATCAGAGTATTCAGAAGAAGCTCGGCAGAGCCATCCCGGTAGGGATTTGGCCTGCCTGGAATCAGGACATCTTCAGCGTCAATAATCTTGAGGGTTCATGGCTTGACGGGAATGAAGATATCATTCCTTTGCTTAAGAGAACATATGTCTTGGGAGAAATCGGAATTCCTGTGTGCTACGGACCGCAGGGAGCAGTTGCCACCGTCCTAGCAGGACCTTCGTTATTTGCTTTTCGCCGAGATGATCTGCAACGGATCTTTTCGAAGGGAGTGCTCATGGACGTCCCCGCGTGGGAAGCCCTTGACAAGCTGGGATTGGCCGGGTGGACTGGGGTCCGGGTAAGAAGCAAGTACAACCACGACACCATCGAAATTTTCACGGAGCATCCACTGAACGGAAGGTTTGCCAATTGGTCGCGTGATTGCCGACAGTCCTTCTGGCCGGAGGTGGTCTACAGCTTCGAATCCCAGTCCTCGGGAGTCGTGGAGTTGAGCAGGCTAGTGGACTATGCAGGAAATGACCGCGGATGCGGGCTTTCAGCCTACGAGAATGAATTGGGTGGGCGAGTTGTTGTTGCGGGCTATTATCCGTGGTCCCAAATCCATAACCTTGCAAAATCGTCACAGGTCAAAGCTTTGTGCAGTTGGATCAGCCACGATCATGTGCCGGTTTGTTTGGAGTCATTTGCGAGGGTTCACATCTGGGTCCGTCAAGACGCTTTAGGGAATTTGGCATGCGTCTTGTTGAATGCGTCTCTCGACACTCAGGAATCAGTTAGGTTGAGTTGCGGCAACCCATATAAGCGCTTTACTTGGTTGAATATGAACGGCCAAAGTTCGTCGTTGGAATCTGAGACTCCGAGCGGGGTCCATAAGAGCTATGTTAGAACACCAAGGCTAGACGCTTGGGGGATATATATGCTCTCCGCCGTGCTCTGATCAAGGCTCAGCACGGCTGGCGAAATTCGCGAAACAAAGGCGGCGTTAGAACGCGAGGTGTGAGGACAAGCCGAGCAGGAGAAAGCTCATGTTGAGGCGTAACTCCAGGAACGCGTGGAATAGAGGTGAACCGGGACCGGGAGCTCGGTGGACGGCCGCCCGAGACGCAAGATCCGGAAGAAGCGAGCCCGGACCCGAAAACACAACTGAACTTTACGGATCCGGCTTCGCGGATCCTGAAGGATGGAGCGGCGAAGGGGTTTCTTTAAGCGAACAACGCACAGGCGGCGGTGGATAGTCAGGTGCAAGTGATCGTGAGGGCCGCGGTGAGCTTTTTGGCAAGCTCGGCCTTGACGGGTCAGGGAATGCTCAGTATGAAATATACGAGACGGTCCGTCGTCAAGGCTCTGATTGCCGGCCCAGTGGCAAGTCTTTTCGCAGTACCCAAGCTCTCGGGCGATCAGTTCAAGGGAAAGCACTTTCGGGGTCGCGGTGATGTCGAGTATCTCGAATTGCTTGATCTTGCCCGCCGCATGTTCGTGCCTGACCCCGAGTTTCAGAATCTGTCCATGCTCTACGGGCCCGCGTGGAACGGCTTGGTCGAAGGTCCGACCTGGAATGCTTGGTGGATCCAGAACAGTTATGGCCCCAGTTACTGCGCTCTTCCGTTCCTGCAGGAACCTTTCCTGACCTTTTTGCAGAATTCGCAAGATCTATGGTTTAGCCAGATGGGTAATGGCAGGCGCCACGGATGCCCCGGCAATCCGAGGGTCAACTGGGTCGCCCCTAATGGCCAGTTGTGCGACTGCGCATCACCAGGCTGCATTATCTACAAGCAAGGGGACGGGCGGGTCCAGATCCACGACTGGGGATTGGAGTTCACGGCGGCTGGAGTGGTTCTGCAGGCTGAGCTTCTGCTGATCAGCCGCGATCCTGAGGCCATCGCGCGCTACCTGCCAAAGCTCGAACGCTCTGTCAACTTCCTCGATACGCGGCGCGACACTAAAAACAACCTCTTCCTCGCGGGGCCGGCCGCGAATCTGCTTGCGCCCAGCTATGCCGGCTGGCATCGTCCGGACGGCACGTATGGCAAAGCCTATCTGGCGGGGCTTTCCATCACTTATATCGCCGCGCTCGATCGGCTGATCGAGCTGGAGAAACTCGCTGGAGCGATAGAGAAAGTGAGACTCTATACCGAAAGGAGAAATCTTGCCAGAAAGGGATTGCCGCGGCTTGTCACGGAAGAAGGCTATTTTGTCAAGTCGTTGGATCCCGACGGGACGAAACACGGAGTATTCGGAGCCAGACAGCATGGCTACTTCGAAGCGACGGTCAATCATGATGCGATTGCCTTCCGGGTCGTTGACAGAACTCAGGCTGAGAAGATTTACGCCAAGATCGCAGCGATCCCGGCACTTCGGCCCCACGATTTCATCATTACGAACTATCCCTCCCTGGATGACATGTACGAAGAATTGAAAGGCATATGGCGATTCGGTGAATGGGTAAACGGCGGCGCGTGGTCGACCTGCGAGGCGAGAATGATCATGGGTTACTATCGCTTGGGCAAGTATGAGGATGCACGCCGCTCCATGGAAAAGCTGCTGACCTTCGCGCGCAGGTTCCGGATGGACAATCCCCTCACAGACTTTGGCAATGAAGTTTATCAACCGAACCAAGTCATAAACCTCACTTATGACGCTTTCGGGCCCGCTGCGGCGTTCGTAAGAGGACTGTTTGAGTATCTTTATGCTGCTGAGGGTCTAACCTTGGTGCCTCATATTCCTCCCGGCATTACTGAGCTAGTACAACTTGATCCTGTTCGGTTTGGACAGAAACGATTGTATCTGTCCGCCGCAGGCAGCGGTTCCATCCGCGCTGTGACGGTCAATGGCCAAATCTGGAGATCGTTCAACGAATCGTCTGTGTTTCTGCCTTACGCTGCGACACCCGCCGTCGCCCGGATCGTGATTTGGCTCGGCGGCCGGCCCCGGGGAAATGTGCCTGCCGCCGGAGACGGAGAAAAACCACAAGAACAGATCGGCTGCAAGAGTCCTATGGGGGTGACGAAGCTTATGAGGGAAGCAACGATACTCAACAGTCTTGTCCGTCGGCTGGAAACCCACGGGCTTGGGAGCAGCTACGAGGCCGCACACGCCCGGCTGGCTCTCGAAGCCATCGCAGCCGCTTGCCAGCGGAACAAGTTACAAGCAGAGGGCAAACTTGAGCGGCTGTCCGTTGCTCAACAGATTGCTGCTGCTCAATCGTATTTGGACACTAGCGCCAGATTGTTCAATGGCCTGATGAGTGTCCTGAGTTCCTACGAAAAGTCGAAGAACCTTCAACGGCGGAAAATGTACCGGATATACTTGGCAAGTACAACATAACCAGAGGAGGGACAGCCGTTTTGGAAGTTTTGATTGTGGAACGCTGGCCGGGGCTGCTGGCGAAACCTGTAGGTCGCTGTTTGTTTCGGGCTGTCGTTGCGGTAGCCCATGCCAGGGTGCGGGCGTGTACAACGGTCGGGTCCGGAATCGAAGAAGCGAAGCTACCTGAACCAGGCCGTCCACGGCGTGCTCAAGGATACTCAGTCTCAACCGAACAAGATGCTAGCTCCTGCTTGACGCCTTTGTCTTTAGATACAAGACGGCATCGCCGCTGAACGAGGGAGTGAATGTTCTCGTTGCGCCCCCGTCCACATCTCGAGCCGCGACTTTGGCACCCGTTGCGGGGTTCATCCATTCAACCGCAAACCGTCCCATGTGCTTTGAGAGATCCACAGAGAATTTGCCGCCGTTTGGCGCATAGACCAGCAATTCAGGTTGGACGGCGGTTGTGGTTGCAAGCGCATGCCCTGTAGAAGACAGCCCTGCCTGCGGGCTCATCTCAGCCAGGTTCATCCGCTCGGCATACCTGCGGATGTACCCCATAGTGTCGCGCACATTCTCCCAGCGGGAATCCGGCCGTGAGCCAATACCGTTGACAATCGGCGATTGGGGAAGGTTACGGTGCTGGCGGGGGTAATAGACCAAATATGGATCCATGAAGAGTGTTTGGCTTCCTTGGGAGAAGTTGATCCAGAAGAAATTTCGATTCGCTTGAGGGGAATCGTTCCACATCCCGAAGTAACTGTGGTCTGAATCATTGATGTTCACCTTGCATCGTGGATGGCCGCTGCCACAACTGTTCGCTGGGGAGATTCTCGCCGACGGCGCAATCCAATCGGCGTCGCTGTTTGTAATTGAGGCATCATCACTATCGCTCCGGACAGCATAACCTACAGGATGCTGGTAAGGCTTCCCTGCCTCGTAGGAATGTACAAGCGAAATGAGGTGGTTATTCCACCATACGGAGTTGGCAGGAGCTTCCTCCGAGACGGCCCAAAGCACATTCGGGAGATTGTTGAGCGTATCGATCATCTTCTTCACATAGGCATCCTGGAACGCCGTGATCGCATTCGGCGCCGTCATCGTCACTGAGGCGACGCCACCGCCATCGTTAATTCCATTCACATTATTTGATCCAGTAAAAGGATATCCATCCGTAGGTGAGCGGAACCTGTTGACAAATTCGCCCGTCAACAAGTATACGCCCGCATAGATCCCTACCGCATGGAGCTGCTGGACGCGGTCGCGAAGCCGCTCGAAGAAGGCTGGATTGAATTTCGTGAGATCGAATTTTAATTTGCCGTCTGACGCTTTGCCTGGACCGGTACGTTGCCAGGGAAAGGGCGCGACGGTGAAATCCGGAGGAGAAGTCGCAACTGAGGGAAGTGCATGAACTTTCGGCAATTCCGTCGTCCATAACAGCGTGAAATTGTGGTGATGCGCGACAAGCAGACGCACGAAGGCCGCAAAATCTGTAGGGCGGACGGAGCCGTCTGTCCCCCAGTCCTGAAGCGTGTTCCAGGTGTGAGATCCCGTCAGATAGACTGCTCTGCCGGTATCGTCGGTAAAGTAGTGAGAATTCGTAGAAAGCACCTTCAGGGGGGACTCGATTGGCACTGACGCTGAGAAGCGGTTGGCATGCGGCGGCGCGAGCCGAATCAGTCGACCGATCCTGTCGCTTTCCGATCGAAAAGAGGTAACTCGTCCCGCCACAGAAACCGGTGAAGTACCACTCGAACCGGCAGCCTCTGCTGAACGAGGTGCAGTACCAATTACACCTGCCGCCACCGTTAAGAATTTGCGTCTGTTCATCATTCGCTAAGGCAGTAGTATTGGTGGCTAAAAGGCCGACCGGCACTGCCAACGTCGCGGGAGTACCGCGCCTGGGCAGCCCGCATCATCGCTATCGTTGGCAAAGGGCCGCCTAAATTAAACCGAACTGCATCCGCGTCCAGGTGCTAGCCAGCTCCGCCTCCAGTCTCTCTCATGGAGTCGAAGCCAAGGCCGTCAGGGTTCGATCCGACCTGCAGAAATCCCGTTGCGGACTGGGGCTCTCGTCGTAGACGTGGGAGCACGAGACCGCCAACATCAAGCCGTTTTCTCCTGGTAGTTGTTTTTGACGACGGACGGGGTGGCCAGGTCGCTGAATTCGGGGCCAGATTTGATTTTGGCGACAGACAGGGCCCGCTCGCGTCACCCCCAGCACGCTTGCCCCTCTTGACCACCAACATCTGAGGCCTAGCCAGAACAGACGATCCCACGAACTCAACCGAAGCTAAGCCAAGCCCAGGGCAGTCTTCACCTGCTCTTGTACGCGGTCAAGTTTTTCGGCGGGAAGAACTCCGAGGGCGGGGTATTGGAGGACGGTTTGCTCGAGTGTCGTAACTTGGTCGCACTTAGCCCAGCAAGCCATCTTTAGACCACCTTCCCCCGCCTGCAAGGGGACACGCAAGCTGAACTCCGCGTGCTTGACTTTTGTGATAGGCACCACGCAAATATCTAAAGCGTGCCTGTTGAGGCCGTCCACGGAGAGAATAATTACAGGCCGGAGTTTATCCAATTTCGCCCAATAGACTTCGCCACGCTTCGGGTAAGTAGCCATCTAGTCGCGGATTATCGCTCGAACTGCAGCAGCTTGAAAAGCGCGGGTTGCTTTCCTCTCTGTGGCTCCGGCTTTAGCGTAGAACACGCGCGCTTCAGCTTCCAGCTTTTCGTACCGTTCTTGTTCCATAGCCTTTTTGAGCATTTCGTTGATGCGCTCACTTGCAGAGTGCTCCCCTTTAGTGCCGGAAATGTACCGATCAACTTCTGGCTCTATCATAAAGCTCTTTGCCGTTTTAGCCGAACTTCCCATATATTTACTCCGATCAAAGCTCATATAAAATATATCAGCTTTTTTAAGCGCCGTCAAGAGGTGATTTTGAGGCTGTTTACACTGACGCCGAAACATGCGAGAGAGGTATTCAGGTACGACTGAAATCACGCCGCTGGAGCATCCCCTGTCCCTGCCGACAATCTCGTTCAGACTGAACTCATTGCACTCACTGAAGGCCGTTGTTGGCGTTCCCCTATGTTCACCGCTTTCGTTTCGGCAATTGTCAGTCCCTGCTCCTGGTTTGCACTTCCGCCTCGCTCGAGGTCGAGATCATGGCGCTTCGCCGCCGGGTAGCCCTCCTCAAGAGATCGCAGCGCTGTCGGGTTCGTCTGACCTCCGCACACCGGTTCCTCTGGGTATGGCTCTGTCGCTTCTGGTCGCGATGGCGCTCGGCCTTGCTGATCGTGAAGCCGGAAACGGTGATCGCCGGGCGTCGAAGAGGATTCCGTTGGTGTTAGAGATGGAAGAGTCGTCACGGCGAGCATGGAAGACCTGACATCGACTCGGAGGTTCAACAACTGATCCGAAAGATGCATCTGGCGAATCCACTCCCAGATTGTCGTGTTCGCCCCACCCCTACCGCGGCTTAAAAGCCCAGGAGGACCGAATGCTCAGTCTCCGCATGTTAAGGACACCGCGCGAAAGAGGTCAATGCCGGGATCAATCCGGTGTCAGCCAGTACCTCGCCGCCAGCATCGAGTAGGTCGACTGCGGAATTGTTCAAGTGTTTAGAGAGTGGGCGGGAGCTCCGATTGCCGGGTTTTTCTTCGACGACATGAGAACCAGGGTTTGGCCATCTTTGGAAAATTCAGCCGGGCACTCGGGCCAGAGTGTCTTTACTTGGGAAAGCCAGTGGCTCACCTTACGCCGGAAGAAACGGTCGGCGCAGTATTTGCGGGTGCAGAGTTGGTCGGCAAGGCCACCTTTTGAAAACAACGGAACGCGTACAACATCGCCGATCAGGGACCATGTTTTCCAGACGAGCCAGAGATAGAGGTCAGGGACTCCGGGAGCATTGGCGAGCGACGCGACGACCTCGCGCTCCACGGGAATCGGATGTTTGTCAATCTCCTCGTAAAAGGCTTCACTGAGGATGATTGAATTCTTATTGGTCGGCTGAGCTGCGGGTAGGTCTTCGGCTTTATGAAACCAAAGGTGGATCCGATCAAAAAAGTGGAATCTTGCCCAATCAACGACAAGGGTATCGCTCGTTTGGTCGTTGGTTCCGAAGAAGATGGTGGCAGAAAATATCCGTTGAAAACCTTCCATGATCCGGTGATATCTCTTGCCATCTTTGAAGAGGCGGAAGAAATCGAGGACTTCGGAGGCTGTGCCGAATCGGACAACCCGGCTGCGCTGAAGGAAGAATTTCCCGTTGCGCCTGGTGTGCGTTAGCTGATCCGACGGAGGGCGGCGGAGCGGCAGACCGCAAAGAACAAATGGACGAGCGTTGAAGGCGAGTTCCTGTTTGCGCCGCTGGCGCTGTTCGCTGATTCCGATGGCGGGTAAGAAGGACCGAACCGAGGAGGGTGAAGACCACGCACCGTCGGAGGCCGACGCATTGGCGTGCCGGGGGCAGACGGAGGCGCACTGGGCGAAAACTGTGCCAAAACGGTATGAAATTGACGCGAAAGGGGTTCTTGTCTCTAAGCGAAAGCAGAGCCCGAATTGGTGTAAGACTATGGAATGCATGAGGATGAGTGGAAGGGATGGAAAACAGGCGGATTGCTGGCAGTCATGAGGTTGGCCAATATGCCGGACCCCAACAGAAACTTTCCACTTGCTGAAACAGGATCTTCCCACTTTGCCGCGACAACTCAATTCGTCCATGACTTTTCAGGCAGCTTAAAGATGTTACTTTTGACGATCTATGTTGTACCTCCATGATAATGTCCCC
>JASHOS010000183.1 GCA_030040995.1 Terriglobia bacterium | reverse complement strand
TAGCGTAAGGTCTCAGTTTCGGGTGCGTAGAGGTGGCATTATGCCGCCATTTTGCGTGGCGGGATGAACCCGCCGCTACAGTCCTTTAGTCCGGGTTTCTCGGGGCGCGAGCGAAAGGGCTAATGGGGTGCAACCCGCCCCTTTCGGCGTGTTGAACCCACCCCTTCCACCGCAGCGATAAACCTGGTGAGAAGGCCAAGCCAGTCTCTCCCGAGCCCCGAATCCGGAGTCCCGCGACCGGAAAACCGAAGCCCGAGTCCCTGACCTCGATTCCCCAGAAAGAGAGGAAAGCCGCCCGTTACATCGGGACACTAATCGCTCGCTGCCGTCTTATGCCACCGCCAGGCGGAGCGGACAATTTCCTCAAGGCTTGAATGTTGCGGCGCCCACTGAAGAACCCTTTTAGCAAGCGAAGAGTCGGCAACGAGGGACGGAGAGTCCCCCTGGCGCCGGGGAGCGTTGCGCACAGGAAGTGAACTCACGCCGCTGATCTGCCGGACGGCATCGATCACCTGCCGGACCGTATGTCCCTCGCCGGTACCCAGGTTGAGGGCGTAACTCTCCCCACCATCCAGAAGATTGCGCAGGGCTCTCAAATGGGCTTCGGCCAGGTCCAGGACGTGAATATAGTCGCGAATAGCCGTACCGTCGACTGTCGGGTAATCGGTTCCATAAATTTCGACCGACGGCCTGCGGCCCATCGCCGCCGCAATCACGAGGGGAATCAGATGGCTCTCAGGATCATGATTTTCGCCAAGATCGCCATCCGGGCTTGCCCCGCAGGCGTTAAAATAGCGAAGCGCCATCCAGCGAATACCATAAGCGAGGCCGTACCAGCGCAAAGCGCGCTCTACGAAGTGCTTTGACTCGCCGTAAGGACTAACCGGGCGGGCGGGGTGATCCTCGGGAATTGGGACCACTTCGGGATCCCCGTAAACAGCGGCGGAGGAAGAAAACACGATATGCTTCACCTCTGCCGCCCGCATCGCCTCGAGGAGCGTCAAAGTGTTTACGGTATTGTTCCAAAAGTATTTCTGCGGATCGCGCATCGACTCGCCGACCTGAATCACGCCCGCGAAATGAATGACCGCGTCGAGGCGCGTCTCATGAAAGGCCTTGTGAAGCAGCTTTCGATCGGCAAGGTCGCCCTCCACAAGCGTTCCCCACTTCACCGCCCAGCGATGGCCGGAGCTGAAGTCATCCAGCACCACCGGGTCATATCCGGCGAGCGCCAGCGCCTTCGCCGTATGGCTGCCAATGTACCCTGCTCCGCCTGTAACCAGCACTCGCATAAATGAGGTGTTACGCGCCGGAGGCCAAGGGCCAGGCGCTCGGTTCACTGAGACTTGGAACCTGTTCCGAAAAGTTCGGCCGGGACCCCCTCACCCGCCTGCGGGCAGAAGCCGCTCCGTCGCTGAAGTTCTGGAGCGTAAGCGACCTTCGGTGGGCGCAGGCCCGGCGCTGCGCGCCACCCTCTCCCCCAACGGGGGAGAGGGTTCTTTTCATGCTTCGTGGGTGTCGCGAAGCGACATGACAGGCTGAAACCTGAAACCTAGCTTAAGAATCGCTGGTTGATGCCCGCATAGGCATCCACGCGCCGGTCGCGGAGGAACGGCCAATTCCTGCGAACCGTCTCGATCCGCGCCGTGTCAACCTCCGCGAAGATTGTCTCCTCGTGGGTGGCTGAAGCTTGCGCTATGATCACGCCAAACGGGTCGGCAACGAAGGAAGAACCCCAGAACTCGATGCCCGCGCCCGCGCCCGGCGGCTTCTCGAAGCCCACGCGGTTTGCAGCCGCCACGTAAACCCCATTGGCGATGGCGTGGGCGCGCTGGATCGTGCGCCATGCATCAAGCTGCGCCACCCCGTCCGATCCCTTCTCGTGCGGATGCCAGCCGATCGCAGTGGGATAAACCAAGAGAACGGCGCCGCCAAGCGAAGCCAAGCGCGCGCCTTCGGGATACCATTGGTCCCAGCAAATCAGCGCTCCGATGCGGCCAAAGCTCGTCCCAAACGCCGGGAAACCGAGATCGCCGGGCGTGAAATAGAACTTTTCGTAATACGCGGGATCGTCCGGAATGTGCATTTTCCGGTAGACGCCGGCCACTTCTCCCGTGGCATCGATAATCGCAGCGCTGTTGTGGTAAATTCCCGGAGCGCGGCGCTCGAAAATGGGGGCGACAATCACGGCTCCGGCCTCGCGCGCAGCACGTCCCAGGCTTTCCGTTGTCGGACCGGGAACGGGCTCGGCCAAATCAAAGAGCGCGGCGTCTTCCCGCTGGCAGAAATACGGGGTGCGGAAGAGCTCCGGCAGACAAATAACCTTGGCGCCTTGTTGTGAGGCTTCCTGAACGCGCCAAATAGCGTGCAGCAGATTGGCGCTGGGATCCGGCGCCGGCGCCATTTGGATGATGGCCAGAGTAAATTTGCGGGACGCATCCATCTTCCGAATCGTACAACAAAGTAGTGTCGAGTGACGAGTGATGGGCCAACTACCAGGCTCGGAAAACAGAAGGCAGAAAGCAGAAACCCCTCGCGCAGACTGAAACCCGCGCCGCGACACGCCAATGGCCGGGTGGCACAGCGCGGCCTTGCGGCCGCAGCCAAAGTTATAGATACGCTGCCCTCTCCCTCGGGAGAGGGTGGACCGCGGCCGGCGCTTTCTCCAGCCGGCGCGGGCCGGATGAGGGGGTCGCTGAAAAACCCTGCCAAAAAAACAAGATTTTACGATCTTGCAATGCAGACATGGCGCACTCCACCCAGCCTGACACCTGAAACCTGCTTCCCTCATTCCCGGCTGCGTGGCGCGTGGAGCTCGATCGGAAGGACCATCGCATAACCCCTGAAATCCGGATCGGTAGTAAATATGGACCATCGGCGGGCAAGAGCAACTTCGCAGATCAGGATATCGACGATAGAAACCACAATTCCTTTTGACCGGCAATCGTTGCTTGCTTTGGCGGCCGCTTCATAGTCTGCGGTCTCGATAGGCTCATCGGGGAAGGCGCGAAGCGTGGAGCGAAGTTTTTCGTACTGTGCCGGAGCTTTGATGCCGGACAGCAATTCCTGGCGCACCAGACCAATGATGCGGGCGCGACCCTCTTGAATGAGCTCGGCCAGCTCACTGGCGATGGGCCGCTCGGTGGCGCTCAGATCCCCCGACTGCCGGCGCAGTGCGAGCGACCACACGGAAGTGTCAACCAGCGTGTTCACGCTCGTTTCTCGCGGCGCTCGCGCTTGTAGCTGTAGCGCGGCTCATACTCAACCGTTCCAAAGAGCGAGAGAATCGCCTGCTGCCTTCGACGCTGAATGTATTCGCTGAGCGCCGCGGTCACGGTCTCCTTTTTTGTGCGGTGACGGCCTAACTTCTGGGCCTCTGCAATCAGGCGATCATCAAGATCAAGGTTAGTCGGCATCGTCGATCACTCATCATGCTACACATTTTATTGTGTAGCGTCAAGGCCAGACGAGCAACCCTAATCTATCGATAACCGACGGTGATGTAGGGGGACGGGCTTGCCGTTCCCCTATGCTGCCTACCCCAAGGATCGATCCGGAGCAGGACCACGGGCACGTGGCTGGTTGGCCACGACACGTTCGGTCGGTCTTATCGACCGATTGGGGGCGGTTCGCGGCCACAGGTCCCGAGAACCGGGAACCGAGTTCTGATCTGCTCTCATCGTCGGGCGCTTAATTGACTTATGGGAGGGTGGAAAATAGAATGACAATGAGGTGGCGCCCCCTGGATTCTCGCCGGGGGCATCTTTTTGCCTTAAGAGCTCCATGTTTGATTCCCTTCAGGATAAGTTTCAAAACGTCTTCAAGAGTCTCCGCCTGCAGACCGTCTTAACCGAGGAATCGGTCGACGAAACGCTTCGCGAGGTGCGGCTTGCGTTGCTTGAAGCTGACGTTAACTTCAAGGTCGCTAAAGAGTTGCTGGACCGCGTTCGCGTTAAGGCACTTAACGAGCAGGTGCGGTCGAGCCTCACGCCAGCTCAAGAAATTGTTCGAATTGTCCGGGACGAGCTGGTGGAGATTTTAGGCCGCAAAGAGTCATTGCTGACCTACTCGAAGGATTACCCCACGATTTTCCTCATGGTCGGTCTGCAGGGCTCGGGCAAGACAACCACTTCCGGCAAGCTAGCGCTTTGGCTCTCCCGGAAGAAACGGCGGCCTATGCTGGTTTCAACCGACGTCCAGCGGCCGGCGGCACGCGAACAACTGGCGATTATCGCCAAGCAGATTGAGGTGCCGTGCTTCGCCGGGGAAGGTATTACGTCGCCCATCGAATTGGCGCTGGCGGCAAGGAAAGACGCGGCCGATCGAGGCCACGACATCTTGATTATCGATACGGCGGGCCGCCTCCACATTGACGAACAACTTATGCAGGAAGTGAGCGAGATGCAGCTTAAGCTGCGTCCCAGCGAGGTTCTGCTGGTTGCCGACGCCATGATCGGACAGGATGCGGTGCGCAGCGCCCAGGAATTTCACGAGCGCCTGGGAACCTCCGGTATTATCCTGACCAAAATGGATGGTGACGCTCGCGGCGGAGCGGCGCTTTCTATTCATCACATCACTGGCCAACCCATCAAGTTCATCGGCACGGGCGAGAAATACGATGCCTTGGAGGTCTTTTACCCGGACCGCATCGTTTCCCGTATCCTCGGAATGGGCGACGTACTTTCGCTCATCGAAAAAGCTGAAGCGGCAATTGACCAGAAAGCTGCTTTGGAAGTCCACCACAAGCTTCGGACGAACACCTTTACGCTGGCTGACTTTCAAGACCAGTTGCGCCAGGTTCGTAAAATAGGCTCCCTTGACCAGATGCTCGGTATGCTGCCCAAGGTGGGTATGCTTAAGAACCTGAAGAATGTTAACGCCGACGCACACGAGAAAGAATTGGTATACCTCGATGCCATCATTAACTCGATGACTCCTCAGGAGCGGCAGAATCACGAAATCATCAACGGGCGCAGGAGAAAACGGATTGCGCGCGGCAGCGGCACCACGGTACAACAGGTGAACCAATTGCTGAAGCAGTACGTGCAGGCCCGCAAGATGATGAGGTCAATGAGCCAGAGCTTTTTGGGCCGCCAACTCGGCAAGCTCAATCTTCCATCCAATTTGACCCAGGCGAAATCGTGATGCCTGGAAGGCCAGAATTTTGCACTGAACCGGTTGCGGCGGGCTGCTTTCCCCTTCCCTCCAGCATCCAAAAATCTATAGAAACGGAGAAAAAGGAAACCCATTGTTAAAAATACGTTTAGCCAGGGCTGGAGCCAAGAAGAAGGCCAGTTATCGAGTGGTAGTGATTGAATCGGCAAAAGCGCGCAACGGGCGTTTTGTCGAAATTGTGGGTTCTTATAACCCTCGTCACGAACCACCCCAGGTGGTCCTGAACCGCCCGCGCATCACTTACTGGCTCGGAGTGGGCGCCCAACTCTCAGAAACAGTGGAGAGCCTGCTCAAAAGGACGCCGCAAGAAAACACTGCATCGTAGGCCGGTTCTGCGGCGCTCCTTCGGCAGGTCGGACGAGGTTCTCATTGCCAGTCCGCTGGCAGGCTCTTTTCACACTCATCAATTCCGGACCGTCCCGATGCGGGAGGACACGTGAAAGAGCTGATAGAAGCTATTGCAAAGGCGCTTGTAGATAATCCAGAGGCAGTTCAAGTCCGGACAGTCGAAGGTGAGCAGGTAACGGTGCTTGAGCTTAAGGTTCATCCCACTGACCTGGGTAAGGTGATCGGAAAGCAGGGCCGAACGGCTCGTTCGATCCGGACCATCCTGGGCGCCGCGGGCATGAAGCTTAAGAAGCGCTTTACACTGGAGATTCTTGAGTAAAGCAGCGTTTCTGGCGATCGCGCGTATCGTCCGGCCCCAAGGCCGCCGCGGTGAAGTGGCCGCCGAAGTGATGACGGATTTTCCAGGGCGGTTCTGCGCGCCCGCCCGCTTCTACCTTGAAAATCCAGACCAAGCTCCCTCGCCCGTGATGATGGAGAATGCCTGGAAACATAAGGGGCGAATGGTTCTGAAGTTCGCGGGCGTGGATTCCATTCAGGACGCGGAGCGTTTGCGGGGCCGGCACGTGCTGATTGCATCCGGGGAGAAGGCCGCGCTGCCCGAAAATTCGTACTATTGGCCCGATCTGGTTGGCTGCCGGGTGGTGGAGAACTGGCCCGAACTTTCTGCTGAAGTCGGAATCGTGACGGAGGTCGAACCGACAGGGGGCGCGGCTCTCCTGCATGTCGAGCGGCCAAACCAGGGTGAAGTCCTCATTCCGCTCGCACAGGAGATTTGCAAGCATATTGATATTCAAGCCAAGAAAATTGTGATTGACCCTCCTCGGGACTTGCTGGCCTTGAATGACGCTATACCGCGCCGCCGGCTATGATTTTCGACGTTATCACCATATTTCCGGAATTCTTCTGCGGCATTCTGGAGCACGGTCTGCTCAAACGAGCGATCGGCGGCTCTTACGTCTCCATTCGGCTGCATGATTTACGGGATTTCGCCGAGGATACGCACCGGTCGGTCGACGACCGTCCGTTCGGAGGCGGGCCGGGAATGGTCTTCAAGCCGGAGCCCCTATTCCGTGCCGTGGAGTCAATCCAGGCTCAGCAGTCCGGAAGGCGCAGCCGCGTCGTTCTGCTTACGCCTCAAGGCCAGGTACTGAACCAGCGCAGGGTCGAGCAACTCAGCCGCGAGCCCGGGCTGATTCTGATTTGTGGGCGCTACGAAGGAGTGGACGAACGAGTGGCTGCACACCTGGCCACGGATGAAATCTCGATTGGAGATTATGTTCTAAGCGGCGGCGAATTGGCTGCGGCCGTTATAATGGAAGCCGTCGCCCGCCTGCTTCCCGGCGTGCTTGGCAACCAGCAATCCGCAATCTCGGATTCATTTGCCATGGCGGCTGCATCACCAGGGGGTGGCGAGGCCGCTGGTCTGCTGGATTTTCCGCAATATACGCGGCCGGCGGAATTCCGTGGCTGGAAGGCACCGGAGGTACTGCTTTCCGGCAATCATCAGCAGATTCGCGAGTGGCGCGCCCAGCAGGCGCTCGCCAAGACGTATAAGAACCGGCCCGATTTGATCGAGCGCTTACCTAAGGAGGCATAAACGATGTCCCTGATCGAGAAGATTGAGCAAGAACAGATGAAGAAGGACTTGCCCGCGTTCCGCGCCGGGGATACGGTGCGGGTGCACGTTAAGATCAAAGAGGGCGATAAAGAAAGGGTGCAGGCGTTCGAAGGAACGGTCATCCGCGTTCGACGCGGCGGGCTCAATGCCACGTTTACGGTCCGAAAGATATCGTTTGGACAAGGAGTCGAGCGCATCTTTCCGCTTCATTCGCCCGTCATTGAGAAGATCGATGTCACGCGCACCGGCCGGGTGCGCCGTGCAAAGCTCTACTATCTGCGCCAATTAAAGGGACGCAAGGCGCGCATCCGCAAATCAACGCGGGAACGGTGAGGCCTGATGCCGCGCCTCAGAGAGCCTGAAGACCTCGAATGCACTTGGCGGCTCGAGATGCACGCGTACAGCCGCGGTTATGCATGCGTTGCGGGCTGTGATGAGGCAGGCAGGGGATCGCTCCTGGGCCCTCTGTACGCGGCAGCCGTCATTCTGGATCCTGCAAAGCCGATTGCGGGCGTCAATGACTCAAAAAAACTCAAGCCGGACGTTCGGGTGGAGCTGGACGCCGAGATTCGCGCCAAGGCGATCAGCTTCAAGGTGATTGCCATCACGGCCAAAGAGGTGGACGAGCTGAACGTCTACCAGGCCTCACGCCGCGCCATGATTCGAGCCCTTCGTGCCCTGATGCCGTCTCCTCACTTCATCCTCACCGATGCCATGCCCTTGCCTCCCGGGGTGCGAGGGTGCCGTCTGCTTGCACCTCATCGCGCGCTGATCCACGGCGACGCTCGCTCTGTCTCGATCGCCGCCGCCTCGATATTGGCCAAAGTTGCGCGCGACACTTACATGCGCAAATTGGACCGGCGGTATCCTCAATACAACCTGGGGCAGAATAAAGGCTACGCCACGCCGGAACACCTCCTCAGCCTCCAACGCCACGGGCCCTGCCCCGAGCACCGCACTACCTTCCAGCCGGTTAAGAACTTCCACCTTCCACTTTTCCCCGCCTCCTTCGGCCTATGCCCCGGCCCATCCGAGGATTGAGACGAATCATCTGCAGGAAGTGTATAAAGAAACGAGGGAGGCTGAGCGTCAGTGGCGGAAGATCCGGTATGTGCCATGCAGGTTGACCCCGAGAAAGCGGCGGGCCAGAGCGGCTATCAGGGCGAGACGTACTATTTTTGCAGTCCTGCCTGCCTGGAGAAGTTCAAAAAAGCGCCGGCAGCATACGCCCGACCAGAAACATCCTGCCATGTAGCAAACTCTCCTGTTCCGACGATGAAAAAGGCGTACCGATGCCCCATGCACCCCGGCGAGCAACAACTCGAACCCGGCGCATGCTCCCAATGTGGCATGGCCCTCGAGCCTGAAACCCAGGGTCTTTCCGCAAGCCACGCAGAATACACCTGTCCCATGCATCCCCAGGTGGTCCGCGCCGGGCCGGGTGCGTGTCCCATTTGCGGAATGGCGCTCGAGCCACGAACGGCGGCTGCCGTGGAACCACCGAATCCCGAGCTCGACGCCATGACGCGCCGTTTTTGGATTAGCCTGGTGCTCACCGCTCCCATCGTCTTATTGGGCATGTCGCACGTAGTCCCAGGACTACAGCGAACTCTTTCCGGCCGTGCTGCCGTTTGGGTTGAGATGGCGCTCTCAACTCCCGTAGTGCTCTGGGGCGGCTGGCCATTCTTTGAGCGCGGGTGGGCCTCGGTCGCGAATCGCAGCCCAAACATGTTCACGCTTATTGCCGTCGGCACAGGCGCAGCGTATTTTTACAGCTTTGTAGCGGCAATTATTCCCGGCATTTTCCCAAGCGCGTTTCGAGACTCCCGCGGTAATGTGGCAGTTTATTTCGAGGCCGCGGCCGCCATCACTACGCTGGTGCTGTTGGGCCAAGTTCTCGAGCTCCGGGCGCGCAGCCAGACCTCCAGCGCCCTGCGGGGCCTTCTTGGCCTCGCGCCCAAGACAGCCCGCAAACTTCACGACGATGGCCGTGAGGAGGACGTTCCGTTGGACCACGTGGTCCCGGGTGATCGGTTGCGGGTGCGGCCGGGAGAAAAGGTTCCCGTGGACGGCGTGGTGCTGGATGGGACGAGCGCCGTGGATGAATCGATGCTCACCGGCGAGCCGGTTCCCGTGGAAAAGGAGGCGGGCGGTAGGGTTACGGGGGGCACAGTGAACGGCACGGGGGGCTTTGTGATGCGGGCCGAACGCGTGGGTAGCGGCACGCTTGTCGCGCAAATTGTCCGCATGGTGAGCGAGGCCCAGCGCAGCCGGGCGCCCATCCAGCGCCTTGCGGATCGCGTGGCCGCGTACTTTGTTCCTGGGGTCATCACCGTTGCAGCCATCACCTTCCTCGTCTGGGGCTTGGTTGGCCCAGAGCCGCGGCTGGCTCATGCCCTAGTGAACGCGGTAGCGGTTCTGATCATTGCCTGCCCTTGCGCGCTGGGCTTGGCCACGCCCATGTCAATTATGGTAGGTACAGGACGCGGCGCCACAGCCGGCGTGCTCATCAAGAACGCCGAAGCCCTGGAAATTCTGGGAAAGGTCAATGTGCTTGTTGTGGACAAGACAGGCACGGTGACGGAGGGCAAGCCTCGCTTGATGTCGCTCGAACCACTCTCGGACATCGGCGAATCAGAATTGTTGCGCCTGGCAGCAAGCCTCGAGCGCGGCAGTGAACACCCTTTGGCGGCGGCTATCGTCGAAGGCGCTCGGGCCCGAGGCATCGGCCTTTCGAAATCGGGTGATTTTCGCTCTCTCACCGGTAAAGGAGTGGTGGGGACCGTAGATGACCGGACCGTAGCGCTCGGAAACGCGAAGCTCTTGCAGGAGCTTTCGATTCCTTCGGGAGAACACGTCACCTTGGCTGAAGCCCGTCCCGGCGAAGGCTACACTGTGATGTTCGTCGCCGTTGACGGGCAACTTGCCGGCCTGCTTGAGGCCTCCGATCCCATCAAGGCTTCCACGCCAAGGGCACTCCAGGCTCTGCATGAAGACGGCATCCGCATTGTCATGCTTACCGGAGACAGCCGTAACACCGCCAGCGCTGTCGCCCGCAAACTCGACATCGACGAAGTCCTCGCAGATCTTCTGCCGCAGCAAAAAGGCGAGGCGGTGAAGAGACTTCAGGCTCACGGCCAGGTGGTGGCGATGGCTGGTGATGGAATTAACGATGCTCCCGCCTTGGCTCAAGCCTCCGTCGGAATCGCCATGGGAACCGGAACGGATTTGGCGATTGAAAGCGCGGGAATTACGCTTGTGAAAGGTGATTTGTGGGGCATTGTGCGGGCGCGCCGGTTAAGCCGCGCGACCATGAGGAACATCCGGCAAAACCTCTTTTTCGCTTTTATATACAATTCACTCGGGATTCCGCTTGCGGCCGGCGTGCTCTATCCGTTTTGCGGTTTGTTGCTGAGTCCCATCGTTGCCAGCGCTGCCATGACGTTGAGCTCGGTGTCCGTGATCGCGAACGCTCTGCGGCTCCGGGGCCTGCGGCTGACCTGAAGAGCCAAAATGCAACAGGCGCGACGCAAGAACCAAGATTTGGGATGCGGAGAGTTGCCAATGCTTCGTTTGCGTAAATTGGCATTAAGACGTGTCGTATCAGTTGTCATGTCGCTTCGCGACACGCGCGAAGCTATGAGAAGTACCCTAACCACCGTTCCCTCTCCCGCTTGCGGGAGAGGGTGGCGAGCGGCTGGCGCTTTCTCCAGCCGGCGCAAGCCGGGCCTGCGCCCACCGAAGGTCGCTTACGCTCCAGAGCTTCAGCGACGGAGCGGCTGCGGCCCGCAGGCGGGTGAGGGGGTCCCGCCGCGACTTTCATAACAGGGCATGGCTTCTAAAGCCGTGCCCCGGGGTTTTTACATTCCGAGCCGCGAAGCGGCGCTCTATCACAGCCGAGGCCATCCGGCCTGGGTTACAGGGCATCATAGCTTTTCGCACAACGGAAGCCCTGAAGGGGGCGTACCGTCGTGAGGGCGCTTTAGATCGCCCTTTCAGGGCTCGCTTTCACAAGGCAGACCCGATTCCCTGGACGTTGCCCAGGGCTATGATAGAGCGGTCCTTCGGGCCTCCAAATCTGCGAATTTCCGTGAGCCGAGACTCTTTTCCTCGCGTGGCAAGTTTTCGCGCCGCCCGCGCCGTTGCGGATTATATGGCCGGGCACGGCTGGCAGCTTCCCTGTGATGATGAGGTCGCGCGCGCCCCGGCATCTCCTCTCGCGCAAGCACTTGATATTCCCTGGGGCACCGGACGCTTCAGGGTTGGGAATCGCTTCGCCGTCCAACCCATGGAGGGGTGGGATGGGGAGCTGGACGGATGCCCCTCAGAATTGACCCGCCGCCGCTGGCTGCGTTTTGCCGAGAGCGGAGCGAAATTGATCTGGGGCTGCGAAGCCGTTTCCGTGCTGCCGGACGCGCGGGCAAACCCGAATCAACTGTTCCTCTGCGAGCGAACGGCATCCGCGTTCGAGCGATTGCTTCGTCAGATGCGGAAGGCACATCGCGAGCGTTTTGGCTCGGACACCGACCTCTTGATCGGGCTTCAGTTGACGCATTCCGGGCGATTTTGCCGGCCCCATCAAAAGGACCGCCTTGAGCCGGTCATTGTTTACCACCATCCCGTTCTCGATGCGAAGTTCGGCCTCTCACCCGCCCATGAGCCCGTGAGCGACGCGGAAATCGAGCGCATCATCGGCGCGTTCGCCGCCGCTGCCAGACTCGCCCGGGACGCCGGGTTTGATTTTGCCGACCTCAAGCACTGTCATGGTTATCTCGGCCACGAATTTCTCAGCGCTTATTGCCGGCCCGGCCCGTATGGAGGAAGCTTTGCCAACCGGACGCGTTTTTTGAAGGAGCTTGTGCTCGCCACGCGCGACTCCGCGAAAGGAATGGAAATTGGAGTCCGGCTCAGCGCATTCGATTCAATTCCATTTGAACCCGACCCGCAAGGCGGGCCGGCAAAGCCGGTTCGCGCCCCGGGTCAGGAGCCCTATTTTTGGGGTTTTGGGCTTGATCCGAACGATCCTTCAAAGCCGGATTTGACGGAGGCAAAGTTGCTGGTGCGGTTGCTGGTTTCTATGGGAGTGAGGCTGATAAACGTCACCGCCAGCAGTCCCTATTATGCGGCTCACCTCCAGCGGCCAGCCCTCTTCCCTCCGTCCGATGGGTATCCTCCTCCGGAAGACCCGTTGATGGGAGTGGCGAGGCTGCTTACCGCTGCGCGCGACCTGAAGGCTGCGACGGGCGAGATAGCCACGGTTTCATCGGGCTGGTCATATCTGCAGAATTTCTTGCCTCATTTTGCACAAGCGATTGTACGGGAAGAGTGGACCGGCTTTGTAGGCCTGGGACGGATGATGCTTGCCTATCCGGATTTACCCGCTGACGTGCTGGAGAAGGGCTGGCTGGATCCCAAGCGGCTCTGCCGCACGTTCAGCGACTGCACAACAGGCCCGCGAAATGGTCTGATCTCAGGCTGCTATCCGCTAGACGCTTTTTATAAAGCCCGCCCCGAAGCCGCGCGGTTGCGGCTCATCAAGCAGCAGGCTCGCCGTCCGTCGGAGGCCGCCGTATAAGCGCTTTGAAAGTTGAAGGTTATTGCGTTCGGGTGGGTACTTCCATCTCGCGGAAAACGAGCGAATCGAAGATGGCAAGAACTTCTTTGCGGTAGGTCACCATTCGCTCTACGGTCGCCTGATACCACGGATCGCGCACCGCCAGGCGCTGCCAGTTTTCAAGCACTTTAGGTGGCACGTCAATATCAGCCCGAAGTTGCTGAAGGGGATATCCACGCAGAAAGAGCCCATAGAAGAATGCCGCCTCGTATCGGGGCTCGGCAAGGTTGGCTTCGACAGTCGTTAACATAAACTAATTTAGAGCTTTTTCCCCTGGCTCGCAACCGCGTCCTCGCAGCCTAAAAACTGTAAGAGACCATAATGGAGCCTCCTTTGTCAAGCCCTTGTTCTCGTTGGTAGTGGGTCAGTCTGGACTTGTAGCGGCGAGTTTACCTCGCCAGATGGCGGCATGAAGCCGCCTCTACATCAAACTGACCCACTACCTTCTCCTCCCTAATCCGTCGATAACGGAAGGTGGTGTAGGGGGATGGCTTGCCTTCCCCTTGATTACGGCTCCGAAAATCGACCAGGGTAGGGCAAGCCCGACCCCTGCGCTCCCTACGTCGTGAGTGGATCCGGAGCACGGCCACGGGCGCATGGCTGGTCGGCCATGACATGTTCGGTCGGTCTTATCGACCGATTGCGCTCGCTGGGACAAGGATTGCTAACCGGTTGAAGCAAAGGCTAAGATGAAGGTCTGATTGCTATTCCAAGCGTCCACTTTCGGCGCGCGAAGTCTGGCAGAGAGTCTGGACAGCTTGTTCAGGGAAGAAACGTTTTGGTCAGCCGATTACAAATCGAAGATGAGCGCCTCGCGCCGGTTGCTGAGAAGGTGATGGAAGGCGAACGACTCAGCTTTGAAGATGGCGTTGCCCTTTACCGCTCCCCCGACTTGCTCACGATTGGCTGGCTCGCCCACCACGTGCGGGAAAAACTCCACGGCCACCGAACGTATTTCAACGTGAACCGGCATATCAATCCCACCAACGTGTGCGTGGCTAGTTGCCGTCTATGTGCTTTTGGGCGCAAGCCGGACGCGGCCGGGGCCTATACCATGGCTCTCGACGAGGCGTTTCGGACGGCAGGGCTTGGCTGGAGCGAAGCTGTCACCGAGTTCCACATCGTTGGCGGCCTCCATCCCGACCTTCCCTTCCAGTACTACGTCGATCTGATTCGAGGGCTCAAGGAGCGCTTTCCGGCGGTGCACCTGAAGGCGTTTACGGCGGTTGAAATCGCCTACTATTCTCAAATTTCACGTTTGACTTACCGGGAGGTTCTCGAGCAGCTCAAAGACGCCGGGCTCGGCTCCATTTCGGGCGGCGGCGCCGAGATTTTTGCTCCGGCAACGCGCCGCAAGATCTGCGATCACAAAATCGGCGCGACGGCGTGGCTGCGGGTGCACCGGACAGCTCACCAGTTAGGCCTTCATTCGACGGCCACCATGCTTTATGGCCACATTGAGTCGGATGAGGACCGCGTGGATCATCTCATGCAGTTGCGCGGCCTTCAGGATGAAACGCGCGGCTTCATGACTTTCATTCCGCTCAAGTTCCATCCCGCCAACACGGAACTGGGCAAAGATATCAACTTTCAGGACACCACTGGGTTTACAGACTTGAAGGCAATCGCGGTGGCGCGCCTGATGCTGGACAATTTTCCTCATATCAAAGCCTACTGGATCATGCTGACGCCGCGCGTGGCTCAGGTGTCGCTCCGGTTTGGCGCTGATGACATCGACGGAACCGTGGTTGAGGAAAAAATCTATCACGATGCCGGCGCCACAACTCCGCAGGGCATGAACCGCGAGCAACTGATCCGCCTTATCCGTGAAGCCGGTCAGGAACCCTTTGAGCGCGACACGCTCTATCGATCCGTTACCCGCAGCGAAGCAGGGGTAATGGTTCATGCCTAACCCGCCGCGTTCCATTCCAGGCCATCTCGCAAAGCGCCGACGCTCTGCGACTCTTAAAAACCTGCTCCTCTGTTCTCCTTTTTAGTCGCTTCGGCGACATTACGATATTTCACATTTAGGGAAGGATTACCTGTTCGCTGAGTGAGCAAAAATACAGCGCGAGTTCGCCCCTGGCTGTGAGTGGGCGGGCCGTAACCCCTTTTGATTCACTAAGTCTTCCGGTACGGCGATGCGGTGACAGTCAGATATCTCCGATAATTCACTGAAAGCGTTAGGCTAGCCTTCGGTTCCTGCCGGTAAACTGAAGTCCTTTCTTTTCACCATTTGAATCGCCATCCAAAAGCGTCCTTAGGTTGGTAATCCGCCTGCAGCACATTCGGCAGGAACGGGATGATGAGGCCCAGAATTCTGGTCGTAGATGACGACCCGGCAGAACGCGAATCAATGGCTGAGTTGCTCCGGCTCTGGGGCTATCAGACGGATATGGCTCGAGACGGGTTTGACGCTTTAGAAAAAGTGCTTTCGTTCGTTCCTGATCTGGTCGTCTCCGATCTGCACATGCCGTTAATGGACGGCATCCAACTGCTTCAAATACTAAAGCGCCAGTCGCGCGTGATGAGTTCCATTATTATCGCGGGCGAGCTCACACCGTCCGAGAAATGTCAGGGAGTCGCACTTGGCGCCTTCGCGCTTCTCGAGAAACCCGTCGATCCAGAGCGGCTAAGGACTGAGTTGGCGAATTGCCTCAGGGCGCAGCAGATTCGACCGCCGTTTGCACCGGGAGAGGCTGCTGTGGCCACGCCGTCGCGCCGCCGCTATGCCACTGACGGGAAAAACTTTTGGTCGAAAGCAAAGACCGGGTAGTAGGGCTGCCGTTTGCTGTGCCCATCTATAGATGGCCTAGAAACCGCCCCGGGGACAGCGTTCCGTTGGGATCCCACGTCTGTTTTAACCTTTGCATGAGCGGAAAATCGTCTGGTTCCGTCCCCCAAACGTCTATATTTTTCTTCATTCCGGCAGGACAGTGGAGAACCGTCAGCGCTCCTCCTCGTTGAACCGCTGCTTGCCGGATCCGGCCGGTAATGGCGAGAAGCTCGGACGCGCGCTCTTCTGGCGTCAGGCAAAGGTGGATGATTCCCACTCCCAACTGGACGCAAGCAGCATGCCCCACCTTTGCCGCTCCTGCTTCCCGGAGGGAGCATTCGATAAACTCCTCCGCTCTCGACAGAGGGAGGGAAACCTTCAGAAGGACGTCTTCAGGACCGCGACGGCCTGGCGAGGCGAAATCTGCCAGCCGGCTCCAGCCTCCGTCAGCCGCCGCCTCTTCGAGAGGATGCCCGGCCAGGCCGGCGCTAGCGGCGATGCCTTCGATCATTGTGAGTGAGCGGTGAGTTACAGCTTCCGATCCGGCAAACTCGATCCAAATCTCATAATGCTCTGCTGGCCGCGCTATCGGCGCGCCCGCGCGAATAATGGCGCTCCCTCCCGGATCGAGCAGGATCATGCGCGACGGGCTCAGCGGCGAATCAAGTACTTTGCGCCGGAAGTCGCGCGCGATCGAGAGAGTTGTGGCGCGAAAGGCACGGGTGACGCGCCGGGGAGGCAAAGGGTAAAGCTTGAAATTGATTTCTACGATCACCCCGAGCGTCCCATAGGAGCCAATCATCAGCTTGGCAAGATCGTACCCCGCAACATTCTTCACTACCCGTCCGCCGGTCTTGATCACCTTACCTTCGACCGTGGCAATTTTCATTCCCAAAACCATGTCACGTGGCGCGCCATATCGCAGGCGTAACGGGCCGGAAGCGTTGGTGGCCACGATACCGCCCAAGCTCGATCCGGCGCCGTCCGGCGCGTCCAGCGGAATCCACAGTCCCCTCCGGCTGAGAAGTTCCTGGAAGCTTCCCAGCCGAATACCAGGCTCAACACTAACCGTGAGATCATCGGGCTCGTAATGGCGCGTCTGATCCAATCCTTTAAGACACAAAGCCACGTCGTACCTTCGAGGAACATTCCCGGTGGAAAGCTTGGTCGCATTGCAGCATGGAACTACCGCAAGGCCGTTGTTGGAAGCGTATTGGAGCGCGGCGGCGGCGTGCGCGGCGCTGCCCGGATACACGACGCACTGGGGAACGAGATCATCAATGGCAAAAGCAGAGCAAGCCGAGCGCTCGAAAGTGATGCTTCCACTGCCCACAACGGCTGCGAGCTGCGCCGTTAGCTGCTCAGCCACGTTCGGCAAGCTGCCCTCCCGCTCCGGTGTGCACCCGCAGCTCGCCGCACATTTTACCCGTGGGAAGTACCTTGCCCGGATTGAAGAAGCCGCGGGGGTTGAAAACCGATTTAATCTTTTTCATGGCGTTGATGTCATCTGCAGAGAAGAGTAATGGCATCAACTCGCTCTTCTCCATGCCCACGCCGTGCTCTCCGGTGATCGATCCGCCCAGTTCCACGCACTTAGCAATTATTTCTGCGGCAGCCTTCGTCACCCGCTCGCATTCACCGCGATCGCGGCTGTCGTACATCAATAAGGGATGCAAGTTGCCGTCGCCGGCATGGAAGATGTTTCCGATACGCAGCCGGTGCCTCTCTTCCACCTGCCCGATGTAATCCATCATTTCCGGCAGGCGCGTGCGCGGGATCACGCCATCCTGCACGTAGTAGCTGGGGCTGATGCGTCCTAAAGCTCCGAAAGCGTTCTTGCGGCCTCGCCAAAGCAGGTCGCGCTCTTCCGCGTTTCGGGCGCGGCGTACCTCGCGAGCCGAATTTTCCGCACAAACCGCTTCGATTTGTTCCGTTTCTTCCTCCACCGCCTCGCGCAGCCCTTCCAGCTCAATCAGGAGCACGGCAGCCGAGTCCATGGGGTAGCCAGCGTGAGTTGCGGCTTCGACGGCGCGCAGTGTGAAGCCGTCCATCATTTCCAGGGCTGCGGGCGTGATGCCGCGCGCCGTAATCGCTGCCACCGTGCGGGTGGCGTGCGGGATGGCGTCAAATATCGCCAGCAGCGTCTTCACGGCTTCCGGCCGGCGGGAAAGGCGCACGGTGATTTCCGTCACAATGCCTAGCGTTCCTTCGGAGCCGACAATCAGGCCGGTAAGGTCGTAGCCCGGACGGTCCCAGTAGTTTGCTCCAGTGTGAGCAACCGTCCCGTCCGGCAGCACCATCTCCAGACCGAGCACGTGGTTGGTGGTGACGCCGTATGCCAGCGTGTGCGGGCCGCCCGAATTCTCCGCAACGTTGCCCCCTAAAGTACACGCCTTCTGGCTGGACGGGTCGGGAGCGTAGTAGTAGCCGTAATCAGAAACTGCCAGAGACAGATCGAGATTGACTACGCCCGGCTGCACGCGGGCGCGCTGGTTCTCCACGTCAATTTCAACGATCTTTTTCATGCGCGCGAACGCAATCACCACCCCGCCTTCCACCACGACCGCTCCGCCGCTTAGGCCCGTGCCGGCGCCACGAGCGATAATCGGAATTCCCTCCTGGGCGGCTGTCTTGACGATCTGCACCACTTGTTCCGTGGAGGAGGGAAAGACAACGGCGTCTGGGGCGCTTTGGGTCGAAAGCCCGTCATACTCGTAAAGCATGAGGTCTTCGGGACGCCAAAGGACGTTCGCCGCTCCGGCAATCTGCTTCAAGCGGTCTAGGGGAATCTTTCGCATTCTTCTCGATTGATTTTACAGCCGCACGCAGCGCCATAGGCAACTGCGCATCCATAGTGGTCAGTGTATCAGTTGGTCATGTCGCTTTGCGCCACCCGCGAAGCTATGAAAATCGCCTCTGCCCTCGCCCCCTTGGGGGCTGAACGTGTCCCCCATTTTTTGCTGGACACCAGGGGTGTATCAGGGCACGGCTTCAGCCGTGCCGGACGAAAGCCAACAGAATGCCGGCTTTAGCCGCTGCGGCTGGCGGTCAGGGGCTAAAAGCCCCGCCCCACGACCCAGCTTCCCTCGGCACGGCTAACGCCGCGCACTGACACACCCCAGAAATCTAAGCTGCACCCCGCGTCCGCTGTCACTGCCAACGGCCGCGAACCATGGGCGAGGCGGTTGCGATGCCAGCCCTGCTTCCGATAAGCTTGGATTCGGCCCTGCACCGCCGGGTTCAATTCAAATGAGGAGCGCTTGTGAGCGTTAGCGACGTGAATAGTGCTGCCCAGAACCAAGCTGCACTGCTGGCGAAGTTCGAAAAAAAGGAAGTTCAGGTGGGAGTTATCGGCTTGGGGTACGTAGGGCTTCCGCTGGCGCTGCTTTTTGCCCGGAAGGGTTTCCGGACCACGGGTTTCGACACCGATCCCGTCAAAGTCGAGAACCTTGAGCGATCCCATAGTTACATCCGGCACATTCCGGATTCCGCAATTGCGGCGGAAAGGAAGGAGAATCATTTCCGGGCCACTGCGGCCTTCGAATACCTGCCGGAAATGGACGCGGTCATTATTTGCGTCCCCACACCGCTGGACGAACACCGCGAGCCTGACCTTTCCTATGTGCGCCAGACGGCGGATACCGTTCGCCGTCGTTTGCGTCCCGGGCAACTAGTGGTGCTTGAAAGCACGACCTATCCGGGGACGACCGACGAACTGGTTCTTCCCATTCTCGAGCGCTCGGGCCTTCGCTGTCCGGTGATGCCATACTCCACGAACGGACAGGAAGTTTCGTATCCGCATCCGAGCGTCGTGGATTTTCTCTTGGGCTTTTCTCCGGAGCGGGAAGACCCGGGTAATCGAGATTTTCAGACGCATCAGATACCCAAGGTCCTCGGCGGCGTCAACGGGCCGAGCACGCAAGCTTTGCGGGCGCTCTACGGACAGGTTTTCGACCGGACGGTGGTCGTGAGCTCATCCCGGGCCGCCGAAATGACCAAGATTCTCGAGAACACCTACCGCTGCGTTAACATCGCGCTGGTGAACGAGCTCAAGCTTCTGTCCTTGCGAATGGGTATTGATATATGGGAGGTGATTGAAGCGGCTAAGACCAAGCCTTTTGGCTTCACGCCCTTCTATCCCGGCCCCGGACTTGGCGGCCATTGTATTCCGATCGACCCCTTCTATCTCACTTGGAAGGCGCGCGAGTATGATTTCCCAACACGGTTCATCGAGCTGGCGGGCGAAATCAATTCGTCAATGCCCGAGCACGTTGTCTATTCGCTTATCGACGCGCTCAGCCGGAGAAAGCAATCCCTCATGGACGCTCACGTCCTGGTACTGGGCATCTCTTATAAGAAAGATATCGACGACCTGCGTGAATCCCCCTCGCTTCGGATTATAAAGTTGCTTCAAGCTCATGGCGCTCGAGTGGATTACCACGACCCTTATTTTCCCGAGCTGCACCAGATGCGCCATTATGATTTTCGGAACATGGCCTCGGTCAAACTAACAGCCGAGGCGCTGAACCGTTACTCGGCCACGGTGATTGCCACCGATCATTCGAGCTACGATTATCACTTCATTGTCCGCCATTCCCGTCTCGTGATTGATACTCGAAACGCCACCCGCGGCGTCACCGAGCATCAGGACCGCATCGTCCGCTGCTGAACCATGCGGTTCAAAACCG
Source organism: Terriglobia bacterium (assembly GCA_030040995.1). Classification (GTDB taxonomy): domain Bacteria; phylum Acidobacteriota; class Terriglobia; order UBA7540; family UBA7540; genus JASHON01. The sequence goes on along the minus strand of JASHOS010000183.1, from coordinate 32,658 downwards.
CCTGCCGTCTTCTATCAAGTTCTTGACCGTGGCGCCTTTCGGAAGCTTAATTCGTGGCCGGCTCGTCATGGAATCGAAGATGTCTTTTAGGGTGCGCTCGCGCTCAGCGGGCATCGGAAGCAGACGCGCCTGCTTCTTGCCGCGGCGAGTGATGATAATCTCCTCGCCTCGGGAGGCGCGTGCAACAAGTTCGCAGAGCTTCTGCTTGGCCTCGAATATTCCTACCGTCATGTTGATCCCTCCTGGATAGCTAATTGTCCAACGAGACTATTCTCCTATCCAGGGCTTGCGCGTCAAGCAGGAGGTAGTGGGTCAGTTTGATGTAGAGGCGGCTTCATGCCGCCATCTGGCGAGGTAAACTCGCCGCTACAAGTCCAAACTGACCCACTACCAAGCAGTTAACTTAGCTGGATGCTAGCGCTCCTGTGTGTTACAGTTCGATCAAATGAGAGGGAGCGGCCGCAGCAAAACGCTATTGACTACGCTGAATATGGCTGTGTTCGCAGCAATGCCGAGCGCCAGCGTGCCGATGGCGACGGCTGCGAAGCCGGGATTGCGGCGCAACTGTCGCAGCGCGTACCGGAGATCTCCCGCCAGCGTCTCAAGGACTACGATGCCGCGCCGGTCGCGATACCTCCGTTCGGAGGAGACAGAAGCGCTGTTTAAGGATCTCCGACCCTCCAAGAAATTGCGAAGCTTCGTCAAGCAGGCCATTCGGAGATTACAACAACTGGATTCGGCCGTCAGGCTGACCGACCTTGCTCTTCCGGGCAACCGGCTGGAGAAGCTTCAGGGGGATCGAAAGGACCAGTTCAGTATTCGCATCAACGATCGGTGGCGGATTTGCTTCCGATGTAGCGGGGGTGACGCATACGACGTAGAAATTACTGACTACCATTAAGGAGTGAAGACCATGAAGATAAAAGAACTCCTTGGGGAGATGCATCCCGGGCGGACGATCGCCGAAGATGTTCTGAAACCCCTTGGCATGAGCGTTAACGCGCTCGCCCGGCAACTTCATATCCCGACGACGCGCTTGAATGAAATTGTGCGCGCCCGGCGGGGAGTTAGCGCTGATACGGCGCTCCGTCTCGCCCGATACCTGGGCACGCCCCCACAGTTTTGGCTGAATCTTCAGTCTGCCTATGACCTCAGGGTCGCTGAGGGTGCGAAAGGCCGTGCGATCAAGAAACAGATCCACCCACGAAAGGCCGCCTGAATTTTGCTTTGAGTGAACATCATTGCTGCTGATCGCCGTCGCCCGGCGGCCGGTTATGACGCCTCCATCTTCCCGCGGGGCATCCAATTAAGGCTGGGAATTGTGCACCTGCCGCCGCCTGATGCTGGCTGTCTCGACGTGTAAAATGAGCTGGCAGGTCTCATTAACCCATCTCTGGACTCTATGCGCAGCCCCAGCCCAGCTTGGATCGTGGAGGCTAGGTCAGGCCAAATCTTTCGGCGACCCGGCTCAACTCGCAGAGGGAGGTTTATCGTCGATGCCGCTCCGCCGGCAAGCTCCGTGAAGTCCCTGCGTAGGTTTATTGCGCGCGTTCTGAACGAGGTCAGCGAGGACAACGTGTTCGGACTCGCCGCCCAGATGGCCTTCTTTTTCTCTCTATCGCTGCTTCCATTCTTCATATTTCTCGCCGCCCTCGCTGGCGTGCTCCCTTCCACCCACCTCTGGGATCACGTCCTGAAATGGGTGACCTTATACCTTCCCGAGCCTTCGCAAACATTTGTGTTCAACACGGTGGCGGGATTGACGCGCGGGCGGAAAACCTTTGTCTCATTCGGGTTCCTCACCGCTGTTTGGTCGGCTTGCGGCGGCGTGATGAGCATGACGAGCGCGTTGAACACGGCTTATGAGATTCATGAAACGCGCCCCTGGTGGAAAAGAATCGGCATTGCCGTGCTGATGGTATTGATTCTCGGTCTGCTATTTCTTGCTTCCTTCGGCATTCTCACGGTCGGCCACATCACGCTCCTGTGGGTGTTGAGCCATACATCACCCGGCGTGCCGCCACCGATTTTGTGGAGTGTGGGCCATTGGATGATTTCCATGTTCTTGTTGGTTCTCGGGATGGCGCTTATCGACTATTTTTTGCCGGATTTGAAACAGACGTGGCACTGGGTTTCTCCGGCCATCGCGCTCGCCGTGATCGTGTGGATTCCCGGCAGCTTGGCCTTCAACTTCTACGTCCAGCACATTGGTTCTTACAACCGGATGTACGGGGCGTTGGGAGCATTCATTATTCTCATGGTGTGGATTTATATTCTCAGTGCCATCATTCTGATTGGGGCTGAGGCTAACTCGGAGCTTCTCAAGATTCGCCGCCAGCAATCCGAAAGCAACGGGGTTCGTGGATAGTGGTTAGTGATTCGTGATGAGTGGCGAGCAAGCTTTTTAACTGCCCCCTCGCCCGCCTGCGGGCAGGAGCCGCTCCGTCGCTGAAGCTCTGGAGGGTAAGCGACCTTCGGTGGGCGCAGGCCCGGCCCGCGCCGGCTGGAGGAAGCGCCGGCCGCGGTCCACCCTCTCCCTCGGGAGAGGGCAGCGGCTTCGCGCAGGCTTTGGTTGCGGCCGTAACGCCGCCCTGCGCTACAATCTGTCCGCCGACTTTCTGCAAATTATTGACAGCCGAAGGCTGCGCGCTACGCTCGTGAATGATCCCGGGTAGTAAATTCGTGAAGTTGAGCGTTCTCTGCCTGCTGCTGTGGAGCACAGAGGTCAGCGCACAGACCGCGCTCTCTCCGACTGCTTATGAAGGCCAGCCCGTTGCAGCCGTGCACCTGGTTGCAAGCCCCACTGTAAACGTTCAGGCATTGGAGTCGCTAGTCAAACTGAAGGTTCATCAGCCCTATTCGAACTCCAAAGCTGAAGCGAGCGCGGCGGCGCTTCGATCCGCAGGTCACTTCACCCGGGTTGATGTGCGAATCGACCCGGAAGCCGATGGGCTGGAGGTCATATTTCTGCTTCAGCCGGTCTACTACGTTGGAATCATCACCTTTACTGGCACATTAAATTCGTTTGACTACTCGCAGTTGCTTTACGTTGTGAACTATCCGGCGAACGCACCCTATGAGGAGAGCCTGGTGGAAGCTGGGGCGCGCGGCGTGAAGGGATTCTTACACAACGAGGGATACTTTCAGGCGCGAGTTCGCGAGGAAACCCGGCTTGACGCCGCCCACAATCTGGCTAACCTGGTGTACCACCTTGAGCTCGGAAGACGCGCGAAGTTTGGGACAATAAATGTGGCCGGTCCGCCACCGTTAGAGGCCCAACGCATCCGGGGAGCGCTTCACTCGCTGCGGGCCCGCATAAAAGGGGGAGATCTCAAGCCCAGCCACTTGTACCATCCCGAAAAGGTTCAAGCAGCGGTGCGCGTGATTCGGGATTATCTTGGCAGGAAGGAATGGCTGGCCAGCCAGATCAGGGTCGCGAAGCCACAGTATGATCCGAAAACCAATCGCGTGCCGATCCACTTTCAGATTGAGCTCGGGCCGAAAGTAAAAATTCGCCTCGCGGGAGCTCGCATCCGTGGCAAGACGTTGAAGAGTCTCATCCCCATATATCAGGAAAACTCTTTCGACCAATATTTGGTCACGGAGGGCGCCACTAATCTCACCAGCTATTTTCAATCGAAGGGCTATTTCGATGTGAAGGTCGGTCCGAAGCTTGAACAGACGCCTTCCCTAATCTCTCTGACTTACCAGGTTGAGCGTGGCCGGCGTCACACGGTGGCGGGCATCAGTTTCGCCGGAAGCCGCTATTTTAGCGAAAACGCGCTGCGCCATCAGGTCGTCATTCAAACCGCGCACTTCCTTTCCCACGGTAAATTCAACAATACGTCGCTCGGCCAGAGCGTGACGAATCTGACGGGCTTTTATCAGAACGCCGGCTTCGAGAATGTCCGTATCCATGCGACGGTGAAGGATGTTGAACCCAAAATTTACGTCACGTTCCATATTCAGGAAGGGCCGCAGAGGATCGTCAACGCTCTCACCGTGACCGGCCTCCGCACTCAGACGCTCGCCATTCTGGAGCCGGGCGGTCTCCGATTGCGCGAGGGCCAGCCTTTCTCGCCAGCAGACGTGACTCTCGACCGGAAGCGCATTGTCGCTTCGTACCTCAACCTCGGCTATCCCAACGTGAGTTTCCGGGCTACGTCGAGTCGCGTCCCGAAGGAGCCTGACCGGGTGAATATCAACTACATTGTCGACGAAGGGCCTCGCGTGAGCATCCGCTCTGTGCTGATTCTCGGCGACGTGCACACGAAGCCAGGGCTCATCCGCCGCAACACAGGCATCCAGGCCGGCCAGCCTCTAAGCGAAGGGAAGATGCTTCAGGCGGAAAGCAGCCTCTACAACCTTGGGCTCTTTGACTGGGCGAGCGTCGGTTCATCTCACGTGGCCGGGCAGGGTTCGTTGAGCGCGCAGGGGCCGCAGGATCTCGATGCGCTTCCCGTAAATTCGCAAACTCAAATGGCAGCGCTCGACCGGGTTGATCCGATGGCGGACGTTCTGGTGAAAGTCCATGAGACCAAGCGCAATGAGGTGAGCTACGGCTTCGGATTCCTTTCCACGCCGCGAACCGGGCAGATCTCATCGGGCGTCCTGCAATTGCCAGGGCTCCCGACGATAGGCCTGCCCACATCGTTCCAGCCCATCGAAAAGACGATTATCAGCCCCGAGGGCTCGCTTGAATACAGCCGTAGAAACCTGTTCGGCAGCGATCAAACCGCTTCCGTCTCCGGCGTGCTTTCGCGGCTTGACCAGCGCCTGACGCTCAGTTACAGCGACCCGCAATTCTTGAGTTCAAGCTGGAGTTCTGTCGCCAGCGCTTCCACCGAGCGCACGACGCAGAATCCCCTGTTCACCGCGAGGCTTGGCCAAGGATCTTTGGAATTCGATCACCCGCTGAATTCAGCGCGGACCGAGCGCCTGGAGCTCCGGTACAGTTACCAGGCGACCTCGTTAGGCAATCTCCTGATTCGTAATTTTATTCCCGTGGAGGACCTATCGATCCGTGACTCGACGCTCTCAGCATCCTTCATTCACGATACCCGCGACAACCCCATGGATGCGCATCGCGGCGTCTTTGAAAGCGTCGATTTGAGCGTCACTCCAAAGCTCATCGGGTCCAGCCAGAATTTCACGCGGTTCTTTGGCCAGGCAGCGGCTTACCATCAGGTGAAGCCGTGGCTGGTTTGGGCTAACCGGATCGAGCTTGGCGAGGAGAAGGCTTTTGCTGGCAGCCATGTGCCTTTCAGCGACCGCTTCTTTACTGGCGGCGCGGACAGCCTGCGAGGGTTTGCGATCAACAGCGCCGGCCCTCAGGTCCTCGCGGAACTGTGTACCACTACGAGCCCTTCGAGTTGCACTGCCAGAGCTCTTCTGCCAACGGGAGGACCGCAATTGTTCATCGTGAATTCAGAAGGGCGATTTCCAATCCCCGTGACTTTCCCAGTTATAAAACACCTCGGTGGCGTGCTGTTCTACGATGGAGGGAATGTCTTCAGCCGGATTGGCTTCACGCACGATGGACAGTATAGCAACACGGTGGGCTTTGGCCTGCGCTACGAGACGCCGGTGGGCCCGATTCGGGTCGATTTCGGGGAGAACCTTAATCCCGTGCCGGGCTTTAACGCGTTCCAGTATTTTATAACGTTGGGGCAGGCATTTTAAAAACCGTGGTTCGTGGTTAGTGGCTCGTGATTGCGTCCAGCCAGACAAGGCCCGAAGGGCCGCCCATCATAACCTTGGGCAACGCGCAGGGAATGGAGTCTGCCTTGAGTAAACGAGCCCTGAAGGGGCAACCCGAAACGGGTAGTGCAGCGGGGCCTTGCGGCCGCAACCAAACCAGAGGAACCCCTGCCCTCGCCCCCTTGGGGGAGAGGGTGGCGAGCGGCCGGCGTTTTCTCCAGCCGGCGCGAGCCGGGTGAGGGGGTTCCCCGGAAAAGCGTCCTAAAAACAAGACTTCACAGTCTTGCAATCCAGACCCGTGCTGTTTGCGGGTTTGCGGCTTTTCCCCTGAAATTTCGAAGTAGCCGCGGAAATTAAAGGTGAGGGGGCCGCATTACGTTGTTCCGATTGCGGAGGACACCTATGGCAAAGAAGAGAATCTTCAAGTGGATCGCTCTTGGGCTTGCCTCCCTCATTGTGGTTTGCACCATCACGGGATATTTTGTGCTGCGCAGCCGGGCTTTTCATCGGTATGTTTTGGGGGTCATCGCCAGCCGTGCCGGGCAAGCGATTGGAGGAAAGGTTCAGGTGGGCGACTTCGATTTCCATCTGCTGAATCTTCGAGTAGACCTTTACCGGATAAGCATCCCCGGCACACAAGCGAATCCTGGTCATCCGCTCCTGCGCGTTGATCAGGTGGAGGTGGAACTGAAGATCATTTCTCTCCTTAAGAGAGAGATTGGCCTTCGCAAAGTTGAGATCACTCATCCTGTGGTTCACTTAATCGTCGCCGCCAATGGCCAGACAAACTTGCCCCACCCGCCTCCCTCTTCTCAACCCAGTCAACCCCGTACGAACACGAGCCTTTTCAACTTAGCCATCGATCGATTCCAGCTCGATCGCGGACAAATCAACGTTAACGACCGTCAGATCCCGCTGGAAGTGAGCCTGCGGAATCTTCAGACTCAATCGGAGTTTGACCCGCTGAAGAAGGAATACGATGGTGAGCTCCAGTACGTCGCGGGGAAGATTCAGGTGGGCGCTTACCGGCTGGTGTCGCACAGCCTGAGCCTGTCTTTCAGCGCCAATTCGAACGAAATGCGAGCGAGCCCGCTTGTGGTCCGGGCGGCAGGGTCCACGGTGTCCATCCGGGCTACACTCCGGAATTACAGTCAGCCTGTTGTGAACGGCTCCTACTCGGTGCGGCTTGCGGCTGCCGAGGCAGCACGAATTGTGCGAAGTACGATCGTGCCCGTGGGTGAGATCACAACAAGCGGCGTGTTTGACTATACGAGCGCCGCAGGCCGTGCGTTGCTGGATTCGATAACGCTGAGTGGGAAGCTCGGCAGCCCGCGTTTGTCCGCCCGGCTTCAGCAAGTGGGTGGCCAGGCGCTGGCGCTCAGCGGCCAGTATCATCTTGCGGGCGGAAACCTCACTGTGAATGACTTCAAGGCGAAGCTGTTCGACGGCCGCCTGGCGGCACGACTGTCAATCCACAATCTCGCAGGGCTCGCGCGCGGAAAACTCACCGCTTCCCTCCAGTCAGTCTCAATCGGCGCGTTGCGGGCGGCGCTGCCGGCTAACCACTGGGCGGGCTTTCCGGTAGCCGGAAGCATAAGCACAACGGCCCAGGCCTCCTGGCAGGGAACTTTAAATCAACTCCGCATCACTGCCGATGCGTCCTTCGGAGGGGCCGTTGCGGTTGCTGGAGCACCGGTGAAGCGGCAAACTATTCCGCTCCGCGCCACACTCCGCACGGCCTATGATGCGCCGGCGAGGGAGCTCACGCTTCGGCAGTCAACCGTCGCGACCGCTCAAAGCGAAATCGACCTCAACGGCGGCCTCGGAAGAGATGCGGCACTCACAATCCGGGCCCGCACGCGCGACCTGCACGAGATCGATCAGCTTGTCACCGAGGTCCGCAGATTTGCGGCCCCCTCTTCAACCACGGTGCAGGTCTTCGGCATCTCGGGGTCGGCTTTGTTCCAAGGGTTTGTTCAAGGGACTCTTCAACACCCGAAACTCACGGGCCAGCTTAATGCGAACAATCTGCGCATCGGGCAGGCGTCGTTCCCGCGCGTTGAGACTCAGGTAGCTGTTTCGGATTCCGGGCTGGCGCTCAGCCAAGGCGAAGTTCAGGCCGCGCACGGCAACGCTCGGTTTCGTCTTTCGCTGGTCTTACACGACTGGACCTTTAGCCCGTCGCAGCCCGTCTTACTGGAGCTTACAGCGAACAGAATGTCGGTCGCAGCCCTGGCGAGCGTCGCCCACTTGAAATATCCCGTCCAAGGTTTACTGTCCGCGCAGGTTTCTGCTCATGGCACAGTATCCCGGCCGGAAGGCAGCGGCACGATTCAGGTTGTGAACGCCGAAGCCTGGAATCAGCCGATCCAACAGGTGATGATGCGGTTTCAAGGGAACGGGACGAAGGTCGAATCGACGCTTCGAGTGGAAACTGAGGCGGGTAACGTAAACGCGGTTGTCACTTACTCTCCAGCAAATGAGGGCTATCAGGGGCAGGTCACGATGGCGGGGCTTAATCTCGGGCGGCTTCGCCTCCTCAAGGCCTATCAGCTCAATGGCGTCGCTAAAGCTTCGGTCCGAGGCCAAGGCACGCTCAAAGCTCCCGGGCTCCAGGCCGAGCTTTCCATCCCTACGTTGCGAATCGGCAAAGAGGCCATTACGGGAGTTTCCGCAGAGGCGACCGTCGCGAACCAGACCGCAACGCTCAATTTGAATTCCAACTTTTCGGGCATCGCGGCGCATGGGAATGGAACGGTGCAGTTGACGGGCGATTATGATGCGGCTCTCAACCTGAGCACCGGAACGGTCGAGGCAGGCCCCTTGTTATCGACTTATCTGGCTGGGGGCGCAGCCACCATTCAATGCGAAACTCAACTCAAGGCATGGCTGCGTGGACCACTCAAGAATCGGCAGCGGCTTCAGGCTCACCTTGAAATCCCTACGTTTCGGCTTGGGTATCAATCCGTGCGCGTTTCCAGTGTTTCGGTCATCACTGCCGATTACCAAAATGGATCACTGGTTCTTAAGCCGGCCGAGATCAAAGGCGCGGGCACCGATTTCCGGTTTCAGGCATCGCTGCCCGTTGCCTCGAATGGCCAGCTCAGAGCGAGCGCGCAGGGCGTTATCGACTTTCACCTTGCCCACATCCTCGATCCGGACCTGACAAGTTCTGGCCAGCTTCAGGTCAATGTTACGGCGCAAGGAACGCGGAGCCACCCGCGGATTCGGGGTGACGCTCGCATCGTGAATGCGGTCTTTGTGGCCCCTGAAGCTCCGCTGGGCGTTCAAAATATGAACGGCGCCATTGCGTTCACTTCGAGGCGCGCGCAAATCACCCACCTGACAGCGCAAGCGGGTGGCGGTTCGGTGGCGATGTCCGGCTCGGTATCCTTTGAGCACGGAACCCAATTCAATCTTGCGCTCAACGCTGATAATCTGCACCTCGCCTATCCTGAAGGGGTGAGCGAGGCACTGGCCGCTCAATTGAAATTACTGGGCACTCCAGGCGCCGCCCTCCTGAGCGGACAGGTTTTCATTAACAGCCTCTCTCTCACGCCGCAGTTCGATCTGACCACGTTTACAGATCAATTCAACACGATGTCCACTACCGCAGGCCCGAGCACCGGGTTCGCCAGTAACATTAAACTCAACGTCGCCGTGCGATCCTCCCACGAACTCACCTTGACAAGCGACCAGCTCAACCTCAGTGGCGCGGCAGACCTCCGGGTGGTGGGAACCATCGACGATCCTGTTGTGGTGGGCCGGGTGACCTTGGCGAATGGAGGAACCCTGATCTTTGCAGGCAATCGTTATAGCGTGCAAACCGGGACCATCAACTTCGTCAGTCCGGTCATGATTGAACCTGTACTGGACATCAGACTCGGCACAACGATCAACCAGTACGCGGTGACCCTGACTTTTGCCGGTCCCGTCGATCGTCTCCGCACCACTTATACTTCGAACCCGCCTCTGGCAAGCGCCGATATCATCAGCCTTCTGGTTTCGGGACAACCGACCGAAGCTGCCAGTTCGGGCGTGGGTGCAGAATCTATGCTCGCTGCGGGGATAAGCCAGGCCGGCAGCCGGGTCTTTAAGATGGCTGGCCTTTCTTCTCTCACGATTGATCCGCAGGTAGGCGGTTACGAAAGTAATCCGGGCGTAAACATTGGCATTCAAAAGCAGGTGACGAAAAATCTATTCTTCACGTTCAGCGTCAACACGACTACCACGCAGGATTCTGTGGTTCAGGTCCAATACCAATTCACGCGCCGATGGTCTGTAGAAGCGCTGCGCGACGAGGTGGGTGGATACTCGCTGGAGATCAGATCGCACCGGACATTCTGAGCCCGAATATATCCCGTGACAATCGCAGACATTGACGAACGTCATCCGGACAGGTCACACTTAGGCTTTGCGGCGCGACGAGCAAGAGGAAAGCCGCTGTCCGGGGCGGAGGGGTTTGCACACTTGATTGTTCGCTCGCCCATAAAAACGAAGTGGGACGAGAAGACTAGCGAGGTTGAGGAGTAACGCTGAATGAGATTTCCGCTCGGCATGACTGTTGACATGGCGAAGTATATTGGAGGCAAGCGGCTGCGAGGCGTGGATAAGTTTCCGCTGGTCATGATGCTTGAGCCGTTGCACGCTTGCAATCTCACCTGCACCGGTTGCGGCCGTATTCGCGAATACAAGGAAACGATTAAGGACCGGCTTACCGTCGAACAGTGTCTGACTGGGGTCGACGAATGTGGCACCCCGATTGTTTCCATTTGCGGCGGCGAGCCGATGATTTACCCGGAGCTTCCGCGCCTCGTCCGCGAGATCCTGGGCCGCAGAAAGCACATCTATCTGTGCACCAATGGCATGTTCATCCGCAAGAAGCTGAAGGAGTACCAGCCGGACTCGCGATTCTTCTTTAACGTGCACCTCGACGGCCTTGAGGAGACGCACGATCTGTGCGTTGAGCGCCGAGGCGTCTTCAAGGAAGCGATCGAAGGAATCAAGGCTGCGAAACAGGCTGGTTTTCTGGTCTGCACGAACACCACGATTTTCAAACAGACCGACTTGGGCGAAATTGCCGAGCTGCTCGCTTACCTCCAGACGCTCGGCGTGGACGGGCACATGATCTCCCCGGCTTATTCATACGCGGCAGTGCAAACGAAGGATATTTTTATGTCGCGGGACGACGTGAGAGAGAAGTTCCGGGCGGCAACCCAGTTTCTTGCGGCGTATAATCTCATGACGTCTCCGATTTACCTGGAGTATTTGCGTGGCGACCGCGAGCTGATGTGCACGGCATGGGGTAATCCGACGTTCAATCCACGCGGCTGGAAGAGCCCTTGCTATCTGATTACGGACTCCCACTATCCTACATTCAAGCAGTTTATGGACAGCACGCCGTGGGAACGCTATGGCCGTGGCCGCGATCCCCGCTGTGAGCATTGCATGGTGCACGCGGGCTATGAGCCTTCCGCAGTACTCGGCGCAAACCGTAAACTCGGCGATAGCTGGAAAATGCTCAAATGGAACCTCACCAGCCCGCGCCGGGCGCCCCTTCAACCGTCTCTCAACAGCAGTCTGTGATCTCGCTCGTCACCGGCGCCGGTGGTTTTGTGGGCAGCCATGTGGTGCGCGCGCTCTTGGGGCGGCCGGGCTGTGTGCGCGCTCTCGCCCGCCCCGCGAGCGGCCTCAAGGCCATCGAGGGCCTGGAAGTCGAGCGCGTTGAGGGTGACCTGCGTGACATCTCCTCGTTGCGCGCCGCGCTTCGCGGCGTCCGGCATGTCTACCACGTCGCCGCTGACTACCGCCTGTGGTCCAAGAACCCCAAGGAAATCTACGAAAATAACGTCGAGGGAACGCGCAATCTCCTGCGAGCCGCCGCCGAAGCAGGCGCAGACCGTTTTGTCTATACGAGCACCGTCGGCACGATTGCCGTGCCGCGCGAGGGCGCTCTTCCCAACGAAACGACACCGGCCGGTTTAGATGACATGACAGGACACTATAAACGTTCGAAGTTTCTTGCGGAGCAGGAAGCCCTTCGCGCATCGCAAGAGGGATTTCCGGTCGTGATTGTGAACCCCACCACGCCCGTCGGCCCGGGCGATTGGAAGCCAACTCCGACCGGCCAAATGATCGTCGATTTCCTGAACGGCAGGATGCCTGCCTACGTGGATTCAGGACTGAATGTTGTTGCGGTTGAAGATGTTGCCCAGGGCCACCTGCTGGCGGCCGAGCGTGGCCGCGTGGGTGAGCGTTATTTGCTGGGTGGAAAGAATATGACGCTGAAGGAAATCTTCACCGCGCTGGCTCGCCTCAGCGGGCGGCCTGCCCCACGATGGCAAATCCCGTATGCCCTGGCGCTTGCCGCTGGATCGCTCGACGGCGCAATCTCAGCCTTCGCAGGGCGGGCGCCTCGGATTCCCGTCGAAGGCGTGCGGATGGCGCGCTATAAGATGTTCGTGGATTGCTCGAAAGCTATGCGGGAGCTGGATTTTCGTCCCGGACCGGCGGAAGATGCTCTGGGCCGGGCTGCAGCGTGGTACCTGGAGCAAGGGTATGTAACCCAGCGCTGAGGAAGGCATTATCGTGAACATTCCGCAGTTGACAAATTATATTGCAGGCGTATGGACTAAGCCTGCCACAAAGGACGATTTGGCGGTCGTTAATCCGGCCACCGGCGAGAGCCTGGGACGAGTGCCTCTTTCCTCTGTTGCCGAAGTGGATCGGGCCGTGGAAGCGGCAAGCAAAGCGTATCGAGAGTGGCGGGAGACGCCACCCGCGGACCGGATTCAGCCCCTCTTCAAATTTCGCCGGCTTCTTGAAGAGCATCAGGACCGCTTGGCCCGATCGATCACGAATGAATGCGGCAAGACTTACGGCGAGGCGGTTGCCGAGGTGCGGCGGGCGATCGAGAATGTGGAATTCGCTTGCGGAATTCCTTCGCTGATGCAAGGGTACAACAGCGAAGATATTGCTCGCGGCATCGACGAGATGATGATCCGCCAGCCACTGGGCGTTGTGGCGGCGATCACTCCCTTCAATTTCCCGGCGATGGTCCCTCTCTGGTTTTTGCCCTGCGCCATCGCCTGCGGCAACACCTTCATCCTGAAACCGTCGGAGAAGGTTCCCGTTACCGCGTGGAGATTTTTCGAGCTTCTGGAGCAGACGGGATTGCCCCCGGGTGTAGTCAATCTGGTGCACGGCGCCAAAGATTCTGTCGACGCGCTGTTGAACCATCCGGCGGTTCGAGCCGTCAGTTTTGTCGGATCGTCGCCTGTCGCCCGGTACATTTACAGCCGTGCCGCCGCGGCCGGAAAGCGGGCGCAGTGCCAGGGCGGGGCGAAAAACCCGGTGATTGTCTTACCTGACGCCGACCTGGAAATGACCACCCAGATTGTCGCTGACTCCGCCTTTGGCTGTGCCGGGCAGCGGTGCCTGGCGGCGTCGCTGGCCATTACCGTTGGTGAGGCACGCCAGCCATTCCGCGAATCGCTCGCCGAGGCCGCGCGCGTTCGCGTGGTGGGCTACGGCCTGGATGATGGGGTGCAGATGGGACCCGTGATCACGCCGCAGAGCAAAGAACGCGTCGAAGACTTAATCGGACGCGGGATGGGGGAAGGCGGTAGTGCCCTTGTGGATGGGCGCAACACGCGCATTTCCGGCTACGAACAGGGGAACTTTGTCCGGCCCACAGTTCTCGACGGCGTTCCTCCGGCGGGAACGATCGCTCGAACCGAGATCTTTGGACCGGTCGTCGGCCTCGTTCACGTTCAGACGATTGACGATGCGATCGAGCTGGTAAATGCCTCGAATTATGGAAATATGGCGTGTTTGTTCACCAGCAGCGGCCTCGCAGCGCGCGAATTCCGCTATAAGGCCTTGGCTGGCAATATCGGGATTAACTTGGGAGTGGCCGCTCCGATGGCCTATTTCCCCTTCGGTGGAATGAAAGAGAGCTTCTTCGGCGATCTTCACGGCCAGGGCCGGGACGCTGTCGATTTCTATACCGAGAAGAAGGTGGTCATCGAGCGTTGGCCTCGGCATTGGTCGCGCAAGTTTTAGCCCGAGTCTCCCATTTCACCACAAAGACACCAAGACACGGAGAAAGGAGTTTTGTTTTCAAGCTTCGTGCCTTGGTGCCTTTGTGGTTCAAACGATTAATTCACGGCTTCTGATGCCAGGTCGCACAAACCCACAATGCCACTCCGGAATCAAGAGTGCCCAACCCCACCGGCAATGTAAAATCGAAAGCAAATAAAGCTGCTCGTCTGGACACCACTTCGCTCATGAACTACGATGAAATTGGCCGATGGAGGGGACGGAGTGTGAGAGGGCGCGGGAACGCTTTTGGCGGTGCCAGGGAATGGCCCGTGATGGCCGCATCGGGCGTTCAACCCTCGGCCCGTACAGCTTATGAAAAAATCCGACCTCATTCCCGCTTGGGCGGGCATTCTCCGAGGCCGCCGGCCCCTGCTCTCTATCGAAATTACGCGGGAGTGCCCGCTGCGTTGCCCGGGATGCTACGCTTACAGCCCGGAGCACCTGGGCGCCCTGGGATCGTTGCACGCGCTCAGCGATTTGAAGGGAGATGACCTGGTTCAAGGCGTGCTAGCGCTCGTTCGCCGGCTGCGTCCCATTCATCTCTCGATCGTCGGCGGCGAGCCTCTGGTGCGCTTCCGGGAGCTCAGCGTTTTGCTTCCGATTCTCAGCCGGATGGGGCTGGAAGTGCAGCTTGTTACGAGCGCCGTGCGTCCCATTCCCAAGGAATGGAGAGAGCTTCCCGATATCAATATTTCAGTTTCAGTTGACGGCCTCGCACCGGACCACGATAAGCGCCGCGCCCCCGCCACCTACGATCGCATCCTTAAGAACATCGAAGGCCAGCGTGTCCGCATTCATTGCACCATCACGAGCCAGCAACTCCGCCGGCGTGATTACCTCAGAGAATTCGCGGAGTTCTGGTCGGCCCGCGATGAGGTGGTGAAAATCTGGTTTAGCCTGTATACACCCCAGCAGGGCGAACAAACGGAGGAACGCCTTTCTGCCGGAGAGCGGTCGCAGGCCATTGCCGAGCTAGGCTATTTGGGATCCACTTTTCCCAAGGTAGACGTGACCAGCCAAATGCTGGACGGGCTGCGGCTTCCGCCGCAGTCACCCAAGGAATGCATCTTCGCGCAGGTCACCACCTGTATTTCCTCCGACCTCACCACTCGCATCGCCCCTTGCCAACTTGGCGGGAATCCTGTATGCGGTGAATGCGGCTGCATCGCCTCTGCCGGTTTCGCAGGTATGGGCCAGTATAAGCTCGGTGGTCTGGTGCCGATCTCGGCCATTTTCGGCGCTTCCCAGGCTCTGGGAAAAATCGCTTGCAACGGGGCAGGCTGAGCTCGCGAGGCTTGCGAGTTCCAGAGAGCTTCCAAACGCATGGAGGATTATGGCAGACGCCAATTCTGAAAAGACGAAATCCGCGAAGAAATGGGAGGTCCGGCGAGTAGGGAACGTCACCCTGGAGATTTCGAAGCCTAAGCGAAACCCGCGTAAGCTGCGGCAATCCCGCTTGAAAAACAAGCGACGATCACGCTGACGAGTAATCCCTCGGGCACAATTGTAGCGGCGGGTTTACCCCGCCACACAGAATGGGGGCATAAAGCCGCCTCTACATACCCGAAACTGGGGGATCACGCTGACGAGGGCGATGCAACCTTTTCACTCGCTGCGACTTTCATATTTAGAAGAGGGCGGATATTGGCGTCCGACTGGCTGAAAACCGCAGACATGGCCAAAAACAGCAATGTCTGCGCCACCCGGCTGGAGGATCTGATAAAGCGGTGGTAACCCTCGCACCCCAGAGGAGTTTCACGCCAGCTTTTTGAGCGCAGCCTTCAGTATGCGAAAGAGTGTAGTGGCGGGCTTGTTTGTGTTCATCATGGCAGTGGGTGTCTGCACCCGCGCGAGCGGCCCACCCCGGCCGCTGAGCGCCGACGACGTCACTCTGCTCCTCATCGGCGGCTCGAACGCGCAAAAGATCGTCTCCCTGATCGAGCAGAGAGGAGTGGATTTCAAGCTGACTCCCGCTTTGGCTAAACAGTTCTACCAGGATGGAGCATCGGATGCGGTGATGGACGCCCTGCAGCATGCAAGCCAGAACGTGAAGACGCCGCCTGCGGAAACGAGCCCGCAGGCGGCGCCCTCAGCGTCGCAACCCGGACCGATGCCTGGACCTCCAACGGGAACGGGTGTAGTCGCGCCGGCCGTTCATCCCGCTTCGCCGGCGCCTGCACCCTCTTTGTCGCACGCCGCCGCGCCAGCCCGCTCACAAATTCATACGCCGCCTCCGCCGCCCAGCGATACTCCACTGCCTGATCCGAGCCCCGCTCAGATCCAGCACATTATTCAAGCGGTTGCGGCCAATGAGAACCTTTTCAAAGAAGCCCGAGCCAATTACGTCTATCACCAAATCAACCGGGTGGAGACGCTGGACGCTAGTGGCAATGTTGATGGCTCCTGGGAGCAAGATTGGGATATTTCATTCAATGGCAACGGACAGCGGGTGGAATCCGTAACCTATGCGCCTCCCGGCGACCTGAAAGACTTAATTATCACGCAGCAGGACATCAACGCCTTCCGCAACATTCATGTTTTTGTGTTCACCACAGATGAGCTGCCTGAGTACAATATTCGTTATCTTGGGCATGTTCACAAGGACTATCTCACGTGCTACGTCTTCTCAGTGCGCCCGAACGATATAAAGAAGAACCACCAGTACTTCGATGGCACGGTGTGGGTTGATGACCATAATCTTCAAATTGTGTACGCGGAGGGACGCAACGTTCCGCAGCTTAAGCAGCGCTTTCCGCGGTTCGCCACCTGGCGGCAGCAGATTGACGGCAAATATTGGTTTCCCGTGTTCACCAAAGCCGACGATACCCTCTATTTCGATAACGGCGGACCTCCCATCCACGTCATAGAAATCGTCAAATATACGGATTACAAACAGTTCCGTTCGCGGACCAAGATTATCTCTTATGGTCCCGTAACCCAGTCCAGCACGCCGAAGCACTAACCTCTTCACGCGCTCGCCTCGACAGGTCATGGACGCTCACAAGCCGGTCCGGAAGCCGAGATTACGCAGAATCCGCGGACCACGCTTCACTCCGCCCACCGCTTGCGGCTGTAATTCTCGGCTGCGACTTCTTTTGGAGCAACCGCCCAGCCAGGGTGTAGTCCCTTCCTCGTTGGTTCTTCCGCGTACGGATCCTTAATCGGTGGGAAGTTGAAAACCCTTCGGTTTGCGGATCCCGTGCCGCTCCATACGGTAAATCAGCGTTTTGCGGCTGATATCCAGGTAGCGGGCTGCATGCGTTTTGTTCCACCGGCACTTTTCCAGAGCTTTTAAAATCAACTCCTTCTCGATTCCGTCCAGGCTGATCCCCTGCGGCGGTAGATCTATTTCAACGGCTTCAAGGCCGCCGCGGTCTCGCCCCAAGAGCGGCGGCAGGTCCTGAATGGTGACCACGTCGCCGCGAGCCAGAGCCACGACACGCTCGATAACGTTTTCGAGTTCGCGTATATTTCCGGGCCAGCGATATTGGGTGAAGTAGGGGAGCAGTGCTGGGGCCATCGTGAGTCCCGAGCGCCTGTTTTTCTCTTTGCTGATGCCAAAGAAATGCTGCACGAGCTCAGGAATATCCTCCGGCCGTTCGCGCAGAGGCGGTACGGTCAGGGGGATCACGGCGAGACGGTAATAGAGATCCTCTCGAAACGTTTCGTCTTCGATCATCGCCTGCAGGTCTCTATGCGTAGCCGCAATGATGCGCACATCTACTTTCTGAGTCCCCTCGCTGCCCAGTTTCTCGATTTCGCCCTGTTGGATCAACCGCAAGACCTTGACCTGGAGCTCGAGCGGCATGTCGCCGATTTCGTCGAGGAAGAGTGTTCCTCCGTCGGCTATTTCGACTTTGCCCTTCCTATTTGCGACGGCGCCGGTGAAGGCCCCCTTTCTGTGGCCGAACAGTTCCGATTCCAGCAACTCCTTCGGAATCGCAGCACAGTTGATCGTTATGAATGGTTTGTCTTTTCGGGCGCTGTTGAAGTGAATCGCCTTTGCGAGAAGCTCTTTGCCGGTTCCTGTCTCCCCTCGGATCAGAATCGTTGAGCCGGTAGCCGCTGCCCTGGCGGCCGTATCGAGCGCCTGAAGCAGCACATCGGAGCGCCCCAGGATGTTGTCGAATCCGAATTTTTCATTAAGGCTGGACCGCAACGCCCGTACTTCTTTAACCAGAAGCGAGTGCTCCAGAGCGCGGTGAACCACAAGTGACAGCTCGTCCGGATGCACAGGCTTGGTGAGATAGTCATACGCTCCTGCTTTCATAGCCTCGACGGCGGTTTCCACAGTGCCGAACGCCGTGAGAATAATCATGACCGCCTCGGGGTACTGCGATCGAATCTGTCTTAGGAGCGCTATGCCGGAGAATTCGGGCATCTTCTGGTCAGCAATGATGAGGTCGTAAGCTTGCAGCTGAAGCATCGAAAGCACCTGCTGGCCCGAGGCTGCAGAAGCCGCTGCATACCCTTCCTGCTCCAGCTGAACTTCCAGCACCCTTCGCAGGCTGGGGTCATCATCCACGATAAGAATCTTGCTCTTGGTCATGCCGGTAAGTTGATCCCGCCGGAAGCGAAACCCGGAAGGTCGATCCCGCCGGTGAGTTTCGCGGAATCGTCAGGCTCCCTCCATGCTGGGTGACGATCTGGTGCGCCACGGAGAGGCCCAAGCCGGTCCCCGTACTCTTGGTCGTAAAGAACGGATCAAAGATGCGCTCCACGTCGCCCTTCATGATTCCGGTTCCTTGGTCTTCCACATCGATGATGACCTTATCCTCATCCTGTCGCGCCGCGAGCATCACTGTTCCGCCGTGAGGCATCGCCTGGATCGCGTTCATGACGAGATTTAACAGGACCTGCTTCATTTGCTCGGGATCGCATTTCACCGTGGAGGCCGACGGCCGGATCTCCTTCTTCAATTCCAACCGGCCGTTGCCGTCGGCGTGCCGCGCCAGGTTGATCACCGATTCTAGAAGGTCGTCGATTTCGATCATGTTAAGGTCGGGTTTAGCGGGCCTTGCGAAGTTTA
Source organism: Terriglobia bacterium (assembly GCA_030040995.1). GTDB lineage: Bacteria > Acidobacteriota > Terriglobia > UBA7540 > UBA7540 > JASHON01. Next base: position 13,826 of record JASHOS010000183.1, on the reverse strand, counting down.
GAAATCGGTTCAGCATCCGATTCAGGCGGCTGCTTTCCTTATGGATGATTTCGAGGAACTCCAGCCGCCTCTCCTCCGACGAACTTCTGCGCTGCAAAACCGTGATAGCGCCCTCGATACCTGCCAGCGGATTGCGGATCTCGTGGGCCAGACCGGCCGAAAGCTGCCCTAGTGCTGAAAGCCGATCCGCACGCTTTAGACTTTCAAAGTTCTCCTGGAGGTCGTGGTGGGCCTGACGGAGTTGATTGGTCGTCATTTCAAGGGCCTGCTGCTGCTTTCGTTGCTTATCGGTCAGCACGCCTGCCGTCAGCCCGACGAGGCAGAAGACGCAAATTTCCAAACACTGATCGAGCACGTCGACCCGGCGCACTTTCCAAATTGACGGCGTGCCGATCGCGAACTCTGCTCCGGAGAGTAACGCGACGATTAATCCGCGCCGCCAGCCCCATCGGAGGCCCGCCAGAACTATCGGAACGTAGTAACCACGCTGCAAGATGTAAAGCCAGTGGACGAGTGTCGGCGGCGTTAGGTATTGGAGAATTCCCACAGTTCCGACGGCGCCCAGCAGCGCGCTAGGCCATATCCAGGAGCGGAGTGCTCCTGGACGATTCTCCGCGACAACGGGCGAAGCTGGTCTACCCGGCAAAATTACTCTCCCTGATTGGGCCGACTCGAGGCAAGGATATTCAGATAATGCCAAGTCTATACGAACTCCGTCAGATGCTCAATGAGGCTGTATTCCTTCGGCGGCGATCGGACTGCCGGATTACTGTTCCCGGATCAGACTCGCTAGAGCGCCTAAAGGTGCTCTGGCGGTGGGGTTCTGGCACAGGCCTGGGACAGCAAAAAGAGCCAAATGAAAGACGGGTTTGCCTCCGACTGTCCCATTTCGGCCAAAACTGCCTCTTTTGAGGCAATGAGGACGGTACCACGAGGCGTAGCCAAGCAATCTCCGACTGTCTCTCAAGCACTCAAGGTGGAGCATTGAAAGGCAGAGAGCTTCCACCTGGACGAGAACGGTCGGGCAATCACTCGATTTCTCCCAATAAGTCAACCATTCGAACCGGAACCCGATCCAGTGCAGAAGTGTTCGTGTGCGTCTGTTCTTTCGCTTTATCCCTTGGTCACGAACTTGCTTGACGTAGAGATCGAAAATACGCGCCAAGAGCGTGTAGCGCTCACCTCCAGTAAAGGGGGATAAAGCCGTACAACGCAGTTCGCACAGGAGGCAACAGATGAGTGCAGAAGGTAGCTTGGGAGCCTTGCTGAGAGATACACGCGAATTGGAATCGTTTTTACACGATTTCATCAGCCAAGTGACGAGGCGCCATCCCAAACCAGGTGAGGACGTCACTCGCCGTGCGGAAGAACTGGGGCTTAAAGTTCCGGCAGTACTGAAGGGGAATCCGATTCTGTGGGGCGGCGTGGAATCTGAGCAAAGCGACCATCCTCGGACACTGGTTTTAGTTCGACCAGGAAACCCCGAAGCAATTGGCCTGACGATCGGGTGTATTCGTTGGGGAAGCGTTCAGATATGCCTTGAGTGCGGTTGGTTCTATTGCCGCATAGTTATCAAGGGAACATTCTAGTCATCCTGTAATCCGATGGGGACAAAGCCGGTATTTGCAGCAAGCATGGATCAGCCGGAAAGCCCGGGTTTGAGGCTTGGTAGCAAGCGTATAGAAGGCTGCCTGACCGGGTATCTCGCAAGTGAGCCGACTTTTGAGGTGAAGGTTTGCCTGGCTTGCTTTTTGGGCGCAACTTGTCTTCTTGAACTGTTCGGCCAGCAGAGCGTCACGCCAACCTGAGGAGGGACCCGTGTCGATAGTCTCTACCGAGCAACTCCGATGCCGTTTTCGCGGCGAGCTGATCCATCCCGGCGACCCCGGTTATGATTCCGCTCGCAAAGTCTACAACGGCATGATTGACAAGCGGCCGCTCCTGATTGCCCGGTGCGTGGACGTGGCCGACGTGATAGCCGCAGTCGAATACGGTCGCGACAAGAATCTGCTAATCGCGATTCGCGGTGGAGGCCATAACGGTGGCGGCCTCGGAACCTGCGACGACGGACTGGTCATCGATCTGTCGCGGATGAAGGGCATTCGTGTTGATCCCGCGGCTGGCACCGTCCATGTGGGTGGCGGCTGCGTCTGGGGAGACGTGGATCACGCCACCCATGCCTTTGGGATGGCTACGCCGAGCGGTTTCATATCTACGACCGGCGTGGCGGGTTTGACTCTTGGCGGCGGAATCGGTTATCTCACTCGCCGCTACGGGCTAACCATTGATAACCTTCTCTCCGTGGACATTGTGTTGGCCGACGGCCGTTTCGTCACCGCCAATGAAAGTGAGAATCCCGACCTCTTCTGGGCGGTCCGAGGCGGCGGCGGTAACTTCGGTGTGGTTACTTCCTTGATATTCCGTCTGCATCCGGTCAAGATCGTCCACGCTGGACCGACGTTTTGGCCGATTGACCAAGCCCCAGAGGTCATGAAGGCGTTCCAGGAATTTATTTGCCATGCTCCAGAGGACGTGAATGGTTTCCTTGCTTTCCTCACCGTGCCGCCTGTGCCGCTGTTTCCCGCGAATCTTCACGGAAGGAAGATGTGCGGGATCATGTGGTGCTCCACGGCAGATTCCGAGCAGGCGGAGAAGGCCACCAAGCCCGTGCGCTGCGTGGGGAAAGCTGCCCTCGACCACGTGGGTCCCATGCCCTTCCCCGCCGTGCAAAGTCTCTTCGATCCGCTCTATCCGCCTGCCCTGCAGTGGTACTGGCGCGCCGACTTCGTTAAGGAACTTAATGACGAAGCTATCGCCAAGCACATCGAGCACGGCGAGAAACTGCCCACGACGCATTCCACGGCGCATTTCTACCCGATCAATGCGGCGGCACATCGAGTAGGCAAGAACGACTCCGCCTTCAGTTACCGAGACGCTGATTGGGCGCTAGTAATTGTTGGGGTGGACCCTGACCCGGCCAACAAGGATAAGATCACGCAATGGTGCAAGGATTACTTCGAGGCCGTGCATCCATACGCGGCCGGCGGGGCCTACGTGAACTTCATGATGGAAGAGGGTCCGGAACGCGTGAAGGCATCCTACCGGGACAACTACGCCCGGCTGGCGACCGTGAAGAAAATTTACGATCCCACGAACTTGTTCCGCGTTAACCAGAACATTCGGCCGGCCTGACTGCGGAGGGTAGGATTGGGTTTCAATCTCGCCGAAAGGGTTGGTTGCACCCCATTAGCCCTTCCGCTCTCACCCCTGAGAAATCCGGCCTAAAGGCGTCAGTTTCGGGAGCAACTATAGCGGCGGGTTCATCCCGCCACGCAAAATGGCGGCATAATGCCTCCTCTACGCACCCGAAACTGAGACCTTACGCTAAAAGTGGGCAAAGGCAGGGGTCCCATTCGGTTTGGTTGCGACTCCGCCGCACCGCGCAAAAAAATCACCTCGTCCATCTCACCCGTCCCCACCGTCTCAATCGAAACTGCTATTCTTTCACTTGCGCATGAATAGCTTGCTTCGCCGCCAGAACGATCGAAACATCCGGCTGCTGCTCGCGCTGCCAAAGGCTGCCGCAGCGGGTAGCGCAGAGTCTCTGTCTTTGAGACTCTGCGGCTTTTATCTCCGGAACTCGATAAAAGCCGCAGATAAAATTGGAGTTAGGTCTATCGAGCGACCGGAAAAACCAGAAAACATCCCCCTATACCGCTGGTCATTACCGTAAGTTGCTGATTTTAAATGAACATTAGAGGAGCGAAGCCAGACGAACCCAAATTTTGGCCCTGCCAGATACGCTCAACAAATTGAAAACAAATAGCTTATCGAGCTAAAAAGAGCGGTAAACCGCAACCTTTTTTGACACAAAGGCTTGCAAGAAAAGTTTGGGTTCGCCGCGGGTTCGGTATGGCTTTGCCGTCCAGAACTTCCGGCGCATTACCTCGCGCCGTGTCTTCTCACGGCGCTGAAAATAAAAAGCACGAAAGCAAGCGCGAGGCTCATGCGGTCACATTAGGGTTGCGCTTTCTAAATCGTGTTCCCTATTCCCTGTTCCCTGTTTTTTGGCCGTACGTTGTGTGGTAACGCCGGTACCATTTCTCGACTTCTTCACCGGGCAACGCCTGTGGCTTGCCCAACGCCAGTGAAAGATAGCAGGTCTTCGCGACGTCCTCTAACATAACCGCGGCCTTTAGAGCGGCTCTCGGTGTACGGCCCCAGGTGAATGCGCCGTGATTGGCAAGAAGAATCGCCGGAGCTCGGTTCCGGTGCTTCAGAATCGCCTCGCCGATGTGATCGCCCTCGTTATCCACATAGGGAGCGCATGGAATACCGGCGCCGAATTCGTCGGCGATTGCCGTGAGATACGCAGGAATGGGCTGCCCGAGCAGCGCAAAAGCGGTGGCATAATTTGAGTGAGTGTGGACGACGCCGCCCACATCCGGGCAGTGCCGGTAGAGGTAAGCATGATGAGGGAAGTCAACGGACGGTTTCCACTGGCCCTCCACCTGGCGGCCCTCCAGATCCATCAACACTAAGTCCTGGGGACGAAGCCTTTCATAATCCATGCCGCTTGGCTTGATCAAGATGAGCCCTTGCCGGCGGTCAATTCCGCTGGCGTTTCCACTGTGCATGGTGACGAGGCCGCCGTGGAAAATCTGGAGATTAGCCTCCCATACTTCCCGCCGCAGCTTGGCAAGAACCGGACGTGTCATGTCGATGACCGGACTGCAAAAAACAGAACGCAGAAAGCAAGAAAAGCGGTGAACATCTGCTTTCCGCCTATCGCGTTCTGCCTACTGCTTTCTGCGTTCCGTTAGCGGCATCCGCAATTTCCCTCTGGATTCCCTTCAGCCGCTTCATAACGTCGTTCGCGCCCCGGCCAAAGTAATCGTGAAGCTCCTGATATTCCCTGAACAGTTTCGTATAAATTTCGTGGTTTTGTGGCCGTGGCCGATAGACAAGGCGCTGCACGCCCGCCATACGTTCAGCCGCCTCGAAAATTGAATTGTAGCCTCCGCGCGCGCGTCCTGCGGCCACCGCTCCGTGCATTGCCGCGCCCAGGGCGGGGCAAGTGAGAGGGTGACGGGCGAGCTTGATCTCTCGGCCCGTTACATCGGCATAAATCTGCATCAGCAGCTTGTTTTTTTGCGGAAGGCCGCCACACGCCACCAGTTGGTTTACCGGAATCCCTTTGGACTCGAACGCTTCAATGATTTGCCGGGTGCCGAAGGCGGTCGCTTCCATCAGCGCCCGGAAGACTTCTTCCGGCCGGGTGCTGAGGCGCAGGCCGAGCAGAGCTCCGGTCAAATCGGCGTCAACCAGGATCGAGCGGTTCCCATTCCACCAGTCGAGCGCCAGCAGGCCTGATTGCCCCGGCGCGAGCGCCGCGGCGCGCTTCTCCAAAAAAGCCGGAACCGCTAATTTCAGCCGGCTCGCCTCACGGTGAAAAGCTTCCGGGACGCCTCGCTCGAAATACCAGGCGAAGATATCGCCCACCGCGGATTGCCCCGCCTCGTAGCCCCACAGCCCAGGCACCACGCCGTCTTCGACCGTGCCACACATGCCTTCGACCATTCGCTTATCTTTGCCCAGAAGAATGTGGCAGATTGAGGTGCCCATAATCATCACCATCGATCCGGGCTGCGTCACCGTAACCGCCGGCGCGGAAACGTGGGCGTCAACATTGCCGATGGAAACCGGCGTCCCGGCAGGCACACCCATCTTTCTCGCCCATGAAGGCACGAGCCCTCCAGCGCAAGAGCCGAGAGGGTAAAACTGTTCGCCCACCTTCTCCTGAATGACGTTCTTGAATTGCGGATGAAGCGCTCGGAAGAAGTCCCGGCAGGGAAACCCGGCGCCTTTCACCCACATGGCCTTATACGAGGCGGTGCAGGCGCTCCGTTTCTCCTCGCCCGTGAGCTGCCATACAATCCAGTCTGCCGCCTCGATGAACCGGCCTATCGCGGAATAGCTTTCCGGCGCCTCGTTGAGAATTTGCAGCAGCTTGGAAAAGAACCACTCGGATGAATAGCGGCCGCCGTAGATGTGGATAAATTCTTCGTTGCGCGCCCGGCCAATTTCAGTGATCCGGTTCGCTTCCGGCTGCGCTGCGTGATGCTTCCAGAGTTTCACCCACGCGTGCGGATTTTTCCGGAATCGTTTGACGAAACATAAGGGCGTGCCATCGGTTAAGGTGGGCATCGGAGATGACGCGGTGAAGTCTGTACCCAAGCCAATCACGCGGGTGCCAGAAACGGCGGCAGCCTTCAGCGCGCGGGGTACAGCTTCTTCGAGCACCAGAAGGTAATCGCGCGGATTTTGAAGCGCCCAATCCGCCTCAAGACGCGGCCCTCCCGGCAGTTTCTGATCCATTACCCCATCGGGATAGGGCACGATGGCGGCTCCAACCTCCTGCCCGTTTCGAACGCGCGCTACCACCGCCCGCCCGGACTCGGTCCCGAAATCGATTCCAATTACGAATTGATCTTGAGGCATACCAATCAGTTCAAGTCGCTGTTCAATAGCCAGCCCAGCCGGACCCCTGCCTTTTCCAACTGGCGCTCAATCACAGGGTCCGCCGCGCGTCTGTAGGCCGAATCAATTGTGGCGGGAGTTCTGGTTCCCAAATCCGGGTAGACGATCTTCTGATCGAGCCGGTGGCTTTCCATGACCCAGTCTTCAATGCTTCCCTTTTCCCAGGCTGTCCGTTCCTGCCGGGTGATTCGCCGCTCCAATTCCGCCGCGAGTTGCTGCGGATTCGGATTGATCTCCTGCAGCAGGCCCGTATCCCATACCCAATGCAAACGGTCCGGATGTCCTTCGAAGACCACTTCCCGCTTATTGCCACCTGCGTCATCGTTATTTTCGCAGTGCAAGGGCTGATGAAGGTCGCCGATGAAGTGAACCACGAACTTCAGCGCTAGGGCCTTTTGCGACCGCCGGGAATTGGGGTCTTTCAACACCGCCAGGAACTGGTCGGTCTTCACCAACACGCAATCGCCGTTGCGGCATTCCGTTCTGAAGTTAATGGTCGAATCATGCAAGGGAATATCGATGTAATGCCAGGGCGCCGTCTGCGGCAGCAGGGACACCACCTCGTCCGGCCAGCTCGCCACATCCTCAAGTGAGGCGCCGCGAAGAATGATTTTCGATTTGCGTAGCGCAGCGGAGGACATATTCGTTTCGGCAATCAGGGCGATTATGGCATGTCCTTCCGGTCCCCAAGCTGCGGCGAGTGGCGCGCGGATCAAGAGAAAAACAACAACCGTCGCGAGACAAAGATAAGCCGGTAGCCGGCGGACGGGCATCTCCACACCTTCCATTTCATCGCGGTCCGCTGTATGGGACGATCCACAATTGTACATCCGAAGCCGAAGCCTGAGCCGCCTCTACGAAACTCACAATTGAGAACGGCGGCGCGGATCTCCCACTAATTTCGATGATGAGACGCAAGAAATGCCGCAGGCTCCGGCGCAACTGTAGCAGTGGGTTTATCCCGCCACGCGAAAATGGCGGCATAAAGCCGCCTCTACGGCCAAGACTGAGGCACTTCATCCTCTTGATTCTGTTAGTGTAAAAAATATGCAGCCTCTCGGCTGCCTTATGGCATCGAACCAACCTGGTAGAGAACCACCCAGGTTGGTCGGTGTATAAATGTAAGATTATTAACCACTGAGGGACTTGTTTTTGTGAGAGATTCGCTAGAAAATCCTAAGGAAGCTGGATTTGGTTGTAAGGGGGTCACGCCTAGGAACCTAAGTACCGGTTTGGCGATCGGCCTCCCTGCATAAAACTATAAAAAAGGGAAAGGGAGCAGATATGCTGAAGAGGAATATTTTGTTATTCGCGCTGACGCTTTTCTGCTTTTTGGGTGCAGCGATTGCTGCTGCAGGGGACCCGATTAGCGTGACTGTATCTTCAGGACTAACATCGACCGTGGCGAGTGCGGCTGACACGGTTAGTTTTAACAGCGGCTTACCGGCGGGATTCTCCGACAACTGCAGTTCAAGTGTGGATTGCGGCATTTTTCCGTCGACCACGTGGACGACAGACGTTCACAATCCTACGAACAACACCAATGACTTCATCGCTCCAGGTATTAACGGCCAAAAAATCACCATCAACCTCAGTCAAGTTCAGAGCTCGCTGGGTATATCGTCGCCCATTGATTATTTTGGGTTGTACTGGGGCAGTGTGGATACCTACAACAACGTGTACTTTTACGACGGGTCAAAATTGGTTGCGAGCTACACCGGTTCGGAGTTGTTGGCGCTCGATACGAAGCTCACACCCGGGATAACCTCAACCTACGTGAACTTCTACTTCACTGGGGGCACAGTGACGAGCATCGACCTATGGTCGGGCGGCGAAAACTTCGAGACCGTTAACGAAGCTTTTGCGGAAAGCCCGGAATCAGGAACCTTGGCCCTGATGGGGATTGGCTTGTTAGGCTTGGGTCTTCTGGTTCGCTCTCGCGTTCACCAGCTACACCGGTAAGCGCGGACGAGCTCCGGAACGGCGGATTCACTTAACGAAACCAAAGGCGTCAGCGACGCAGGAATGCTGGCGCCTTTTCTCTTTTCAGGTGATTCTGAGCGCTGGCGGATCAACTGAAGATAATAGTCCCCGTACTCCCCGGCGTTAACCCTCGAGCCCTTTGCCCGCCGCAAGCGGCCAATGTTCACCCCCTCTCTCGCAGTGAAGTAGGTGGCGTAACACCTTCCGCCTTCTGCTTCTCCGTTTAGCGCTCGAAGGAACTGGCGCATTTCCGCTCCCAGCATCACGCCGCAATCATTCGGGTCCAGGCCGCTGTCTAAACCCGGCGAGGGGGCTCGCTGCCCGCCGCATTGGGGAACGTGATTCTCACGGACTTGATCTCGTAGTGGCCGATTGAAGCGCTCACTTGGCGGCCGCTCGCTCCGAGCGCCAGCGGGCCTTCCTCACTCTCCATCAAGTTGGTCTGAACAGCCGCCGTTGCGGGTTCGGGCAACGTCAGTTGCACTTGCGAGTCCTTCCCTTCGAACTCAAAGAACCGGAAAACGAGAGAATTATCATCTTCAGCCTTCTTGATCGCGGTGAGGATCACATTGGCAGGCTCGATCTGGGCAAACGAGTAAGACGGAGGAAGCGGACCTTCGTGCGGCTCAACCGGATGAGCCAGGACTCGATAATTCAGCTCATACCCCTGCCGCTCCGTGCCGGCCTCTCTCCAGCCGCCGGCGTGCGGAAACATCGCGTAGGTGAAATCATGCGGTCCCTGGTCGGCGTAGGGGTTCTTCGGGTCCTTACTGGGCAGCGGCGACGTTGGCGATCGCAGCAGCGTGAGCCGAATCGTCCCTTCTTCGACGGTATCGTAGCCGTACTTACACGCATTCAGGAGGCTGAATCCGCGTCCCCCCTGCGAAAGATCGCCCCATCGCTGAGCGCAAACCTCAAATTGCGCTTCTTGCGCAGCCAGCGGATCGTATTTCTGTAGATGCTTCTTGGTCAGAGTCGCTTCGGTGAACGGCACCGGAGGTTTCCCCGGCACATGAGGGATTGCGGGCCGCTCGACGGTCCCATAAGGGATCTCATAAGTTGCCGTGAGCGGAACGATATCGAGAGGAAAGGCCACTTTGAGCATGATGTTGTGCTCGTGCCAGTCCGCGTGCATATGAACGTCCGAACGGGCCACTTCGGGATAGACGCAGATATCCTGGATGAAGGAAGAACTTTGAAAGCTTTTCTTCACCCGGATCACGGCGCGAACCGGCGTGTTTTCGACAAGCTTCACCTCCTGCGGGCTGAGGAGTTCCTGCTTCGTCTGGTTGTAAGGCCAGCCAATATTCCAGGCGTCGTAATTCTGCGGTTTGTCGACGAACGTTTCGAGAAGGTTTCCGTGGCCGCCAGACTTCAGAATGTTTCTGCCGTCTTTCTTGCTTACCAGCCGGGAAACACAGCCCGTCGCGGGGTCGATCTCGACGCGAAGAAACTCGTTTTCCATCGTGAAGCCGCTTACCTTCAGCGTGGAGGCGGCCTCGTGTGGCTGAGCCGTCGAAACAAAGTGGAAGACCTTGTATCCGATGGACGGCACAGCGCGGGCGAGAAAACGGACTTTCACGGTGTTCGTCGGCGTGTCGCGCGAAACTTCGGCCGAGGGCATCACGCGCCCCTCGGGATCGCGCACTTCCACATTGGCCGCGGGTCCTGGAAATTGCACCTCTACTTCCGCCACATCCGTGCGCTCCCAGCTTAGCGGGTTGAATACCAAGACCGGAATGCCCGGCCCGCGCGTGTCAGCCCGCTCCGCCAGCTTGTGAAGCGATCCGCGAAGCTCGCCCTGGCAGACGTCCTTGACGAATTCGAGGTTCTCCGCCTCGTCGTCATAGTTCACGTGAATGCCCGAGCCCGCCATCATATCGTGGAACTGATCGAAGCACACCCGCCGCCAGCAGTCTTCGAATTTGGCCTGGGGATAGCGGCGTCCGTGGAGCATGGCCAGCGAACAGAACTTTTCGGAGCCGATCAGCAGCACTTCACTCTCGCGCATTCGTCTCTTGCTTTCGGCTTGAGTCGTATACGTGCCACGGTGATATTCCAGATAGAGCTCGTTGTTCCACACGGGAAGATTCAAGGCTGAAAGATTGGCGTTGACCTTATCAAAGAACTCCTGCGCCGTTGAGAATTTGAAGTTTGGGAAAGCCGCCTGGGGCGAATTCACCCAGCGCATTGCCGCATCCAGCATTTGCCGCGTTGGTCCGCCTCCGTGATCGCCCATTCCGTAGAGCAGCATCTGCTCTTTAAACCCGGAGCACAGCGGCGTGTCCTCTGCGATGTATTCGGAGTCCTCCACCGGGTCGATCATATTGCCATAGCCGTGTGGGAAATAAGTCAGAACACGGCTGCCGTCCGGGGCCTCCCAGTGAAAAAGCTTGTAAGGAAACTGGCTTGTGTCGTTCCAGGAGATCTTTTGGGTGACGAAATAATCCACGCCCGAGCGCTTGTAGATTTGCGGTAGTTGCCGGCTATAGCCGAAAGAGTCCGGATTCCACCCGATTTTGACATCGACGCCGAACTTCTGCTGAAAGTATCTCTTGCCGGTCAGGAGCTGGCGCACCAACGATTCCCCACACGGCATGTTGAGATCGGGTTCGCACCACATTCCGCCCACCAGTTCCCACGTGCCTTTCTGGACGCGATCCTTGATCTTCTGGAACTCCCGCGGATAGTACCGCTCGAGCCAAAGAAAGTCTTGCGCCGACGACTGTGCATAATGGAGGTTCGGATACTCGTCCTGCAACTCGAGAACTGTGCCGAACGTGTCCCGCACCACCTCCAGCGTCTCTTCCCAAGGCCAAAGCCAGGCCAGGTCGATATGAGAATTGCCGACGGCTCGAATGGTGAATTGCTTCATCCATTGCGCCAAGGGCTGCATCTTCTGATCCGCGGTCGCGAGCGACCGGTTGAACCCCGCCTGGTCTCCCCGATCTAAAGTTCTGAATGCTATCGCCGCGACGGCGGCGCTCAACTGAGAGTCGCGTTGCGTCTGCCCTTCCGGGAAGCCCTTGGAAACCGCCTGGACGCTCAAGATCTCTTGCGCCATGGTCGCGGGATTTGACTGGCCCGCCGGATACTCAACCTCAAGGCGGGCCATAATGCCCGCGGGACCGGGGGAATATGCGGCAATGAGAAACTTGGTGCCGGGTTTCGCCTGGTCCATCAGCAGGATTGGCCCTTGGGTGTTTGACGGTGTCATCTCCACCATCGAGCCGTTCGAGAACACTCGGGTTTGTCCGCTCGTCCTGCTGAACAACCTCAAATTGAGCCACACCGGCAGCCCTTGGATGTTATATCCGCCCATCGACTGTGGAATCTCAATCCACTTGCGAAACCAGGTGGCGCCACTCGAAACAACAGCGAGCCGCCGCGAACGGTAAAAATTGGAGCCTGGTTGCGGCCCTCGGTATTGATGCCAGTTAGAATCGTTGAGGGTGGGATCCTCCGGATGAGGCAGATCATCGGGACTCCACGTCCAGCCGGTGACAGCTACGCCCGTCATAGCTTCGAGCCTTTCTAGCGCGGAGCGGTACGGGCTATTCTGAAAACCGGCCATGCCTCGCCTGAAACTCTGGGGCGCGGCCAGCGCCGCCGCTCCAAGCACACCTTCTGCAATCAGCGATGCAGCAGAGAACTGAACGAACTTACGGCGGTTTAACATCACCATCTCTCTTAGGCCTCCGTCATTTTCATAAAACGCAGAACATCGTCTTTATCATTATTTCAAGCAAGGCGCAAGCACAATGACCCGCGGTCACGTCAAAGTCCGGATAGGGGTCGTTGTAGCCCAGCGCGGCCTTGCGGCTGCAACCAAACCAGAGGGAAATCCCGCCCTCGCCCCCTTGGGGGAGAGGGCGGTCCCGCCAAGCGGGACCGGGCCTGCGCCCACCGAAGGTCGCTTACGCTCCAGAGCTTCAGCGACGGAGCGGCTCCTGCCCGCAGGCGGGTGAGGGGGTCGCCAAAAACTTCGCCAGAAAAACAAGAAGGTTCGCCGAATGATCTCGCGGTGAGTACAATGAGTTTGAATGAGAAGCGGCATAATCAGAGCAATCTTGACCGATAGCCAATTTTGGATCCCTGTCATAGCGCTGGCACTGGGAGTGGTTCTGCTGGCATACCTTTCCTGATGAGAAAACGCAAACTCTCTGAAGGGCACGAGGGCGGGACGGCTGCTCGATCCCTGCACGGCCTCGGAGTCGCCTGTGGTATAGCGGCTGGGGTGTGGTTGGGAGGAGCGGAGGCCCCCGTGAAATTGGTTGTTGCCGGTTTCTCCCCCTTCATCGTTTCTCTTTGCATGGTTGCCGGAGTCTTTGTCGGGCGGTGGACCCTGCCTACCGTCCTCAAAGGGACCGGCTACGTTTTCCGGGACATTCGGCAGCGATCTCACCTCGTGGTATGGGCGATATTGGCGGGCGCGCTCTGGGCGGTGGCGAACACGCTGACCGTCTTCGCAATCCGCGATGTGGGGCTTTCCATCGCTTTTCCTCTCTGGAATACCAACTGCCTTGTCGGGCTGTTTTGGGGATGGCTGCTCTTCCGCGAGTTGCGCGGCGCGGGCGCCAAGGGCTGGGCAAAGGTCTTGGGGGGCGCCTTGGCCATAGCTGCCGCTGCAGTGCTGCTTGCTCTCGCTTCTCACCAGACGCGCGCTCCAGGGGAACGTGCTTGGCTGGGAATTGTTGCGGCCGCCGGCGCCAGTCTCCTCTGGGGTACGATGTACATTCCGTATCGCAAGGCTTATCTGAGCGGCATGAACCCTCTCTCCTTCGTCACGGTATTCACGATCGGCGAGCTGGTGACTACGGCTTTGCTCGCGCTGGCTTTCCAGGGCGGTGTTGAGCCGTTACTCGCCGGTTTAAGAGCGGTCCGCCCGGCGGCTTTTTGGCTTTTCTTGGGCGGGTTTTGCTGGGTGATTGGCGACCTCTTTCAGCAGTACGCGACAAAATACATCGGAATCAGCCGCGCTATTCCCCTTTCTAACACCAACCAGCTTTGGGGGTTAGCCTGGGCCGCGCTCGTCTTTGGCGAGCTGGCTGGAGCTGGAACTTCGGCACGCGACATAGTCATTGTGGGCTCAAGCATCATGGTGCTGGGCGCGTTCTCGATTGGCAGCGCGGCAGCCCCCGAAACTGAAGAAGCCGCATGCCGCGACGCCATTGCTCGCGAATGCAACCGTTACCGGCTCAACTTTGAAATGGCAGCGGCGTCTCAGCGCGGCGAGGAGCCCTTAACGTCCGAGCCCGCGTCCCGAAGGTGGTGGGACGGGCTGATTGTGGCCGGCGCGGTTG
>JASHOS010000182.1 GCA_030040995.1 Terriglobia bacterium | reverse complement strand
GTACTGGCCGTAGACCAGCACAGCACCGGAAATCGTCTGCTATTTGCACGCGGGCAACAGATCGCGTGGGTTGCGAGCGCCGCGCGAGCCAGCGAGAAATATGTCGCCCTCTTCAACCTGGAAAACCAGCAGGCCGAAGAGATCAGAGTCACTTGGAATCAACTGGGATTGCGCGGAAGCTGCAGCGTGCGCGACCTATGGCAGCGCAAGAATTTGGGGAATTACAACGGAGGGTTCCAGGTCAGGATTCCGCCGCATGGCGCCGGGCTCTACCGGATTGATCCCGGGTCCAGCCGCTGAAAAAGGGGCTTATCTGCCTTTCTGGCCATTGCCATGGCCTTCGATATACTTTTCGACGACCACAATGAAGGCATCCACGCGGTCCGAGAGAGTACCCAAGCGTTCGACAATGCGGATTTCAGCCTGCGCGAGACGGCCCACCAGATCCGCGAGCGTGGCAATTTGATCGTCGTGCTTCATGGCCGTCTCCGCCAGTCCCTTCACCGTCTCATCAAGCTGCTGGATAGCCGCGTCGTGCCGGGCCTGATGCTCGAGCATGAACTGCATCGCCTTTTCGAGATCCATGCTCCCCAGTATAACCGGAAATTCTCCCACGGACCGGAATCGGCGGGGTCCGTCTTCGTGTGCTCACCTTAATGAGGGTTGAACGTCTACCTTAGTTGTGGTAGGATCTCTACCATGACGATAACAAAAGAAGCTTATAACCGGATTGAGCTGCTGCAAGGCACGCTCGACATGCTCATCCTGCGGACTCTGGTTCTCGGTCCCGCCCATGGGCACGAGATTGCGAAGCACATCCAGCGCACCACGGACGACGTTTTGCAGGTCGAGCACGGGTCGCTTTACCCGGCCCTTCATCGCCTGGAGCGCAAGGGTTGGCTCACGGCCAAGTGGGAGACGCCCAAGGAGGGGAAACGCGAGTTTAAATACTACCGGCTCACGCCGGCCGGTAAGAAGCAGCTTGCCACTGAACAGTCTAAGTGGCGGCTGCTCGTCGAGTCCATCGCCCGCGTGATGGGCGGTGAGACGGCGTAGCGCAGACCTCGCTTTATAGGTCTGCGGTTTGTCGACGAATTCCCAACGAAAAGCCGCAGACCCCAATACGGGGTCTGCGCTACCGGGCTTTCCTCATTGCCGAATGCCGAATGAGCTATCAGCGATCAGCATCAGCTCTCAGCCTTCAGAAAATACTGTAGGGACTGTCGCCTTCGCTGAGACAGCCTGCTGATTGCTGACCGCTTGGGTTGGTAGCCACGGCGAACGCTTTTCTCGCCGTGGGCTTTCGTCAATCGGAAATCGTCAATCGACAATCGTCAGTCCTCGCGGGAGGGTCGAATGAGATTCTGGCGATGGTGGGTGCAAAACCGAAATAGAGAAGCAGACCTTGAGCGTGAGTTGCGAAGTCACATCGAGGCCGAAGCGGAAGAACAGCGGGAAGCAGGCGTAACCTCGGAAGAGGCTGCATACGCGGCCCAGCGCGCGCTCGGCAACACGACGCGGATCAAGGAGGATGTGCGCATGGCGTGGGGACTCCGGTGGCTTGAAACACTAATTCAAGATTTAAGCTATGGCTTGCGGACGATGCGGCGAAGCCCGGGGTTGACCGCGGTTGCCGTACTGTCGCTCGCGCTCGGAATTGGCGCCAATACAGCGATTTTCAGCCTGATGAACGCGGTGATGCTGCGCGACCTGCCGGTGAAGAACCCGGATCAGCTCGTTCTGCTGGGAACGGGACGAGCCTCCGGGAGCACAGACGATTTCGCCTCTACACCCCTTTACTCTTATCCCTTCTACCGCGAGCTGCAGCAGAAGAACCAAGTTTTCTCCGCCGTGAGCGCGGTGCTGAGTCTCACGTTTAACAGTATGCACGGCGCGGTTGGTGAAAGCGGCAGCCTGGAGCCAATGGACGTGCAACTGGTTTCCGGCACATATTTTTCCATGCTGGGCGTCGAGCCCATTCTCGGACGCGCCTTCACCCAAGCCGACGACGAACCGGCGGGAGGCCACCCCATCGCGGTGGTTAGCTACTCCTGGTGGAAACGCCGCTTCGCGCGCGATCCCTCGGTTCTGGGCAACACGGTAAGGCTCGGATCGACGGTTTACACCATCGTCGGCGTCACGCCGCCGGATTTCTTTGGTACTACCGTCGGTCAGTCACCCGACCTGTGGATTCCGCTGTCGATGGAAAAGCAAATCTCGCCAGGCTGGAACGGCCTCGACAACAAATGGTTCCAATCCCTCGACGTCCTCGGCCGGCTTAAGCCAGGAGTTACGGTTACGCAGGCCGAGGCAAACGTGAATCTGCTTGCCCGGCAAATCTGGCACGAGTTTGCCGGGGCCGTTCTTACGAAGGAACAACAGATCGCGCTGAAGCGCGCCAACATCCAGCTCACGCCGGCAGCGCGAGGGCTTTCCCGCCTGCGTTTTCAGTTTTCGCTGCCCCTGCAAATCCTGATGGCGGTCGTGGGACTTGTGTTGTTGATCGCGTGCGCCAACATTGCCAACTTGTTGCTTGCACGCGCTACAACCCGACAACGGGAAATCGCCGTGCGCATGGCGATTGGCGCGGGGCGAGCACGGCTGATCCGGCAAATGCTTACCGAGAGTTTCCTCATGGCATTGTGCGGCGGCGCGCTGGGAGTGGCGTTTGCATGGTGGGCCAGCGAGGCTTTGTTGGCGATGGTCTCTACCGGGTCGCGGCCTCTGCCGCTAAGCGTCGCGCCCGATGGCCGTGTGCTGCTCTTTACGTTCCTCGTGTCGCTGATCACCGCGCTCCTCTTCGGCACGGCACCTGCCTTGCGCGCCACGCGGCTCGATCTGACACCCGCGCTCAAAGAAGGAAGAGGCGTGGCCTCGATCGCCAGCAGCAGCCGCTTGTCCAAAATCCTGATTGCTTCGCAGGTGGCGCTGTCACTCTTGCTCCTGATTGCCGCCGGACTTTTTCTGCGCACTCTTGTGAACCTGGCCAATGTCAGCACCGGATTCGATAAGAAAAACGTTCTTCTGTTTGGAATTGACCCTTCCGATGTGGGCTACAAAGAAGACGCCCGCCTCGCGAACCTCTACGGCCAAATCGAGCAGCGCGTGAGCGCCCAGCCCGGAGTACGCGCCGCCAGCATTTCGTTCTTCACGTTTAATGAGGGCGGATGGGACGGCCCGGTTGAAGTGGAAGGGCGCAATTTGGCAGCGAGCGCTGACAATGACGTCCTACATAACGTTGTTGGCTCCGGTTATTTCGCCACTCTGGGTATCCCAGTATTATTCGGCCGCGTTTTCACAAGGGACGATACCGCTGCTTCACCGAAAGTCGCCGTGATCAACGAGACGATGGCGCGGCAGTTCTTCCCTGGCGGCTCGCCGATCGGTCGCCGCTTCGGCACTGGAAACGACCCTAAGCACAGCTCTGACTTCGAAGTGGTTGGCGTCGTGAAGGACGCAAAATATATCAGCTTGCGGGAAAAACAATGGCCTGCAGCGTACTATCCTTACACTCAAAACCTTCAGTATTACAACGATCTGGACGTACGCTACTCCGGCGATCCGAAGGCCATCGTCGCGGAGGTCCGCCGCGCCGTTGGCCAGGTGGATCACAACCTGCCGCTCACCTACAACGACACGCTCGCCCAGCAGGTCGATCGATCTGTTACCAGCCAAACCTTGATCGCCCGGCTGTCAGCGTTCTTCGGTCTTTTGGCAGTCTTCCTGGCCTGCATTGGACTCTACGGACTCATGTCCTACGCGGTCACGCGCCGGACGAATGAGATTGGGATCCGCATGGCGCTGGGTGCCGGAAAGACTAATGTGTTGTGGATGGTGATGCGTGAGAGCCTGACGCTGGCGGCGCTTGGAATTGCGATTGGAATGCCTGTGGCGCTTGCGGCCAGCCGGCTGGTTTCGAAAATGCTCTATGGTCTTGGCCCTGTGGATCCGCTTTCGATGATCGCCGCGGCCGTGCTGCTCCTCGCATTCGCAGCACTGGCCGGCTACCTACCGGCACGAAGAGCGGCCCGAGTCGATCCTATGGTCGCGCTCCGGTACGAGTAGGTGTCAGTGGAATAGCCAGTTTTGGTAGCGCAGACTTCGCGCTTTTCGAAGTCTGCGGCTTTTGTGCGTTCCAGCGATGGTAGCCACGGCCAGTGCTTTTCCTGGCTGTGGGCTTTCCTGCTGCCGCCAATCAACGTGGGTGGGTGGCGCAGACATGGCGCGGTTTGCCATGTCTGCGGTACATCCGGCTCGCAGACACCACAAAAACGATGTCCGCGCCAGTTTTGGTAGCGCAGACTTCGCATTTTTCGAAGTCTGCGGCTTTTATCCGTTCCATAGACAAGACCGCAGCGTCAGAAAACGGACGCTGCCCAATGAGAAGAGAACCAAATGAAAGTCTGGCGATTATGGCTGCGGCGGCGAAACCGTGAAGCGGACCTGGACCGTGAGTTGCGGAGCCACATTGAGGCCGAAGCGGAAGAACGGGCCGAGACGGGCTTAACTGCGGAAGAAGCGGCTTATGCCGCCCGGCGCGCTCTCGGCAACACCACGCAGATCAAGGAGGACGTGCGCATGGCATGGGGATTTCATTGGCTCGAAACACTGCTTCAGGACCTGAGCTATGGCCTGCGGCAATTGCGCCGCAATCCAGGATTTACCGCTGTAGCGATCATCACGCTGGCACTCGGCATTGGCGCCAACACCGCCGTCTTCAGCGTCGTGAATGCAGTCTTGCTCAAGCCGCTTGCCTACCATGACCCGGACCGCATCGTCACACTCTCATCGGTATCGAGGAACAGCAGCGGGTACGGCCCGGTATCCGCACCGGATTTCCGCGATTGGCAAGAGCAGGACACGGCTTTCGCGGCTATGGCCTACTCCAAATATTCCGACACGGCGGTCCTGACGGGCCAAAAGGCGGAGTACGGACGCGCGGCCATGGTTACGCCGGAGTTCTTTCGTGTCTTCGGCGTCCAGCCGGTGGCGGGACGCGAATTCACGCCCGATGAGGAAAAACCGGGCAGTGGCGGCGCGGCAATCGTAAGTTCCTTCTATGCACAGAGCCACTTCGGCAGCAATGCTGCTGCGCTCGGCCAGACCGTGCATGTGTTCGACCGACCTCTCACCATTGTTGGAGTTCTGCCTTCGGGATTTCGCTATCCGGATGACACTGACATCTGGTACCCGGCGGATACTATCCGCGCTGTTGTTGAATCCCGAGGTGGGCACAACTACTGGGTGATCGGGCGGTTGAAGCCGGGCATTCGTCTAAATCAAGTGCAGGCAGAGATGAGCTCGATCGCTCAGCGGCTGGCTAGGCAATATCCGTCAACGGATAGCAATATGGACGTGACCGTCACGCGGATGCGCGATGAGATGGTGAGCAACGTACGGCGAACCCTGTACCTGTTGCTTGCCGCTGTGGGATTGGTTTTGCTGATTGCATGCGCGAACGTGGCCACTCTGCTGCTGGCCCGCGGGTCGGCACGAGCGCGGGAAATTGTCATTCGCAAGGCACTCGGCGCCAGCCGCGCGCGCACTTTGCGGCAATTGATTACGGAGAGCTCGCTGCTGGCCGTCGTGGCCGGAGGTGCAGGCCTGGTCCTTGCAATCTTCGGGTCAAAGGCACTGGTGGCGCTGGCTCCAGGCAATGTTCCGCGCCTCAGCGAGACGGGTATCGACGCACGCGTTCTGGCTTTCACTTTTTTGGTCTCGCTACTGGCCAGCATTCTCTTTGGTTTGGCGCCAGCCTTCTATGCCTCGCGCGCCGATTTGAATGAAGGACTGAAGCGGACAACGTCACGAACGGGGAGCGGCCGGGCCTTGCGGACGCGGGGAGCTCTGGTGGTGGCTGAGATCGCGCTTTCTGTTGTCCTGCTCGCCGGAGCGGGTCTTCTGGTGAAAAGCTTCATTGCCCTGGACAATGTGTCGCTCGGTTTTCGCCCCGAGCACGTGCTGGTGATGGATACGAGCGTCCCGGCGGGTCCTGGCCTTGGAGGCCAGTTGCGCAGCACCCGCTTCTACAGAGGCGTCCTCGCGGAGATTTCAAACTTGTCTGGTGTGCTGGCAGCCGGGGCGACCATGGCATTGCCGAGCCACGCCTGCTGCAGTGGTTCGTACTGGATCGATCACCTGCCCCAGGGTTCGAACGCGACCACTCCGAGCGCCGTTTATTCGGTCGTGACGCCACATACCTTCGCCGCCCTCGGTATCCCGCTTAAGGCCGGCCGTGATTTTAACGCCGGCGACACCTACAAGGCGCCCTTGACCGCCGTCATTAATGAATCGCTCGCCCGGCGGTCGTTCGCAGGTCAAGATCCCATTGGACGATCTATCTTCTGCGGCCTGGACACGGATCAAGCCATGAAAATTATTGGGATCGTGGGTGACGTTCACCAGTATGGCCCGGCACAAAAGCCCCAACCCGAGATTTATATGCCTTATGACCAGCATACGCAGAGCGCCGGAACGTCTTTGAGCGTCGTAATTCGAACAACGATCATCCCCGACGCGCTCGCCGGGACGCTGCGTCGCGAGGTTTACCGGCAATCGCCGGATGTACCGGTGCGATTCAGCACGCTAGCCGACGACGTTTCACAGAACGTGGCGGCTCCTCGCTTTCGCACTCTGCTGCTGGGAGTTTTTGCCGCAATCGCGCTCTGCCTGGCCATGGCGGGGGTTTATGGCGTGCTGGCATACCGGGTCAGCCAGCGAACGAATGAAATAGGTCTGCGAATAGCGCTCGGCGCCACGCCGGCGAGTGTTCTGCGGCTGGTCCTGCAGCAAGGACTCGTGTTTGCCGGGTTAGGTGTCGCGTTAGGCTTGGCAGGATCGCTGGCCGCAACCCGCCTGCTTACCAGCATGCTGTTTGAGGTGAAACCCGGCGATCCACTCACTTACGTGGGCGCGGCAATGCTGATGGGCGTGATCGCTCTAGTAGCCAGCTACATTCCGGCCCGGCGGGCGGCCAATGTCGATCCAATGATTGCCCTACGCCACGAGTAATTGCCTATTTTCGATTGCCGAATGCCGAATGAGCGTTCAGCCATCAGCTCTGAGCCTTCAGCAAATACTGTCGGGACTGTTGCCTTCGCTGAGACTGTCTGGTGATCGCCGACTGCTTGAGTTTGGTAGCCACGGCGAGCGCTTTTCTCGCCGTGGGCTTTTTCTTGGAGTGCGGCAGCGGAGCTTGCAAAGCTGCCGCCTTTAGGAGATCGCCGATTTTCGATTGCCGAATGCCGATTGAAAAGCACTTGCAATCGGAAATCGGCAATCATGCGGAGGATTGAATGAAATTCTGGCGATGGTGGGCGCAAAAGCGAAATCGTGACATGGACCTTGAGCGTGAGCTGCGGACTCATCTTGACGCCGAAGCAGAGGAACAGCGCGGGGCGGGGCTCTCGCCGGAAGAAGCGGCCTATGCTGCCCGGCGCGCACTCGGCAACACGACGCATATCAAGGAGGACGTGCGCATGGCTTGGGGATTTCGTTGGCTCGAAACCTTGCTCCAGGATTTGAACTATGGCGTGCGGCAGTTGCGCCGCAATCCAGGATTTGCCGCTGTAGCGATCATCACGCTGGCACTCGGCATTGGTGCCAACACCGCGATCTTTACCGTGTTCGACGCTGTTCTCCTGCGCGCGCTTCCGGTCCGGCAGCCTGGTCGGCTGGTAATCCTGACCAATCCCGACGTTGAAGGCTCGAGCTACGGAGAGGAAGGAGGCACGCGCGACCTTCTGGGTTACCCGGAATTTGAATACCTGCGAGACCACAACTCGGTTTTTTCTTCGATTTTTGCTGCGGACAGCGATGTGCCTGAGGTACCCGTCCGGCTCGGCTCCGAGCTAACGCGGGCCTCGGGGCAAGTCGAAAGCGCGCGGGTCGACCTCGTGAGCGGCGGTTTCTTCTCCACCCTCGGCATCCGCGCTCTTCGCGGACGCGTGTTCACTCCATCAGTCGATAAAACGCGCGGAGCCTCGCCGGTCGCTGTGGTCAGCTACGCGTATTGGGACCGCCGGTTCAACCGCAATTCTTCAGTCCTTGGGAAAACGATCGAGATTCGCCAGACGATCTTCACGATCATCGGGATTGCGCCACCGGGATTCTCCGGGATAGCCGTAGGCGAATCGCCTGACCTCTGGGTGCCTGTTACGATGCAGGCAGCGGTCAGGCCGGGCCGGGACATGCTCAGCCCGGTAGCGGCGGAGCAAAACGAATATATCTGGCTTCAGGCAATGGCCCGGCTCAAGCCAGGCGCGACCCTCAAGCAAGCCCAGGCGAACGTCAATGCCCTTTTCCAGCAGTTGCTTGAATCGCAGCTCGGACCGGGTCTGACCGCCGCGCAGCGCAAGGATTACCTGGATCAGCAGATTGAGGTCCAGCCCGGCGCGCGAGGCGTGGCGCCAGTTCGCGGCATGATGGGAGATCCGCTGGACGTTCTAATGGGTTTGGTGGGGCTCGTGCTTCTGATCGCTTGTGCCAATGTCGCGAGCCTCCTCCTCGCCCGCGGGTCAACACGGCAGCGAGAGTTTGCCATCCGGGCCGCCATTGGCGCGGGCCGCATCCGGCTAGTCCGCCAACTGCTGGTAGAGAGCCTCCTGCTGGCTTTTCTGGGTGCTGCGGCAGGAGTTGTATTGGCGGCATGGGCGAGCCCACTGCTGGCGCGGACGATGCCGGGCGTCGAGGGTGCGACGACAATAGTCCGCCTGAATCTCGCGCCTGATTGGCGCGTCCTGGGCTTCACTCTCGCCGTTACTTTCATGACAGCGCTGTTGTTCGGTTTGGCCCCGGCACGGCGCGCCGCGGCCGTGGACGCCGGGCCAGCGCTGAAGTCCGCCACGCCAGGTCCTGCGGAAAGAGTTCGTAATCGCCCCTACTCCGCGGGAAAACTCTTGGTGATTGGGCAGGTCTCAGCCTCTCTGATTCTGCTCGTGGCGGCCGGGCTGTTCGTTCATACGCTCGCTCGACTGAGCAAGGTGAGCCTGGGATATAACCCCGAACACTTGCTCTTGTTTCGCGTGGATGCGTCGGCGGCGGGCTACCCAGGCAAGAAGATAACACTTTTGTGCCGCGGTCTGCTTGGCCGGCTCGCGGCCATTCCCGGCGTGAGCAGTGCCACAGTTTCATCGGACGGCCTCTTTGAAGGCTCGGACAGCGCCGATCCAGTTGGTGTGGAGGGATACAAGCCTCGGGGTGGAGAAGCCCCTCACGCCAGGATGGACCATGTGGGTCCTGACTATTTCAGTACCGTAGGAATTCCGATTTTGCTAGGGCGCCAAATCGAAGACGGCGATGCGGCCCCTGCACCGCGCGCGGCGGTGATCAATCAGGCCTTCGCGCAGGTTTACTTTGCGCACACAAGCCCTCTGGGCAAAGTGGTCCGCGATACTTTTCCGGGCAATCCGGGCGCGATGGAAGTGGTTGGCGTCGCGGGGAACGCGCGGATCAATAGTCTTCGCGAAACAATTAAGCCGCGGATTTACCTCCCACTGTTCAATCCCCTCTGGCCGGCACGTTCTATTGCCTTCGAGGTGCGTACCTCAGCAGATCCGGCCACGGTCAGTGCAGCCATTCGCAAAGCCGTGGGCGAAACCAATGTTGAGTTGCTCCCGGTTCGGTTGGAAACCCTGCCGGGGCTCGTCAATGAGTCGCTCGGCGACACGCGCTTCATTGCCGGCCTGGCTGGCCTGTTCGGCCTGGTGGCGGCGCTGCTGGCAGGGATCGGCTTGTACGGGGTGATGGCTTATACCGTGGCCCGACAGACGCGGGAGATCGGAATCCGCATGGCGCTCGGAGCCGCTCCGAGCGGGATCCTTTGGCTGGTCCTGCGTGAGACTCTTCTGGTCGTGGCGATTGCGGTCGCACTGGGTGTGCCGCTCGCGATTGGAGGCGAAAGCTTGGTCAAGAGTCTTCTGTTCGGATTAGGGCGCGTCGACGTCCCAGCCCTTGTACTCGCCACGGCCTTGCTGGCCGTGATTGCAGCGATTGCGGGGATTGTACCCGCGCGCCGCGCCGCGAAGGTGGACCCCATGGTGGCGCTGCGGCACGAGTGAAGTAGCAGTGATGAGTGATGAGCAGCGTTGCTTTTCGCCACACCGGTTGCTAGAATCCGGGGTACGGGAGTTATGCTTAGCCGCCGGCTGGACCTACAGACTAAAATCATTATTGTCTTCGCCATTGCTGTTGTTTGCCTCCTCGCGGTTTCAACCTTTATCGCCATGATACTCACCCGGCAGCCCGTCGAAGCCGAGGTCTACCGGAAAGAGCTTGCGCAGGCTGAGCTATCCGCGCGCAATCTGATTAACGATCAAGCTCTCCAAAACCCGCAAAATCTTCTTCGGATTCTCAAGCAAATGCAGCGTGATTTGCCCGGAGTGAGACAGGCAGACGTTTACTCACATCAGGGTAGCCATCGGCTCCTGGCGACCACAGAACCAACCGGCGCGCATGTCGAGCTCGACGCCATCCCCAACGTCTCCAACATCCGCTGGGCAAGGGCTCACCTCAACGAATACGAGCGTCCAGACCCGGACCAGTACACGATGGAAACACCGCGGGGAAATTATTGGATTCTGAGCACACTTCTGAGTGACCGGGGGAAGCCGGTAGGTTGCTTACAACTGAAGGTCTCCAAGTTACGGTCGAACGTCATCACCCAGCATATTGTCGAGGACAATTTCGCGCTCATGTTAGGCAGCCTCGTGCTGCTGATTTCCGTCATCCACGGGTTCTTTCTGCGGCGAGTAAGAGCCCCCGTCAAGGAAATGGTGAGAGTGATGGAAGGCGCGGAAAGCGGCCAGCTTGACGTGCGCGCAAGAACCGGCGGCCAGGACGAGATCGGCCAGTTGGCGGCGCACTTGAACCGGATGCTCGATCGCATTGAGAACTTCAACAACGAGCTCGGCGGAAGGGTGAGGGACGCTACCATCGAGCTCGAGCGTCGCAATGCCGAGCTGACGCGCATCAATGAAGAGCTTTTCGAGACGCAGAAAAGCCTGGCACGGTCGGAGCGGCTGGCGGTGGCCGGTCAACTTGCAGCCAGCATTGCGCATGAAATCGGGACGCCGCTCAACTCGATCTCCGGGCACGTGCAATTGATGGCGCGCCGGAAAACGGGAGATGAAGCCACCGACCGCCGGCTGCAGATCATTCAAAAACAGATCGATAACATCGTCAGGACGGTGAAGCAACTCTTATCCTGGACCCGGAAGTTTGATCTTCGTTTTGAGCCGTTGGATATCCGGCGCGTGCTGGAGGAATCGGTGTTGCTTTCCTCGCCCGCGCTGGAGTTGAGGAAAATCCGGGTGCACACGCGCTTCCCCGCCGAGGGACCTCGGATTTACGGCGATGTAGGTTATCTTCAGCAGGTCTTCCTTAATTTGATCAATAACAGCATGGACGCCATGCCCCGGGGCGGTTTACTGGAACTGCGCCTGATTTTCCCCGCTCCGGGAGATGCAAGGAGCCTGGTGATCCGTGTGAAAGATACCGGGGAAGGAATTGCTCCGGAGAACCTAGGCCATATCTTTGATCCGATGTTCACCACGAAACGCATGGGAACGGGTGCTGGGCTGGGCTTGGCGATCTGCAGCCAGATCGTGCGGCAGCACGGAGGGAGCATCGGCGTGGAAAGCGAGCTCAACCGCGGTACGACGTTTGCGGTGACGCTGCCGCTTGACGGCCCGGAGCGGGAGCTTGCGGTTACGGCGGCTGCAGCGCCGGTGATCTCCGTGGCGCGCTGACCCGTCTTTAGCGGCTCGACCGGACATTAATTATGGCGGGAAATATTTCGGCAAACGTTTTGGTGGTCGACGATGATGCGGACACTCAGGACCTCCTGCGTGAGGTCCTGAGCGAAGAGGGGCATCGCGTGGTTACTTCCGGGAGCGGCGAAGAAGCCCTCAAGATCGGGGAGCAGGAGTGTTTTGACATTATCATCAGCGACGTCCGCCTGGGCCCGAACCTGAACGGCCTTGACGTTCTTAAAGCCTACAAGTCCATTCAGCCGGAATCCGAGGTCATCCTGATCACCGCTTTTGGTTCCATGGAGACAGCCATCGAGGCGGTGAAGGCGGGCGCTTTCGACTACATTTCGAAGCCCTTCGGGATTGATGAAGTTCTGCTGCAAGTCAGCCGTGCCCTGGAGAACCGCAGCTTAGTGCGGGAAAACCGGAACCTGAAAAGGCAATTGGGCAACCAGGTACAGCTCTCAAGCCTGGTGGGCCGCAGCGCGGCGATGCTGGAAATTTATAAGAAGATCGCCATGGTATCCGATTCGCGCTGCACGGTGCTGATTTACGGTGAGAGCGGCACTGGCAAAGAGCTGGTCGCAAAAGCGATTCATCACAACGGCAAGCGCGCCAGCCAGCGTTTCTTTGCGGTGAACTGCGGAGCGCTGGCCGAATCGCTGCTTGAGACGGAGTTGTTCGGTCACGTTCGCGGATCCTTTACCGGCGCCATCGAGAACAAGCGGGGCATCCTGGAAGAAACAAGCGGCGGTACCGTGTTTCTCGATGAGGTCTCGGAAATGAGTCCGGCCCTTCAGGTGAAGCTGCTGAGGACGATTGAAGAGCAGGAGGTGCGGAGGATTGGCAGCAATCAGGTGATGAAAATCGACTTGCGCTTTCTTGCTGCCAGCAACCGGGTTCTGGGCCAGCTCGTGGAGGAAGGGAAGTTCAGGGCTGATCTCTACTACCGGCTTCGTGTCGTGGAAATCAACCTTCCGCCTTTGCGGGAGCGGACCGAAGATATACCGCTGCTGGTCGAATATTTTCTCAAGCGTGTGGGACGCGAGCGCGAACAGATGTATTCGGTCTCCAGCCAAGCCCTTTCGGCTCTGTTGAGCTACGATTGGCCGGGCAACGTTCGTGAGCTTGAGAACGCGATCGAGGCGGCGGCCGCATTGAACCGCTCCGGCGTGATTATGCCCGAGGAATTGCCGGCTAAGCTCAGGGGCCCGTGCCGCGACGGCCAGCGGCTGAAGGATCTCCACGCCGATCTGCCGTCGCTCGATGAGCTGGCCAAGCGGTACTTGCTCCATGTTCTCAAGGTCACCGGCGATAATAAAGCCAGAGCGGCGGGAATTTTGGGCATCAACCGCCGAACCCTTTATCGGATGGTTGAGAGATTCAAACTGCCCCTCTGAAAAGGAAGAAGCCAGCCCTCTTCCGCTTGCGGGAGAGGAGGGACCGCGAAGCGGCATAGGCGCTAGGTTAAGGCTTTCGGTGAGCGATTGGTACGCATTGAACGAACTTGTTGCAGTGCTTCTCGCAAGCCCCGAAAGGGGCTGGACGATGACTAGCCGTAGGTGCAACCTACGGAAACCAGGTGACCACAGAAAAACAACCCTGGAAGGGTTGACCTGGGCACGACTGTCCTGCGCCCGTCGTCATCATGACCACGTGGGTAGTCAACCCCTTCGGGGTTGGTTTAATTTGGGGCCTCATTGTCCGTAGGTTGCACCTACGGCTAGTCACGGTGTTGCCCTTCGGGCAACCTTGCTCCTCCGGAGCCTTAATCTAACGCCTATGCCGCGAAGCGGGGGGTGAGGACGCGAGCCGGGCCTGCGCCCGCCGAAGGTCGCTTACGCTCCAGAGCTTCAGCGACGGAGCGGCTTCTGCCCGCAGACGGGTGAGGGCGACCCGGCTGAAATTTTCAAGGCAGTTTCTGAGGATTTATGAAATACGCCTACACAGTAAAGTCCGCCATCAAGCACGCACTCTCTGGTTTTAAGTCTCCCTACATGGTGATGTTTGAAACCACGCTGATGTGCAATATGTTCTGCGAGTATTGTATTTTCGGGGAGGAAGGCAAGTTCAATGATCTGCAGAGCCGCGCCACGCGGGAACGAATCTTCCAGCGCATCGACGAGTTCTGCGAGATGGGGATTTTCGCGCTCAGCTTTTCCGGAGGAGAACCTCTGTTGAACCGCAACACGGTGGACTACATCGCCTATGCTTCCGGCAAGGGAATGTGGACCTCCATGCCATCCAACGGGCTGCTCATCAGGAAATACGCCGACGGCGTGGCCCGTCTCGATATGCTCGAGGTTTCAATTGATTCGTTGAATCCCAGCCGCTTTGCCAAGCGGAGAGGCGTGGACGGCCTCGCCAAGATCATCGAGAACCTCGATTACGTTCTCACCAAGCGCAAGCCGTTCACTACCCAGGTCAATGCAGCCGTCAATCTGGAGAACCTCGACGATTTGCCTGAGCTGGCAGAATTCTGTCGTCAGCGCAACCTCGTGCTGCACCCCGAGGCCGTCCATAACGTGATGCGAGGTGGCGATCTTTTGCCGGACGCGGAGCTGCACGGCGAAGAGATTGACCGGGTGGAAAGGTCGTTGCATCAACTCCGCGTGGCCTTCCCCAAGAATGTCCGGTTCTACGCCCACTATTACACGTTTTACCGCAACGGTGGTTTCGGCCCGGGCTTTCCCTGCCGGCATCCTTCCAAGCTCGTTTCCATGAAGCCGGATGGCTCCATTCACCTGCCATGCGCTTTCAAGACCTTGTATTCGTCGCAGGCCCCGCTGCGGGATATCTTCGCTTCCGAAGAGGCGCGCGGCCTTATTGCCCAGGAAGAGACGTTGTGGGATTTCTGCAAGGGATGCAAGATCGGCTGCCCCTACGAAGTCAGCGCGTTTGCAAATGATCCGCTCTTAGCCGTCAAGTCAGCTCTCAATTTTCTCCGGGTGGCGTGAAGCTGCTCCGTCGGCAGTTGCCCTCTGCCGTGGAGGTGAGCAGCGTAGGGGTAGCGCTTGCCCTACCCTCGTTATTTTTCGGGGCTCCGATCAAGGGGACGGCAAGCCGTCCCCCTACATCACCTTCGGTTATTTGCGGAATCTTTCCAGGTCGTCGTCAGGCGTAGGACGATATGACAACTTTCAAAAGGTCGCCTTCCGGCCGGATCGCCACGTCGCGGAAATCTCGAATGAGCGGACGATGTCTCAATT
>JASHOS010000181.1 GCA_030040995.1 Terriglobia bacterium | reverse complement strand
TCGCAGGACTCCGAGCTTCACGGCTTCCTGACTCTTCATTGCGCCGATAATATCTTTGTCAATTTTTTCGGTTAGCATCATATTGATCCGAGCCCTGAAATTTTGGCAGAACCCCCTCACCCGCCTGCGGGCAGGAGCCGCTCCGTCGCTGAAGCTTCGGAGCGTAAGCGACCTTCGGTGGGCGCAGGCCCGGCTCGCGCCGGCTGGAAAAAGCGCCGACCACGAGCCACCCTCTCCCGAGGGAGAGGGCAAGGGCTTCGCGCTGGTTTGATTGCGGCCGCGAGGCCGCGCTGCGCTACAACTACTCCTTCCGGACTTTGACGTGACCGTGCGGGACTCGGAGACAACGATTGTCAGAATTTATGTCGGACGCTACACTAGCGTGAAAAGGAGACGAATCATGATGAGAAGAGGCGGCTTGGTAGTATTCGCATCAGCATTGGCATTATGGGTTGGAGCGGCAGTTGCAGCCGCGCAGTCCGCTGCGGTCGGCGGAAACTGGAACATCACCGTCCAGACACGAAGGGGAGCATTTAATCAGACTATGACCATTCAGCAGAATGGTCATAAGATCAAGGGAACCATCCAAGGCCGCCGTGGAAGCACTCCGTTCCGGGGTTCCGTGGATGGCCACAAGATCAGCTTCACGGTTACACGTCAAGGCCCGCGCGGCACAATGACGATGACGTATAACGGGAAGGTGCATGGCGACTCGATGAAAGGCACGGCTGGCAACAGCCGCTTCACCATGAACTGGACAGCGCAGCGTAGTTCTACTTCACAGTAAACAACGGAATGGGCCAGCCCGCGCTACGTCCAGCTCTCGCTAACTTTTTCGTTCTGAACAATACAGAAGCGGGGGTGCAGCAGGGCGCGTTGCCTGAAATCAAGAATGCGGAAAACCACGATCGCACTCTGTTTGGCGCTCGCGTGCGTGCAGACCGCGCGGTCTTCACCAGCGCGTCAGTTTCCGCCTGCCGTTCCGCCGCCTGAGCCGGTGAGCCTGCCCGTGCCGGCCAGTCTCACTCTTCCTAACGGTCTTACCGTTCTTGTGCTTGAGCGCCACACCCTTCCCGTCCTCACGCTGGATTTCGTGGTCAAGACGGGTTCCGAGGCTGACCCTCCGAGCCTCCCTGGCACCGCGCAGCTCGCTGCCGCCCTGCTCGACGAAGGGACCAAAACCCGGAGCGCCATGCAGATTGCCGCCGCCATCGACGATGCGGGCGGCACGATTGACACGGGCGCGGAGTGGGACGATTCCTACATCACGATCACCGTATTGAGCGATAATGCGGAACGTGCGGTGGGGCTTCTGTCGGATATCGCCATCCATCCAGCGTTTAAATCTGCGGAGGTCGAGCGCATCCGCAAGCAGACCCTTTCCGCCCTCGACGTGCTGAGGCAGGATCCGGAGTATATTGCCGACACGGCCTTTGAAAGAGTAGCGTTTGCGGGAACGCCCTATAGCCACCCCGCCGATGGCGTGGCTCAATCCATCCAGCGCATCACTCCTCGCGACCTCGAGCGGTTCCACTCCCGCTACTATCAGTCTTCTAACTCCGTTCTGGTCATGGCCGGTGATACGTCCGCACCCGCCGCTTTTGCTTTGGCTCAGAAATATTTCGGACATTGGAGGCGCAGGGAGGCTGCTCCCCCGCTGCCGCTTGGCGCGGCGGCGGCGCTGGGAGGCCGCATAGTGGCCGTTGACGACCCCAACGCGGTCCAGACGGTGATTCGCGTCGGCGATCGGGCTGTCGACCGCGCCAGCGCGGATTTCGCGGCGCTCACCGTTGCGAACCAGGTGCTGGGTGGCCCGGCTGAGAACCTGCTGTTCAGCGCCTTGCGAACCGAGCGAGGTCTGGTTTATGGCGCATCAAGCGATCTCGACTGTTACCGTAGCTCCGGAATTTGGGAGCTAAAAACCTCCACGCGAACGGATGAAACCGTCACGGCCCTTCAAATCGTTCTTGATCAGATGAGGCGGCTCCGCAGCCGTGCCCTCGGCGCCTGGGACGTCGAAAACGCTCAGAATTACCTTGTCGGACACATGGCGCTCAATTTCGAAACTTCGGAGGATGTCGCAGCTCGCATGGCGGAACTCCTGGTCTATAATCTGCCACTCAACTATTGGAGCCAGTTCCCGCAACAGATTAAAAGTGTTACTTTAGCTCAAGCGCGCGACGCCGCCCGGCGCTATTTGAGCCCTAGCGACGCGAGCATCGTCCTGGTAGGCAATCTTGAAAAGCTAAAGAATAGCTTGAAGAAGTTCGGGAACGTTCGCATGATTCCTCTAACGAATCTGGACTTGGCTTCAGATAATCTCGAGAATTAGTCTCCTGTTCCGAAATGTTCGGCCCAGACCCCCTCACCCGGCGCTGCGCGCCACCCTCTCCCCCAAGGGGGGGCGAGGGCAGGGGTTCTTTTCATGCTTCGCGGGTGTCGCGGAGCGACATGACGACTGATACATCGCGCACCTGGTCCCGCTTAAACGGTGAGGGAGTTTGGGAGCCTAATTGAACGCTCTTACGGTTTTCGGCCTCATTGCGGTAACGGCAATGCTGGTCTGCTACGCACTAGAGAATCGCAGCCATTGGTTCATTCTGGCCTTTGCCATGGCATGCTGCCTGGGATCGGTCTACGGGTTCCTCCAAGGTGCGTGGCCGTTCGGAGTTCTGGAAGCGATGTGGTCGCTTGTGGCGGCGCGCCGCTGGCTACGGACCAAGAGATTGCCTGATTGAAGCGGAAGGATAATTTTGTACGGCGGCAACGTCCACACCTCCTCTGATCGACGATTCGACAACGCTGATTTCGAAGAAGCTGGCGCGCGTGCGCTGTTTGACCGCGAGATTACCGGGCGGGCCGTGAGAGCACGGTAGCGCAGAGTTTCCTGTATCTGGAAACTCTGCGGCTTGTCCGCGAATTCCGCATGAAAAGCCGCAGACTCTCTGTAAAGCGAGAGTCTGTACTACCCCCTCGAAAATGACAGAGCGATTGGCTAAGAAAAAACTTGCCTGGGCTATCATTGGGCTGGTTCTGCTTGCCGGCATCGCGGAGATCGCCATGCGGCTGGAAACGCCAGCCGCTCCCGTGGCGCCGTTTTTCGCCTTCTTTCTCTCGCTGTCTCTCAGCCTTGGCGCGTTCGTCAGCCTCACCGACTCCCGGGTTGTCCGTTGGATGCGGCGTGCTGCAACTCAATCGATTTGGAAGGCTCTCATACTACCGCTTCTCCTCCTCATTCCTTACTTCACATATGCAGTTCCCGCTAACAGATTGACGGAGTCTGGCTTTTTGAAGCTGCTCGCTTACATTCTGGCGCCCACGCTCTTGCTGCTCCCGGACCGCCTGCGCACCGCATCGCGGGCTGGTTGGCGAGACTTTGTGGCCATGGCCGTGCTGGCTGTACCGGTAGCATCAGGTTGGCTGGGTGGAATCTGGCACGCTCCGGGCGGCGTGCCTCTTTTCCGGCCGCTCTATTCGGTATGCGCCGGAGGCTACGCGTTTCTCGCCGTGCGTAATTTGCAGGATGCAGGCTACCGGCTGATCCCGCGCGGCAAGGATCTTGCGGCTGGCGCCGCGAATTTCGCCGGTTTCGTGATCGTTGGAATTCCGGCCGGCTATGCGCTCCGTTTCATTCGCTTTCATGCGCACGGCGTTTCACCCTTGAGCTTCGCGGTTCAGTTCGTTGGTATCTACGTCATGATCGCCATCCCCGAGGAATTTCTTTTTCGTGGAATTCTCCAGAATTTCCTGGAGAAGAGCATTCATCACGAGCGGAAGGGCGCCTACGCGCTGATCATCGCGTCGGTCATTTTTGGCCTGTCGCACCTGCACCATCCGCCTGTGCCCAATTGGCGGTATGGGATTATGGCTGCACTGGCCGGCCTGTTTTATGGCAACGCCTATCGCGATCGCCGCCGCCTCCCGGCGTGTGCCTTCACCCATGCCCTTGTCGATGCCACCTGGCATTTCTGGTTTTAGCGCTGGTCAGGATTGCGCCGTCCCCCCGGCCCTCACCCCAAAGAGGTCGATGAGGGCGTGTCTTCGCTACGAAGGCGATAAAGTAAGGATCGCAGCTTTTTCCCTCTCCTGAGGGAGAGGGTGGACCGCGGCCGGCGCTTTCTCCAGCCGGCGCGGGCCGGGTGAG
Organism: Terriglobia bacterium; assembly: GCA_030040995.1. Lineage (GTDB taxonomy): Bacteria > Acidobacteriota > Terriglobia > UBA7540 > UBA7540 > JASHON01. Next base: position 12,293 of record JASHOS010000181.1, on the reverse strand, counting down.
GGGACAAGGACTCGCCGGTCTTGACGCGCGAGGCGCAACCGGTGAGAATCTATTTCGGATGTCTCTCCAACCTCTACGCCTTAGGAGATCAATATGAAGCGAACACTCGCGTTTCTCGCCATTTGCCTCGGCTTGGCTTGCTTCGGCGCTCCGCGCCAGGCAGCCGCGGCGGCGCCAAAGGCCGCGCCTCTCACCGGAACCTGGCAGTGCACGTCCCACGGCGGGTCGCAGGGGAGCATGGCTTTCACACTGGAGTTGCAACAAACCGGAGCTGATGTTTCTGGCTCTGTCTCATCTCCCCTCGGGGATGCGGACATTACGTCCGCTAGTTTTAAAAATAGTACGCTCGAAATAGAAATCGACGGCGGGGACACGCAGTACCACCTCACAGCTAAGTACGCAGACGGTGAGCTGAAGGGGACCTGGAACACCACCGACGGTGAAAAGGGGGCGTGGGAAGGTAAGAAGGCGGCGAGGTAGCGCACCGCGGCCAAGCCGCAACCAAACCTGCGGGAAGCCTGAGCTGGTAGCGCAGACCGCGCATTTCGGTCTGCGGCTTTTCGCTGACCCGACAGACGAGCCGCGGACCTGAAAAGTACTGGTCCGCGCTACCCGACTCTCGACCTGCCAGTTCCCCAGAGGGCAACACGGTGAATAGCCGTAGGTTTCACCTACGGCTATTCACGGCGCGGCCCCGTCGGGGCCGGAACAAGACTACCCTGCTGAGTGCTGCCGAAGTATGCCGCGAAACTCGCCGCCATCGGCAGCGAGTTTCGCGGAGAACTTCGCCGCCTGCCGCATCCGGAAAAGCAGTTGATCAGCAGGTCCGAGGTCAATCACCGGCTCGACTCTGGCGGTCGAATCGGCAAACCGTCCCAAATCCCACTGTGCATCCAGCTTCTCGACCAGGCGTTGGTCGCGACCGGCGATGTCTCGCATCAGGCCGGCGGCGCTCCCCGGCCGCGCTTTCGGAGCTTCTCGCAAGACCGAATCACGCCAATAAGCGTGCTCGAGATACTCGATGGAAAGCGCCAGCGCCGCACAATCCAGCTTATTAGACTGCACCCGAGACTGGAGAGAAGCCAAGCGGGATCGCAGCTCGGCGAAAGGTGGCACTTCCACTGCGCCCGAACGGAGAACGCCGCGCAGCTCCGCTTCACTCGCCCACGGAATGGGCAAGCGCGGGCCCGGCCATTGAGGCGCGCAGGAGCGCCGGCTGGGCGTGATCCGGTAATACATGTCGAAAGTCTTCTGCCAGCCGCGATTCCAGGGCGCTCCGTAAAATCTTTCGACGAAGCTGCGGAACGCGCTTTGCCGGGCGACGGCGCTCCCAAGATTCAGGGCTGTGGCCGCATAGGCAAAGGTGTCCCAGAGCGACCGCTGCAAGTAGCGGCTCGGAATCCAGTTGGTGACAATCACTCCCAGCGAGCGGTTGGTGCGAAGGCTGCGGTACGCGTCAGCATAGGCGTCGATATTGCGCAACTGCAGCTCGCCTGCCCGCGGCCCCCACGCGCAGGAGATGATCGCCGGCGCTCCAATCGCGCGCAGCCCATTGTCTGCCACCTGTTGGGCCACGCGGGCGAGCGGTTGCGGGCGAGTGACGTAGTATTGCCAGTCCATCACGATAATGCGCTTCGAAAGGCGAGGGAGGATGCCGGGCTCTTTATGCACCACGAAGTCGCCCCAAACGATCAGCTCTTTGCCCAAACCCCGGCATACCGCGTCAAGCGAGTTCAGGTACTCGGCCCAGATTTGCGCGCGGCTCTTGGTCCTGAGGGCGCGGAGCGAAAGCTCTGACCCACCCCAGTTCACCTCATCGCAACCTCCATGGAGATAGGGGGAAGGGAAGATCGAGGCCACTTCGCGATAGAGGTCTCCGATCAGGGAGAGAGTTTCAGGATCTACCGGACAGAGCCCAACAAACTCCCGGCGCCCGCCTGGCTCGCGGTCCGCGAGATGTGCGTACCTGGGCGTCCCCGTAATGTACCGCGAGTGCCCGAACGATTCGATTTCCGGGATAACGCTAACGCCCCGCTTTTCACCATATCGTGCAAGGCCGCGAGCCTCGTGCGGGGTGAGCGCGTGAGGGTGAGTGATAAGTTCCGGATGGCTTCGGAAGCGCAGCATTGAGCCCTGATCGTCCGTGAGGCGGAAGAGCAGGGCGTTCAGCTTCCAGTCACGACAGAAATCGATGAGGCGCTGGTAATAGGCCAGCTTCTCCGGCAGGCGGGCGGCATCCACGGTAAGCCCGCGCAGCGGCTCGGGAGCGAGTCCGGCCGGCTGGGAGGAAAACAGGCCGCTGGCGTGATGGGAGCCAGTGCCCGGCAGGTTAAGAGCTGGAACAGCGGTCGAGGCCAAGAACTGTCGCCGGGTGAGTCGGTTCATCGTTTGCTGCGTTCAGCTCAGCCGGAGATTCCTCAAATAGTTGAAGCTGGTCCTAATGGCCACGAACGGGCTGGTATCGCAACGGTCCTGCTCGACGAAGATGTGCCGGGCGCCGGCCAGGCGCGCGTGAGCGAAGACCTTCACCCAATCGATGCGGCCCTGGCCGGCGGGAGCGAATGGATTGGGGCCGGTATCGTAAGGGAAGTCCTTAGTGCTGGAGGGAAAGCCTGGCTTCAGGTCCTTGATGTGAAGCAGGGGAAAGCGCCCGGGATATTTCTGAAAATAGGCAATCGGATCCTGGCCCGCATAGGTCGCCCAGAAAATGTCCATCTCCATTTTAAGAAATTCGGGGTGGCAGCGCGTCAGCATGATGTCGTAGCCGCAAGTGTTTCCTAAGGGCGCGAACTCGTGGAAATGAGCGTGGTAGCAGAACTGCATCCCGGCGCCCCGCGCCAGGCGTCCGCATTCATTGAACAAGGCGGCCCTCCGAATCCATGCTTCGGCATCAAGCTGCGGGTTGTCGCCCACCACGACGTAGCGGAAGCCGTAAGGATGAAGGCGGCTTAACGTCGCCTTCCAACTCCCGGCGTCCGTGGGTACGTCAATGTAAGTGCTGGGCGCGGTCAGATGGGCGGCGCTCAGGTAGCCCTTCAGCCTTGCGGCCGGAATCTCGGTCGCCCCGAGTTCCACTTCGCGATAGCCGGTGGCGCCCACTCTTTTCAGCGTGCCTGCCGGGTCCTGTGCGAACTGATCGCGCACGGTATACATCTCGAGCCCGATAGGTTTCGGCCAGGCCATCCGCCCGGCACCCCAAGTCTCCGGCGCGGCGGCTGCCGCTCCCGCGGAAATGCCCACGGCTGCTCTCCCAAAAAATGTCCGCCGCGTCATCGTCATCTTTTAACCTCCTCAAAAGCAGCAGACATTTTATACCAGGTTGATCCGAATCACGCCATGATTTCTTGGGAAATTCGCAATCCTCAGTTTCGGACTCAATTGTAGCGGCGGGTTTACCCCGCCAACGGAATGGCGGCATAAAGCCGCCTCTACGCGCCCGAAACTGAGGATTACGGAAATACTCTCGGAACTGTCATCCTGAGGAGTCCCGCCGAGCGGGACGACGAAGGATCTCTGTATTTCCCTGATTTCACAAATACAGGGATGCTTTGCGGAGTTTACCGTGAGCGAAATACTGGGATTCTTCGCTTCGCTCAGAATGACAAGCGAAGGGCTCAGGATGACAGGCTAAGCGCAATAAGCTGCGTAGCGCCGACCTTTAGGTCGGCACCTGCCGGGCTGAAGCCCGGCGCTACTTGACACACCATAAAAATAGTACTATACATATAGTATGAGATCGAAGAGCAGCACCCTGACGAGCCCGGAACTCGAGATCATGAAGATTGTATGGGAGCGCGGCAGTGCGACCGTCCGCGACGTCTACGAGACGCTGCTCGCGCGCCGCAAGGTTGCCTACACCACGGTTATGACGGTCATGAAAATCCTCGAAGGCAAAGGATATCTCCGAAAGAAAGCGGCGGACCGCGCCTATGTTTACTATGCCGCGCGGCCCAAGAGCCAGGTCATCAAGGGCATGGTGCAAGATTTTGTGAACCGTGTCTTTGACGGGTCGGCGGAGCCGCTGTTGGTGCAGTTAGTCAAGGACGAGCACTTATCTCCCAAAGACGTCGAGAAAATTGCCAGGTTGGCCCGCACCGTCCAGGAGAAGCCATGATCCTCCATCAACCACTCTGGTTTCAGGATCTCACAGCATACAGCTTACAAGTGGCTATTCTCGTTGTCACCGGCGGCTTATTGCTGCGGTTGCTCAATTTCTCCGTTCCGAACCTGCGCTTGGCCTATCAGCAGGTGCTGCTTGCGGCCTGCCTGATTCTGCCCGGCATCGAGCCTTGGAGGCCCGAGCATGCTCCCGTGGAGGGGTGGACGGCTCTCAGCCGAATCAGCATCGCCGCCCAGCCCGTCTCTCCGCTCCGATGGCCCTGGGCGGAAATAGTCCTCGGCATCCTGGCCGGCGGCATTCTGTTGCGGCTGCTCTCGACCGCGCTGGGCCTGGTAAGATTGCGGAGATACCGTCAACGCGCCCAACCGGTCTCGCCCGAGACTGCTCCGCTACTGGACGCCCAAACCTTAGCTGGCGTCCGGTCCGCGGTTTACCGTTCAACGGAGATTTTCTCGCCTGCGACCTGCGGCATATTTTCGCCTGCGGTATTGTTCCCGCAGCGATTCTTCGATTTGCCTCCTGCGCAGCAGAAGGCCATTGCCTGCCATGAATTTCTGCACGTGGCGCGCCGCGACTGGGGCTGGAACCTGGCGGAAGAACTCATCCTCACGGTTCTATGGTTCCATCCTGCGGTCTGGTGGATCGTCAAAAGCATCCGGTTGAGCCGGGAGCAGACGGTGGATAAAGAGGTCATCCGCCTCACGTCCTCGCGCCACGCCTATCTGGGCGCCTTGCTCGCGATGTCGCAGCAGAAATTCGAAAGCGTCCCTGCCCCGCTCTTCTTGACAGAAAGCCATCTCGTCCAACGAGTGGCTTTGATCGTAAAGGAGGTTAAGATGTCGCAATCCAGACTCATCGCTTCGCTCCTTGCGGCGGTCACGATTCTCTTCCTGGCGGGAGAGGCTGCCGTGCGGTCGTTTCCTTTGAACTCTCCGGCAGTCGCATCGTCTGCCGGCCAACCGTCTTCCGGCAGTCTTCCCGGAACCGCTAGCGCCTTTCAGAACGACAGCTCTCCAACGGGGGGCAAACTCTACAAGGTTGGGAAAGACGTTACACCTCCGCGCATCGTCTACTCCCCAGAGCCTGCCTATACGCCTCAGGCGGAGAAGGCTCACCTGATCGGGACGGCTATCTTCTCGATGGTGGTGGATGCAAAAGGAAGGGCTTACGGCATCAGGGAAATTTCGAAGCCGCTCGGGCACGGCTTGGACGAATCCGCCATCAAAACTCTTCCAACCTGGAAATTCAAGCCTGCGCTGCGCAAAGGCAAGCCGGTCCCGGTCAGGGTCCACATCGAAGTCACTTTCAGGATGCATTAGCCTGGATTTTTCATGAAGCAGTTGGCGTCCGCAGAAGGGCGGGGTTTCAACCCAATACTGTTCAGATAATCTAGATGGGCGCCCCGTCTTGTATCAGGGCACGACTTGAGTCGTGCCGCAAAGAGGCACCCACACATGCAGGGCTTTAGCCCCTGTGCAGCAGCGGCTAAAGCTGCCATCCCAGAAGCTACGCTTCGGCACGACTCAAGTCGTGCCCTGATACAAAGCGCTTGGCCGGAGCCCCTTTTGGCCTTAAGTGAACAGCATTGGCTTTCAGCCCACCGAAAGGCTCCTGTGCTCCGCTATTTCAACCGGCTCACAGAGTCAAACCGCTATGGCCGGGTTAATTAGGCAAGTTCGCGGGCTGGCGACCCTTGCGGTATGCGTGGTGGTGGCAGCCTTTTCCCTGAGTTGCGCCCATCCCCGTGTTACTCCGCCAGGCGGCCCCGCACCGCCGTCTGCTTCGCCGTACTGGATCGACCTCCAGGCCGGCTGGCGCGTGCGCGTGGTCACTCCCATCCTCAAATACAAATCAGAAAGTTATGTGGTGAAAACCTCACCCGCTCCGGCGAGCGAATCGGGCCAGGGGAGCACGAAGCCTGGGTCTGCTCGCAACGGTTCAGCCGTGCTCTCGCTGTCTGCGGGGCCGGGCTTCCTGGGAATCGAGGTGTCGCGTTACGCCGTGGTGCGCCGGCGGCGAGGCGGCGTACGTGTGACGTTTCTCTCGGCAACGCTTCACCAGCAAAGAAAAATAAAACGTGCGCACCACCCGATCAAGCCGTTATTTCTCCTGCCACCGCAAGACCGGTGGGTCCGAATCCTTCACCTCATCCGCTTCAGCCGCGCTGATCATGATTCTGCCATTCTCGCCGCAAGCCGCCGGGAGCTGCTGGACGCTCTGACGCTGCGGGTTCGATCCGATCCGTCTGCCTGTAAAAGCGGCCCGCTCACCTTTTGTGCTTGGGTTCCGCTCGGCATTGCCGTGATCCCGCAAGCCAGGAGGCGCGTCAACGGCAAAGCAGAATGGGTTTCAATGTAAGATCGGGTCAAAAGGTGCGTCAGAAAACGAGTCAGAAAACGAGTTGAAAAACATTCATTGCGGTGCTAACCTTTGGTCGATGGCATAGTCTAACTAGGTCAAGGAGGCCATGGAATGCATCGAGATGAGATCCCGCCCGGAACACTCTATCTGCTGATCTTAAAGGCTCTGGCTCGGAGCGGGGAATTGCACGGCTTTGAGATTGCCAGTTGGATTGAGCAGGTATCCGACGAGGTTCTGCAAGTCGAGGAAGGCTCGCTCTATCCCGCGCTTCAACGCATGCTGATCAAAGGCTGGGTCAAAGCAAAGTGGGGCGTGACGGCAGGAAATCGCCGGGCGCGCTACTACCGGCTTACGCCGCTGGGCCGCAAGCAGTTAGAAGTTGAAGTGTTTGAATTCAACCGGGTCGTCGCGGCTATTACGCGGGCAATTCAGACGGCTTAAAACAGGCTGCGGAAAAACGGCTTTTCGGAGCCAGGATCGGCCGAAAACGGCGGTCGCTCGAACGGCGAATCAATAACTTACAAATCTTGACGAGCACCATTCGGGGCTCTCAGGAGAGTTTTTCCGCAACCTGTTAAAAGCCGTGGTCGGTGTTTCGTGGTTTGTGGTAGCCACGGCGAGCGCTTTCTCTCGCCGTGGGCTCTTCGGGTAGCGCGGACCTTCGTTTTTGAAGGTCCGCGGCTTGTCCGCGGTTTCAAGTGAAAAGCGAGGGTAGAGCAGCGCGACCTGACGGCCGCAACCAAATCCGCGGGAAGCCGTTGCCCTCTCCCCACCCTCACCCCAGCCCTCTCCCGCTTGCGGGAGAGGGGGGACCGCAAAGCGGTGGGTGAGGCAGTCGGCGCTTTCTCCAGCCGGCACGGGCCGGGCCTGCGCCCACCGAAGGGCTCCTGCCCGCAGGCGGGTGAGGGGTTGAAAAGCCGCAGGCCCGCAAACGGCGCGGGTCTGCGCTACCGACATGAAAAGCCCACGGCGAGAAAAAGCGTTCGCCGTGGCTACCTCTGAGGACCGAAAGGATGAATAAATTGGCCGAGCTTGGCAGAAGACTAAAGGCGCTGTTTCACCGCAGGCAATTCCATGCTGACCTCGAAGAAGAGATGCGGCTGCATCAGGAGCTGCGGGAGCAGGAACAGGAGGAGCGCGGCGTTTCGCCGGAGGAAGCGCGCTACTCCGCGCAGCGGCATTTTGGTAACAAGCTTGTGTTGAGAGAGGAGAGCCGCGACATGTGGGGCTGGAACTCGCTTGAAAATCTCCTGCAAGACATTCGCTACGGTCTGCGCCAGTTGCGCCGCAATCCCGGCTTCACGGCAGTCGCCATTGTCACGCTGGCCCTCGGTATCGGGGCGAATGCCGCCATTTTCCAGCTCGTCGACGCGGTCCGGCTGCGAACTTTGCCCGTGAAAGATCCTCAAAGCCTGGCGATCGTCCACCTGAAGAGAGATCTCTGGGTGCAAGGGAACTTCAACGGTCCGTATGCCGAATTCACTTATCCCCTCTGGCAACAAGTTCGGCAGCGGCAGCAGGGGTTTTCGTCCATCGCCGTTTGGAGTGGCGACCAGACAAATCTGGCTACCGGCGGCGAAATGGATATTGCACAGACCATCTGGGTCAGCGGCGACTTCTTCACCGTCCTTGGCGTGAACCCATTTCTTGGCCGGCTGATTTCGCCGAGTGATAACCAGCCCGGCTGCGCGGGCGGCGTGGACCTGAGCTATGCCTTCTGGCAACGGCGATACGGCGGCGCCGCTTCGGCGATCGGGAAGACGCTCACGCTCAATGGTCACCCGTTTCCCATCGTGGGCGTCACGCCGCCCGGTTTTTACGGTGTCTCGGTCGGTGACCAGTTCGACTTGGCAGTTCCGGTCTGCGCGGATGCCATCGTCTACGGCGAGTACAGCCGGATCACGAGCCCGGATGCCCGCCGCGACTGGTGGCTGGCGATGATAGGACGGCTGAAGCCCGGCTGGTCGCTGGCGCGCACCACGGCGCAGCTTGCGGCGATCGCTCCCGCTGCGCTCCATGAAACGGTTCCGCCGCAATACGACCCCGACCACGTCAAGCATTACCTTGCTTACAAGCTCGAAGCGCTGCCCGCCGCCAATGGCTTTTCAAACTTGCGGCAGAGTAGTTCGACCTCGCTCTGGCTGCTCCTGGGCCTTTCCGGGCTGGTTCTTTTGATTGCCTGCGCCAATCTCGCTAACTTGATGCTGGCGCGCGGGAGTAGGCGCGGGCGAGAAATCGCCGTGCGGGTTGCCCTGGGCGCCTCGCGCGGGCGACTCATTCGGCAATTGCTTTCTGAGAGCGCATTGCTCGCCTTTGCCGGCGCGGTGTGTGGAGGCGTACTGGCCGCCATTCTCAGCCGGTCTCTCGTCGCGTTCATCAGCACGCCTAATAACCCCGTTTTTCTCGATATGCCCACAGACTGGCGCGTCCTCGGATTTGTGGCGGGCCTGGCAATCCTGACTACTATTCTCTTTGGCCTGACACCTGCCTTGCGCTCCGGAAGCGTGCCACCCGGCTCGATCCTGAAAACCGCGGGACGGGGAATGACTTCCGCGCGCGAGCGTTTTCGGCTGCAGCGCGTGCTCGTGGCGGCGCAGGTGGCGCTTTCGCTGGTGCTGCTCGCCGGAGCGTTGCTCTTCGCCCGCAGCTTCGAAAATCTGATGACCCGCCCTCTGGGATTCCACCAGAACGGAGTGCTAGTCGCGAATATCGCTTTCCCGCGCCTCAATCTGCCCGAAGCTCGCCGGAATCCATTCGTTCGCGACTTGCTCGACCGCGTCCGCGCCGTTCCGGGCGTAGCCGCCGCGGCAGCTTCGAACCGTTCTCCAGTGAATGGCAACTCGTCGAACGATAGCATCCTCGCCGAAAACGATATCACCGGGGGCCAGTCTTGGGAGGAGCACATCAGCCCTGGGTACTTCCACACCATGGAAATTCCCATTCTTGCCGGCCGGGATTTCAATGGGGATGACTCGGCCAAATCGCCCAAGGTAGCCATCGTCAATCAGGTGTTCGTGAAGAAGTTCCTCTCCGGGTTGAAAAATCCCATTGGCCAACAGTTTCGCCTGGATGCGCCGCCGGGGATGCCGAAGCCGTGCTATAGCGTCGTCGGAGTCGTCGAGAACTCGGTTTACAACGACATGCACGAGCCGTTTGTGCCAGTGATGTATTGGTCGCTCACCCAAGACGAACACCCGGGCGTAGGGGTCACATTTCTGATTCGCTCGCGGGTGAGCACGGCGAGCCTGGCCAACGGTGTCAAAAACGCGATTGCCGGTGTCAACCCGGAAGTCGATGTCCAGTTTAAAGTGCTGCGAACGCAGCTTCGCGATTCCCTGGTTCAGGATGAATTGATGGCGACGCTTTGCGGATTCTTCGGCGGGCTCGCCGTGCTGCTGGCCGCGATTGGACTCTACGGCGTAATTTCTTACACGGTTGCGCAGCGCACGAACGAAATCGGAATCCGGATGGCGCTGGGCGCGCATCCCTCCGGCATCATTCGGCTGATCTTGGGCGAAGTCGCAGTGCTGATAGGGATCGGGATAGCGATTGGCGCGGGCTTGGCGCTCGCGGGCGGCAAAGCGGCGGGCTCGCTGCTGTTCGGACTCAAACCACACGACCCGCTCACTCTCGCTCTTGCGGTAATTATCCTGGCCGCGATTGGCCTTGCTGCCAGCTTCGTGCCCGCGCGCCGCGCGTCTCGGCTAGACCCAATGGTGACGCTGAGATACGAATGAACAGTGGTCAGTGTTTCGTGGTAGTGGTAGCGGTAGCCACGACGAATTTCTTTGGCCAATTCGTCGTGGGATTTGAATCTGAAAAGCAATGTAGCGCGGACCTTCGCGCCTTTGAGGGTCCGCGACTTGTCCGGAATTTCGGGGGAAAAGCCGCAGACCCGCAAACAGCGCGGGTCTGCGCTACCAACATGAAAAACCCACGGCGACGGTAGCGCGGACCTTCGTTTTTGAAGGTCCGCGGCTTGTGCGCGAATTCAGGGAAAAGCCATTACCTCGGAGGACCAAAATGACGACTATGCTGGCGGAGCTTGGCAGAAGATTCCTAGCGCTGGTTCATCGTCGGCAATTCGATGCCGATCTGGAAGAAGAGATGCGCCTGCACCAGGAATTGCGCGAGCAGGAAGAGGTTGAGCGCGGCCTTTCGCCGGAGGAGGCGCATTACACCGCCAAACGGCGTTTCGGCAACAGGCTTGCCCTGAGAGAGGAGAGCCGCGATATGTGGGGCTGGAACTGGCTTGAAACGTTTCTTCAGGATGTGCGCTTCGGTCTGCGCCAGCTTCGCCGCAATCCCGGCTTCACCGCCGTCGCAGTGATCACGCTGGCGCTGGGCATCGGCGCGAATTCGACAATTTTCAGCTTTATCAATGCGCTTCTCTTGCGTCCGCCTTCAGGCATTGAGAACCCAGGCCGGCTGGTTTCCATCTGGAACCGGATGCCGAGCGGCCAGTCTATGCAATTTTCCTACCCGGACTATCTGTATTTCCGGCAGCACAATACCGTTCTTTCGGGTCTTCTGGCGTACAGCAGCGATCCCGACCAGGTGAGCTGGACGCGATCCGGCGAGAGCCGCCTGATCATGGCGCGTATGGTCACGGCCAACTATTTCTCACTTCTAGGTGTAAAGCCGGTCCTCGGGCGCGGTTTTCTTCCGGGCGAAGACAAACAAGCAGGCAGGCAGCCGGTCGCAATCCTCAGCCACGCATTCTGGCAACAGGAATTCGGAGGCGATCCACGCGTCATCGGGAAGACGATCATACTGAACAGCCACAGCTTCACGGTAGTGGGTGTTGCGCCTGCAAGTTTCGGCGATCTCGAGACCGCGATAGACGCGGACTGCTGGACTCCGATCACGATGCAAAAGGAGATCTCGCCCGGAATGGACCTGCTCAGCCAGCGAATGGGCTATTGGATCTTCGTCGCCGGCCGGCTCAAACCCGGCGTCACGCGCTCGGAGGCGCAGGCGAATATGAGTGTCTTGGCGCACCAGCTCGCCTTGGCTCATCCCGAGTCGAACAAAGGCTGGGACGCCACGGTATCTCCTCTCACAGGCATCGATCTGGGAATGCGGGGAGACGTTGTTGGGTTCGCTGGTTTGCTTATGGTTGTTGCCGGTCTGGTGCTTTTGATTGCGTGTACGAACGCCGCGAACTTGCTGCTGGCACAGGCCTCCGGACGCTGGCGCGAGATGGCGGTCCGATCCGCATTAGGCGCGCGGCGCAGCCGCATCATCCGGCAACTTCTGACCGAAGGTATCCTCCTGTCGGTCTTCGCCGGAGCGGGCGGACTACTGCTGGCCATGTGGACCGCGCCGCTCGTATTGGCCCTGAAGCCTCCTATGCTCAGCTTCATCAAGCTCGATCTGCCGCTCGATTGGAGAATGGTCGCGTTTACCGCATTTGTTTCCGTGGTGACCGGTATCCTCTTCGGGCTCGCTCCCGCGCTGAACCGCTCGAAAATCGACGTAGTATCTCGATTGAAGGATGAAACCCACAGCAGCTATCGCTTGTCGCGCTTCCGCAGCGCGCTCGTGGTTGTCGAGGTCGCGGTTTCCCTCGTCTTGGTCATTGGCGCCACGCTCTGCTTACGAAGCCTTCTAAACGCTCAATCGATTGATCCTGGATTCTCTGTCGCAAATCGTCTCGAGGTGGGCGTGGACTTGAGCATGCTGGGTTACTCCGGCGAACGGAGCAAAGCGTTTTATTCAGAAGCGGTCGAGCGGCTGGATGCGCTTCCGGGCGTGCGCTCGGCGACGGTCGCTACGCCCCTCCCGTTGGGCTTTAGTCAACTGGGCGTGG
>JASHOS010000180.1 GCA_030040995.1 Terriglobia bacterium | reverse complement strand
CGAGAAGTGTGACTTCAAACCCGCCCATATATAGATGTGCATTCCGTTGGGATTCTGACCCCACACCGGCGGTGGAGTAGTATCCGATGCTGCGTGTGATTGAGCGTATATCGGGCGCGCGGCCCAACCCGATAGCAGGGTGCCGGCCAAGAGAAGGGCTGCCATCCCAGCCAGCGGTCGGGTTCGGACCGTGGTCTTTCTGAGAAGAAGATGGAAGAAGGCTGCGGGAATAGGACGCAGTTTGACGGCGGCGCATGCAGAAGTCGATTTCATTCGGACGATATCCTCTCGTCTAGGGCTGAGCGTGTCCCACATTTTTTGCTGGGCACGGGGGCGTATCAGGGCACGGCTTCAGCCGTGCCGACCCAAAGCCAACAGAACGGCGGCTTTAGCCGCTGCGGCTGGCGGTCAGGGGCTAAACAGGTTGCGGAAAAACTCTCCTGAGAGCCCCGAATGGTGCTCGTCAAGATTTGTAAGTTATTGATTCGCCGTTCGAGCGACCGCCGTTTTCGGCCGATCCTGGCTCCGAAAAGCCGTTTTTCCGCAGCCTGTAAAGCCCCGCCCTGAGACCCAGCCTCCCTCGGCACGGCTAAAGCCGTGCCCTGATACAAGGCCCTCCGCAACCCGCTGCGTAGTAGTGATTTCATGTCTACCCCCGTGTCCAGCCGAAGATATGGGTAAAGTTCAGCCTCTATAGGGGTAGCACAGTGCCGCGCGCAGAAGCGGCTTACAAAGTGCGCATTTATCTGTATACTAAAGGCGCTTTGAGGCCGTCAATGACAATATCGGGTCGCAATTTTTGTTACGACACGATTACGCGGCCAGAAAGCTGGCCGCCGTGCCCTGTGTACAGCTTGCGCTGCTACCGGTTTGACGGCAAAGTATGGCAATGTTGAAGTTGCGTCCGGCCGCCCTCAGCGGCTAGTGATTCAGGCTGCGCGGAAGATCTCGAACCCGTTATTTCAGTACAGTATAATCTGCATGCACAAGAGGAAAGGAGCACCATGAATCGTCGTCAGTTCGTTTACAGGAGTGCCGCAGGCTTGGCTTGGCTGGCAAGCGCCCAGAGGGAGCAAGCCGCAGACCAGAAAAAGCTCCGGGTGGGTATGATCGGCTGCGGCTGGTACGGCAAGACGGATCTCTTCCGCCTGATCCAAGTATCGCCGGTGGAGGTGGTCTCGCTGTGCGACGTGGATTCGCGCATGCTGGCCGACGCGGCGGAGTTGACATCGCAACGGCAGGCATCGCACAAGAAGCCGCGCACCTACGGCGACTACCGCAAGATGCTGGCTGAAAAAGATCTGGACATCGTGCTGGTAGACACGCCGGACCACTGGCACGCGCTCGCGATGATCGAAGCCGTAAAATCCGGGGCCGATGTCTGGTGCCAGAAGCCGATCAGCAGGGACGTAATTGAAGGTCAGGCCATGCTGGCGACAGCGCGCAAGCACAACCGTGTGGTTCAGATAGGCTTGCAGCGCCGCAGCACGCCTCACTTGGTGGATGCGCGTGAAAAGGTGGTGCAGGCCGGAAAGCTGGGCAAGGTGGGTTTGGTAGAGATTTACTGCTATTACCACATGCGCGCCACAAGCAATCCGCCGGATACGGCGCCGCCACCAAACCTCAATTACGACATGTGGACCGGCCCCGCGCCTATGCGGCCTTACAATGCGCTGGTGCATCCGCGAGGCTGGCGCGAATTCATGGAATACGGCAACGGCATCATGGGCGACATGGGCGTCCACATGTTCGACATGGTGCGTTGGATGATGAACCTCGGTTGGCCCAAACGGATCAGCTCAAGCGGGGGCATTCTGGTACAGCATAGCAAGGCCAACATCTCGGACACGCAGCTTGCCACGTTCGATTATGACGACGTCAAAATCGTGTGGCAGCACCGCACATGGGGCAATCCGCCCGACCCGAAGTACACGTGGGGCGCCGACCTGTATGGCGACAAGGGAACGCTCAAGGCCAGCGTCTACAGCTACGACTTCATACCCACGGACAAGCACGCGTCGCCGATTCACCAGGACGTCACTTACGAACTGGAGCAATATCCCGAAGACCGGACTGAGAAGGACCTGGAGTTGCAGTGTGCGCCGGCCATCCGGCACCATATGCTGAATTTTCTGGCGGCGATTGCCACGCGCGGCAAGCCGGTAGCCGATATCGAACAGGGCTATATTTCAACGGCGAGCTGCATCCTGGCCAATCTTTCGATGAAAACCGGGCGGACGATGGCGTGGGATCCAGAGAAAGGGCGTGTGATCGGCGACGCCGAGGCCAACCACCTTTTGGCCCGTACGTATCGCGACCCATGGGTGCATCCCACGCCGGAGAACGTGTAGATCCGGTGTGGTTTGCAAAAATGCATCTGATTGGGACAGTCGATGTTGCAGTCTGTTAGCGGCCGCTAGAATTCCATACATGTGGCAAAACTCGAGATCGCGTGGGCGGGTCGCCAGTCCCTTCTCGTAAGGACATTTCATTTCCCCGCTTGCCGCCGGTTTGTCCCGGCGCTACCGGCACATGGCTCTCTTCATGAAGATAGTAGAGCCAACCTGCTGTCCTTTCTCGGCAGAGCATCGTGGCGGTATACGCGCTTGCCAACTATACACAACGATATAAGTCCGCGACGGCTATTTTGTTGTAGCGCTGCTCTATGAGCGGCGAAATTCGCCGGTCGCAGACCGGCGCTACAGTGATCGAGCGTCGCGGACTTACGTCGCTCACTATAGATGTCGAAACTGGCATATCGGCGGTGACGACTAGGAGGCAAAGATGCCGGCAACTGTGAAGAACGCTCGTGTTATTAGTATCCGAGCTGCTGCGATTGGTCTTGCTTTGGCGGCGGGGCTGTCCATCTACGCTCGGAGCCCCTCTGGTCGACAGTCTTCGGTGGAGCGATCGCAGAGTCCCACGGTAAAGCTCCGAGCTGATGGGCTGCCAGTGAACTTTCCCTTTCGGGAGCCGAATCCCATGAATTTCGACGATCATACGGGATATGTGTCACTTTTCGACGGCAAGGACCTCCATGATTGGGACGGCGATCCCTCCGTCTGGAGCGTGAAAAACGGCGAAATCGTAGGCGTATCGACTACGGCTGACCCCAAGCACAGCTATCTTGTCTACCAAGGACTCGAGGCCAAGGACTTCGACTTGAAGGTGGAAATCAGGGACACGGAGGGCGGAGGCAGCGGTATCCAGTACCGTAGCAAAACGGGTTTGCCATGGTACGGAAGGGGCAAGCCGCCAGTTTCCAACATGAATTGGTGGATGACCGGTCCCCAGGCTGACTTCTGGTTTCCGGTGCCTCCTTACGCGTCCGTCTTCACCGGTCAGCTCTATTCGGAAAACACACCGCTCGGCATCATCGCTTGGCGCGGCCAAGTCGTGCAGATGGCGTCCGGAGATACGCCGACGTTAGTCGCCAACATAGGCAACCGGACGGCGCTCGGAGGCTACGATAAGATTGCTGATTGGAATCAGTTTCTTATCATCGCGCGCGGCGGCACAATCATACAGATCGTGAACGGACAGTTGATGTCCGTCCTGGTCGATGACAATCCAAATGACTCCAATAACGAGTCGGGAAGGATCGGCATCGAAATCGAAAGCGCGCCTTGCGAGGTGGCAGTCCGTAGCGTCTGGATACGGAAGTTCCGGTAGATGGTGGGAATCCTCGGGAGGACTTTACCCTGTGGTTTGCAGGCACTTCGTGACCGATTGAAAAAATCCTGAATCGACATTTGCGTCGAGATGTCCCGCGAGGCGAGCATGCGCGGTCCGCGAGTTGCCGGCAAACTGTCACAGCGCACATCGATGGCACTCACGGGGACGCGGGGACCACAACTCGAACCGCCATGACGTAAGATGAACTGCGAAAATCGAGGACGCTACGGCGACATCTGACCCGGAAGGTGATCCATGAAGAGATATTTGCTGGCTCTCTTCACTCTGACGGCGTGCCTTGGCGCCGCCGTTCCAAGCTCGCGGTCTGAAAAGCTGATGAGCTGGTCGCAAGGTCGGTCCATGGTGGTTTCACAACGCGGCATAGTGGCTGCAGAACAGCCTCTCGCCTCCCAGGCCGGAGCCACGGTCCTGGCGGAGGGCGGTTCAGCGGCCGACGCGGCCATCGCTGCCAGCTCTGTCATGGGAGTGATGCAACCCATGATGAATGGAATGGGCGGCGACCTCTTCGCGATCGAATGGAACGCCAAGACTGGCAAGGTGAGCGGGCTGAATGCCAGCGGCTGGGCGCCGGAACGGCTTACTCTTTCCTACCTTCACTCCAAAGGGCTGCGCCACATTCCCGAGACCGGCATTCTCTCCGTCAGCATTCCGGGCTGCGTGATGGGCTGGTGGGAACTGCATCAGCGCTTCGGCAAGCTCCCTTGGAAGGATCTCTTCAAACCTGCCATCTACTACGCCTTACACGGTTTCCCCGTTCCGCAGTGGGACAGCGTGTACTGGCCGGCGTATGCGGACGTGCTGGGCGCGGACGCCGAAGCCGCACGCATCTATCTGCCGGGAGGCCATGCGCCCGAACTAGGGCAAATCTTCCGAAATCCGGAATACGCTCAGGCGTTGGAGCTGGTTGCGAGCGAGGGTGAGCGCGCCTTCTATGACGGGAGCATTGCCCAGGCGATTGTGAAGACTTCGGGCGAGCTCGGCGGTGTTATCCAGCCCGAAGATCTGAGCGACTACAGAGCGGAGTGGGTCGAACCTATTGAAACGGACTACCGCGGCTGGAACGTGTTCGAAATTCCGCCGAATTCACAGGGCGTCGCCACGCTTGAGATGCTCAACATCATGGCTCAGTTTCCGCTTGCGAGCTACGGGGCGGAGAGCGCCCAGCGATTTCACGTGGAAATGCAGGCGCAGCAATTGGCTTATGCGGATCTCAACCGGTACGTGGGCGACCCGCGCTTCGTCAAGGTGCCGGTGGCCGGAATGCTCTCCAAGGACTATGCCAAAGCGCGGTCGAAGCTGATCGATCTGGACCAGGCGAATTGCGATTTCCAGCCGGGGACGCCGCCAGGCTCCGATCCGAAGCTGAGCGCCGCAACGCCTCATCCAGGGACCGATACCAGCTACCTCACCGCCGTCGACCGCGACGGCAACATTGTTTCTTTGATCCAAAGCCTGGCGGGCGCGTTCGGCTCAGGGGTGGCCGTACGGGGATACGGCATTATTCTGCAGAACCGCGCTACGGGATTCACGCTGAGACCTGGCAGCCCGGACGTACTCGCTCCCCACAAGCGGCCGTTCCATACCATCATTCCGGCTTTTATGGAGAAAGGTGACGTTCACATCGGATTCGGCATCATGCGCGGGGGAAATCAGCCCATGGCCCAGGCCCAGTTTGTCTCCGATATCGTCGATTACAAAATGAATCTTCAGCAAGCCCTTGAAGCGCCGCGGTTCAATCACTTCGGCCGCGGCGGCTGCGGATATTTGATCGAGAGCCGCGTACCAAAAGCAACTTTGGTCGGCCTTTCACAGCTTGGATATAATCTGCGAGTGGTGGGGCCCTACGCAGAATACGTCGGAGGAGGCCAGGCCGTGCTTCATGATTCCGCTACGGGTGTGAACTACGGAGCCTCCGATCCGCGTAAGGATGGTGAAGCTATTCCCGAGCCCTCGTCCCAATAATCGTGAACCGAAACGCTATCTCAAGGAGCCAACGAGGTTTTCCCGCTGAGAGGAATAAACGGAATCCGATAAATGTGGACCTGGTAATTCTTCACAAAGCTATCCTGAAAATTTCCGTTTTCCACCTAAACGCTGGCAGCGCTGGACTGCTCCTGTGAGATCGGCACAAGTCTTCTCCCTGCAAACTCTTACATATTTGTGGAAGGCCGTTGCGGGAAAGTTCGTCGCGGCTCGTGCGAAAGACTATTCGTATCTCAGCGCCACCATGGGGTCAATGCGCGTGGCGCGGCGAGCGGGAATGTAACATGCGGCCAGCGCCACCAGCGCCAGCAGAATGGCGACGCTTACAATGGTCGCAGGGTCACTGGCGTGAACGTCGTACAGCATCGACTTCAAATAACGGGTGACGCCCAGCGACACGCCGATGCCCACCGCCGCTCCCACTAGCGCCAGCACAATTCCCTGCCCGACAACCAGCCGCAGGACGTCGCCTTGCCGCGCGCCGAGCGCCACACGGATGCCGATTTCGCGGGTCCGCCGCGAAACTTCATAAGAAAGCAGCCCGTACAATCCGATGCACGCCAGCACCAGCGCCAGCGCGCCGAAAAATCCAGAGAGCCGCGCGACCAGCCGCTCCTCAATCAACAACTGGTCGATCAGTTGCGTCTGCGTGTGCATGTCGAAGACCGGCAAATTACGATCCATTTGACTCAAGACCCTGCGTATCGTGGAGGTGATCGCTGAGGGATTCACGGCCATTCGCAATTCGAAAGCCGTGCCGCCACCGCTCGACGGCACGTACATCGTCGGATCAACTGCGCTTCGCAAGTCCTGATATTTCGCGTCGTTGACCACGCCAACAATCACCCAGCCGGGATTCTTCACCTCGCCGGTGTCGGCATTCGCTTCCGCCTCTCCGAAGCGCCGCCCGAGCGGATTCAGTCTGGGGAAATATTTTCGAAGGAATGTCCGGTTGACAATCACCGGCACTGCGGCTTCGTTCTCTGTGGGTGTTGTGGACTTTCCGGCGCTCACCGCGCCTGCCGCCGGATTTGCTGCAACGGCGGCATCCCTGGCTTTCTGCGCCGCCTCTTGAGCCTCCTCATTTTGTCGCGCCACTTCCGCCTGTGCATAATCGGCGGAGTTGAACTCTCGCCCCGCCAGCAGGCGCATGTGCATCGTGGAGAAGAAATTCGCTCCCACCGGAAGATAGTCCGCGACCGCCTCCTGGCCCTTTGGCGTCCCTGCCAAGTGAAAACCCGTCTCCCACAGGCTGCCGCTCAACAGCGTCGTATTCGAATAACTCACCGACTCGACGCCCGGGATCGCTGCCAGCCGCGCTTGCAAATTCCGATAGAAAGCATCCACCTGCGGCGTTTTGTACCCGATCAACGTAGGGTCGAGGCCGAAAGTCAGCAGATTGCGCGTATCGAATCCAGGATCCACATTCTTCAGATTTTCGAGCGTCCGCACCAAAAGCCCCGCACCCACCAGCACCACCACGGCGAGCGCCACCTGCGCCACCACGAGTCCGTTGCCCAGGCTGAACCATCTTCCGCCGGCCCGACCCTCCGCTGCGGAGCTGCCTGTGCCTTCCTTGAGCGCTGGAGTCAAATCCAGGCGCGTGCCGCGAAATGCCGGCGCGAGCCCGAAGATGATCCCGGTGAGCACGGAAGCAACGAGCGTGAACGCCAGCACCCGCCCGTCAATTCCCGGAGAAAACCCAAACGGCCGGTCCGACTGGCTCGCCATCAGAGAAACAACGGTATGCGAGCCCCACACGGCAAACAGGATGCCCAGCGCGCCGCCCAGCAGGGAAAGAAGAACGCTCTCCGTAAGCAATTGGCGCACGATTCGGCCGCGTCCCGCGCCCAGCGCTAATCTCACCGCCATTTCCTTTTGCCGCGCGGTGGTGCGCGAAAGCAGCAGCCCGGCAACGTTGGCGCACGCAATCAACAGCACAATTTCCACCGCCATCATCAAAACGTATAGTTCCGTCGACATCTGGGTGGTCGCGCCGGTTAGTCCAGACTGCGCGGGAAGCGCCGCAACGGTGGGATTGTCCGCAGGCTTGGAGAGAGGCTTCGCTCCGTGCAGCAGGTCATTGCGGAAGAGCACTGTGACGGCCGCCTGCGCCTGCGTTCGACTAACGCCGGGCTTCAGCCGCCCGATGATGACCAGCCACCAACTGTAGATGTCGGTGGGACGAGTCTTCCATTCCGGATCGGGGTGGATTTGGCCGAGCGCGCTAAGCGGCAGCCAAGCGTCGCGGACGCGCCCAGGACTCAAACTGTTGAATCGCTGCTCGGCAATACCAATAATCGTGAATGGAACATTATTCAGCCGGATGGTCTTGCCAATTGCCGATGGCGAGCCTCCGAACGTGCTCTTCCAGTAGCCGTAGCTCAGCACTACCGTTGGCGGCGCGGAGACAGAATCGTCGCTGGGCGCGATCAGCCGACCCGCGGCCGGGCGAATGCCCAGCATAGGGAAGAACTTCCCAGATACCCCCTCCGCGTGCAAGACGGTTGCGGTTCCGTTTCCGCTGAGGTCAACCGAGCCGGCGTTCGCAAACGCCGCGACACTGGAGAAGGCATGGATCCGCGAAGCTACGCCGTGAAAAAACGGCTCGGAGAACGAACAACTGGATGATGGACCCTGGTTCGAGTAATTCTGCGTGCAATCACCATAACTCATGCTGCTGTGAACCTTCGGCTCTTTATTCGCGGTCCATTTCAGAACCACCAGGCTCTGCTCACTGTCGACCGGCAACGAGCGCATCAGGATGCCCTCAATCAAGCTGAAAATGGCGGTGTTGGCACCGATGCCGAGGGCCAGGGTGAGAACGGCGACGGCCGTGAAGCCGGGAGATTTGCGCAGCATCCGCAACCCGTATTGCAAGTCCTGTATCAGCGTTCCCATATTGCTCCCGTCTCCCTGACAAGCTGCAGAGTGGACCCATTGTACCGCAAGAAGAATGCGGCGTCCCGACCCATCTGGCGGTTCCGGACGAATGGTCGCTAGCCTTGGGTCCCGCGCGGCGGGATTGGGGAAGCGGTCATCCAAATTCTGGACCTAGAATCGCGCAAACCAGTCCGCTCCTTCTCCCGCTTTGAACCGCTCTCCGGACCATGCGTGTAAGCGGGCGGGAGAACTCAAATCCGGCAGAGCCCAGCAGCGTAGCTGCAAATGGATGTGCCTTGACACAATCGACGATCAGGCACCTGCCTGTTGAACGGTCTAAGAAGGTTTCGAGCAGTCGGCGCGCGATCTCCTGGTCCTCGGCGACCCAGGGTCCGAGGTGGTCGGCATGCAGACCGTGGCGTCCAAACGTATAGCCGAGCAACCTTCCTTCGGCGGATATCGCTGCAGTGAATTCGGGCGCGTCACGGTGCACGGAGTGTAACAGAGCGCTGCGGCTTGCTCCAAAAGCCTCGGCATCGAGGGCGATCACGTCTTCAATGTCCGGCTTATCATCATCGAGCGGTATCGCGCCAGGCGCAGAGTGCAGGGAAGGAGTTGCAGTCAGCTTCCACCGCTCAATCTCGTATTCCGGTTCAAACCCCAATCGCTGGTACACGGGTCTGCCTTGTGGCGTGGCATCAAGCTTGATTACGAGGGGCCCACGCGATTCGAGATATTCCACTGCGGACCGCAGAAGCCTGGTCCCGATGCCCCTTCCGCGCATATCTGGGTGCACCAGGACCATCCCGATCCATGCCAACTGGTGGCCATAAATGATCGTTGCGGCCGTGCCGCACACCGTGCTTTCGGCTTCCGCCACGAAGCACCCTTCGCTGTTTGCGTCCAGAAAGCGGTTCCAGTCCGCCTCCGTTTGATTCCACCCGGCAGCCTGCACCAATTCCATGCCTGCGGCAACATCCTGGCGGGCCATCTGACGCAGATGCACATTACCGGAGCCACTCATCAAGATGGGATGCCACAAAGGGGTTGTCGTTCAGGTGCGGATAACTGGCCGTGACACGGTCGATTTCTTCCATCTGACCCGGGGAGAGGTCTTCATTGGGATCCAGCAGCCAGCGGCCCTCCAGCAGTCCCTGCCGATGCAGGACCTCATGCAGCCCCGCAATACAGCCGGCGAAATTATTTCTGGCGTCAAAAAGCGCCGCGTTCGAGTCGGTAATTTCCGCCGAGCGGGCAAGCAGGTCGGCGGTCATTTCACGGTGAACGCGGCTTTTCCGCATGCTGTCGAGCAGCTCAACCGCGCGCTGCGTCCAGACGGCCCAATGTCCGAGCAGCCCGCCTGAAAATCTCAGGCTCACCGTTCGATCCTTCACGCGCACGCGAAATTCGGTGAGCAGATCGGCGACGATGTTGTCGTCATTCCCAGTGTATAAGGCGATGTCCGATTCGCGGCCCGATTCAGCGAGCGCACGCACCACGTCCAGGGTCCGGTACCGGTTAAAAGGGGCGACCTTAATGGCCATCACATTTTCTATCTCGAGGAAACGGCGCCAGAATTCAACATCCAGCACGCGCCCCCCTACAGCCGGCTGCAGATAGAATCCGAAAACGGGAATAATATCGCAGACGGCCCGGCAGTGCTCAACCAACTGGGCCGTTGTGGAGGAACACAGCGCGCTCAGACTCAACAGTCCCGCATCGTACCCAAGACGGCGCGCCAACTCCGCCTCCTGAGAAGCCTGCCGGGTTGCACCGCAAATTCCGGCAATCTTCACGATTCGCCGGCCGAGCTTCTGCTCCCGTTCCCGTAGAGTCTCGCCGGCAAGCGCTAGTACGGGCTCGAGCAGGCCTGCATCAGGATCACGGATGGCAAATTGTGTGGTGTGAACTGCCACGGCTACACCACCTGCACCTGCATCGCAGTAATACCGTGTGAGAGCGCGCTGCCGGCGCTCGTCGAGTTTATGCGCCGCGTTCAGCGCGAGCGGGTGAGCGGGGAGAACAGCGCCGTCCAGCAGGATTTTCCGGATCTCTTGAGTCCCTCGGTCCGATGGCATAAGCGTCAAAACTTTCCGTCGACCACCTCGAACTTGGTGGGCTTGTTCAGGGTCTCACCCCCTCGGGCGACCCAGTTCGCTATCCAGTGCATGAGGTCCCCCAGCGTGACCTCTGGGTACCCCAGCAGGGAATGACAGAGAGAAGCATTGCTTAAAAACGCCCGGTCAATCTCCTCCCCACGGAAATGAGCCTCGCAGTGGAACTTGCGTGCGAAATATTCTGCGGCACGACGCACCGAGATGATTTCGGGTCCGGTAATGTTCATGGCGCGAGCGGGCGACGTGCAGTGCTCAAGGCACCGCAATGCGTACGAATTCGCGTCACCTTGCCATATGGCATTAAACGCAGGAACTGTCAGATCGACGGGCTCACAGGCATATACCTTGCGGGCGATGTCAACCAACACGCCGTAACGCAAGTCGACGGCATAGTTCAGCCGGAAGAGTAGGCAGGGCGTGCCGTACTGCTGGGAATGGTATTCGAACACCCTTTCGCGGCCAAGACACGACTGCGCGTATTCCCCGACGGGTCCTGGCGCATCGCTCTCGACTGAGCCACATGAGTTGACCTTCACCAGAGGGTATACATTCCCCGTCGAAAATGCGACGATCCGCGAGGCGCGATAATGCCAGGCGATATGGGCTGGAATGATTGTATTCGTGATCCATGTGACGTCAGGCCGCTCCGTGGAGCCAAATTTTCTACCGGAAAGGTACAAAACGTTAGGGCATAACGGAAGTCTCGCCACCTCGGTTTGGTTAAGAAGATCACAGACAATGGTTTCAATTCCTTCTTTGTGGAGTTCCTCGATGAGACCCGGGGAGGAGAATCGTGACACTGCAATGACCTGCGTCAGGGAACCTAGCGTTTGGACTGCTCCCTTGACGCGCCGCGCCAATGAAGGGCCCATCTTTCCGCCAGCACCCAAGATAATAATGTCACCCCGAATTCGCCGCATGGAATCGAGGTCTCGAATGCTGGGCTCGGCTAATCGTCTCTCTAGTTCCTGTACCGAGTCGATCTGATTCATAGGTTCAATGGAAATTCCACCAGGAAAGCATGATACCCTTCTCAACTTCATTTTGTGCAAACTGTCTCGCGCCCCCGAGGCTAGAGTTGGGACTAGAAATCGACCGTGATATCCTGGACACGATGACCAAGAAGATTGAGGTGTGACGGCGCACCTGCAGGTAGCTTGGGTCAGATCCCGGATCACGTCGTACCGCGAAACCAATCATGCAAGAGCTTCAGAAGGCAAGGTGCGGGGAATTATGTCATCGCCGGACGTTTTTGCAAGCGATGCTCGGTGCGGGAGCGCTCGGACTGACTGCGCCAGCAAGCACGGCGGAAACTGTTCCGGCCCCATCGATACCGATTATTGACACACATATTCATCTGTTCGATCCAAGGCGTCCTCAGGGTGTGCCTTGGCCTTCGAAGGCTGATACGGTCCTCTACCGTCCTGCGTTGCCGGGCCGCTATCGAAGGGTTACAACGGGCCTCGGAATTGTTGGGGCGATTGAGGTTGAATGCAGCCCCTGGTTGGAAGATAACCAGTGGGTTCTGGACGTTGCGTCCAGGGATAAGATGATTGTGGGGACTGTCGGCGACTTGGAGCCAGGCCAGCCGTCTTTCCGGACGCAGTTGGAACGGTTTCAGCGCAATCCGCTGTTTCGGGGAATCCGATACGGAAACCTCTGGGGCAGGAACCTGGGCGAGCAACTCTCCAAACCGGATTTCATTGCCGATCTTGAATTTCTTGCTGCTGCGGGTTTGGAGTTAGATACCGCCAATCCCGACCCAGGAATAATTGCCGCCGTTGTGCGGCTCACGGATCGGGTTCACAGCCTGCGGGTTGTGATCGACCATTTGCCGCAGCTCGAGTTTCCTGCGGAGCCGGCGTTTCGGCGTGCTCTCGATGCGAATTTGAGGGAGCTTGGTACGCGGCCTCAAGTTTATGTCAAGGTCTCCGAGGTCGTCCACCGCTTTGCACTTCCGCTCACAATTCAACACGCCCTCACGGGTGGCCAAGTGCCTGAGAACCTCAATTTCTACCGGCCAATACTGGATGAGATCTGGGACATTTTTGGTCAGGACAAGCTGATGTATGGCAGCGATTGGCCGAACAGCGATCATTCGGCACCCATAGGGCAGGAGCTCCGCATCGTTCGTGAATACTTCTCCAGCAAGGGAAGAGCTGTTGAAGAGAAGTTCTTCTGGAAGAATTCTGTCGCAGCATACCATTGGGTGAAACGCGATTCAAGCCAGCCAGAACCAGGCAAGGCATGATTCGGGGTCCTGTTCGGCACGGTGGCGTGACTTCTTGCCTGCTCTCCGAAAAATGCAGTGTCTTATGATCGCTGAGAGACAGCGGAATGTTTTCTATGGCTGGTGGATTGTCCTTGCCGCCTTCCTAAATCTTTTTTTGACGACCGGAATCGTTTATTACGGCTTTCCGGTCTTCTACGTTTCTCTAACGCATTCTCTTGGCTTCACGCGCCAGCAAGCGACGAGCGGAATGTTTTTCGGCTTCGTTGTTACGGCTCCCTTATTTGGACTGCTGGCTGGCGCGCTGATCGACCGCGTGGGCGCGCGCGCAATCATCGTGTGCGGCGCAGGCTTTGTAGGAGTCTCGCTCGCCTTCATGGGCGCGATTTCGTCGGTTCGCCAGTACTACCTGCTCTGCTTGACGGAAGTCGTGGGCTACGTTCTTGCTGGACCAATTCCCAATCAGGTGCTGATTGCCAATTGGTTTCACACGCTTCGCGGCCGGGCGATGGGTTATGCCTATCTCGGACTCGGTCTGGGTGGGGCCGCGTCGCCGTTGTTGATCCATTGGCTCATTGAAAACTTCGGCTGGCGCCGCGCCTTCGAAGTAATCGGCACAGCAATTATCGTGATTCTAATTCCCGTGGGAATCTGGATCACCCGTTCCTCACCGTACGAAATGGGATTGCAGCCTGATGGCGCAACACTCAAAAACGTCAAAAGGTCTGTCGAGAGCATCAATGGGATGCCTGTGAGCCAGGCTATTCGCACGCTGGATTTCTGGCTGCTGGTGGTGGGCAGCTCTCTCGCCATCGGGGCAATCGGGACGGTCATTGGTCATTTCGTCTTCTACCTGAGAGATGCTGGCCACACGGTGGGATGGGCCTCTCGCCTGCTGAGCGTGCTACTTATCTCGAGCCTGGCGGGCAGAGTGATCGTCGGGTATGTTGCAGACCGGTTCACTCGAAAGAACGTGATGGCCCTCTTCTATTTTGTGCTCGCAATAGCCATTCCCCTGCTGCTCATTCCCTATAGCAAAAAGGCAATTCTCCTTTTCGCGGTGGTTTTCGGCTTTGCCATGGGCGCCGATTACGTGATGATTCCACTCGTCGCGGCCGACTGCTTCGGTCTCGCGGCGCTAGGAAAACTGCTGGCGTTGATCATTATGGTGGACTCGCTCGTGCAGACCTCCGGCCCGGTCATGGCAGCGTACATCTACGACACGCGACGTAGTTATAATCTCGCTTGGGAAATCATTACTGCGTGCGGACTTTTGGGAGCGGTTGCCATCTATCTGATTTCCACCAGCCGGGTCACTCGCGCAACATCCTTGGCGGCGGAGAATGGATGAACCGGAGCTGGCTTTGATTCCGACACGCCACGACCACTGGCGACTATCGCTGTATATTCCCTGGTCTGGGAACCGAAACATAAGGCGGGTAGGTTAAGTACCGATCGTCATTTGCAATCTGTTTTCGGCGACGAAAGCAAGGGCCTCATGCAACTGGAATACGCCCGCCGTGCAGCCTAGCGCCCGCGTGCATGAAGCGCCCACGGCGCTAGCAAATTGCAGTGTCTGCTCTAACGGCCATCTCTCGAGCATCCCTGTGATGAATCCGGCTGCAAAGGCGTCACCGGCGCCCGATTCATCGATAGAGCTAACTCGGTAACCCTCAGCGCGCAAAACCTGGCTTCGCCGTCTCACAAGTGCGCCGCGACGCCCGGCCGTAATCGCAATCGTGCAGTCGGGATTGATACGGGCTAGAACCTCAGCCTGTTCTGCCGGATTTGTCCGGCCGGTCAGGGCTTTCGCTTCATCATCGTTGGGCAGAAAAAGGTTGGTGTGCGGGAGGACCGGCTCAACCCACTGAAGCGATGCGGGCGTGCCGGCGCCAATCACAACGTCAAGCACTGTGATCAACCCTCGACGCTGAGCCTCACCAAACAAGCGGGCAACATCCCAAGGACTGACCCCCGGCATAAGCATGTATCCCCCTAAATAGAGGGCTTGGGCGCCTTCGAGTGCACTTAAATCGATATCGGCCAGGCTGAAATCGGCATTCGCACCCATACAATGCAGATAGCGCCGGTCTTCTCCCTTGACATTGATGATGTAGGTCGTCGCCGTAGGATCGGTTGCGCTTCTCCGAACTGCGGAGCTATCGATGCCGAGGCGTTGCAGGTCCTGTACCACGAATTCACCGAACAGGTCGTCACCCACCTTACCGATCACAGCAACGTCTCGTCCGAGCCGCCGGAGACAGGCGGCTGTGTTTGCGGCACATCCGCCGGCACTCAACAGATAGCGTTCCAAAACCCGTAGCTCGCCCGCTGCAGGCAAAGAATCAATCGGGCTCGCGAACATGTCGGCGATCAGGATTCCGAGGCAAAGAACGTCCATGGGGACTGAGTCGAAATTCGGGCAGCCGGCGCTCCGCTACACCACAACCACTTGTTTGGCGGTGCTCACGATGCGTTCGACAGACGGAACATAGAATTGCTCCATGATCGGAGCAAAGGGCGGGGGCGTGTCGGGAGCTGCGACGCGGCGTATAGGGGCATCAAGATAGCCGATACAATCGTCAGCCACCCGAGCAGCGACCTCCGCGCCCCAGCCGCCCGTAAGATTGTCTTCCTCGACGATGATTAACCGTCCCGTCTTCTTTACCGAGTCAAACACCGCGGGCCAGTCAAACGGGACGAGCGTGCGGACATCAATGACCTCAGCATCGATGCTTTGGCTCGCAAGGATCTCTGCGGCCTGCATCGACCTGTGAACCATCAGGAGATTCGCCACGATAGTGACATTGCGTCCGGGGCGAACGATTTTTGCCTCGCCGAAGGGTATCAAATATTCCTCTTCCGGCACGATCCCTGCTACCTGGAGGCCGGCTTTTTCCTTCCTGGCGCCCTTGCTGCCATAAAGGAGCTTGTGTTCGAAGAAAATAACAGGATTGTCGTCTCGGATGGCGCTCTTCAATAGTCCTTTGCCGTCGTACGGATTCGAAGGGCAGGCCACCTTCAGGCCCGGAACATGCATGAAAAAGGCCTCTAAAGATTGGCCGTGCTGAGAGCCGCGGGTTGTTGCACCAACCGGCGCGCGTAGGACCATCGGCACGGCAAGCTTGCCGCCCGACATGTACCGAAGCTTGGCGGCATTGTTCGCTAGCTGGTCCATCGCAAGAAACAGGAAGTCGCCGTACTGGACGTCTGCTACGGGACGCAACCCGGCCATGGCAGCGCCGGCCGCAACTCCGGCAATGGCAGCTTCAGAAATGGGCGTGTCAATTACGCGGTGGTGTCCGAATTCTTCCGATAGTCCCAAGGTCACCGTGAAGGCGCCCCCAAACCCGCCTTCTACGCCGATGTCCTCGCCGAGAAGGATCACCCGGTCATCGCGTCGCATTTCTTCGCGCAGGGCTTCGCGTAATGCCTCAACCAGGGTCATCTCGCGACCCCGAAGCTCTCGACTCGATATAACGCTAGCTGACGAAGACATCGCTAAGGCAATCCTCCGGTTTTGGACTCGGATCACGCTCGGCCAGATGAATGGCCTCTTCCAATTCGCGATCTATCGCTGCTTTGAACCCGGCCATGTCCTCCGGAGTGATGAGAGCTTCCGTTGAGAGCTGCTTCTCATAGCGCGCGATGGGATCACGTTCTTTCCATGATGCGACTTCTTCGGCAGCACGGTAGTGGCCCGGATCACTTCGGGAATGACCTGCAAAGCGGTAAGTCTCGATCTCGAGCAGGGTGGGGCCCTTGCCAGCTCGTGCACGCTCGGCCGCCCGTTGCATCGCGTAATAAGTTATCTCAACATCGTTGCCGTCCACGGTCTCGCCTGGAATGCCGTACGCCTGGGCCCGCTCGCTCACGTGCTTAACCTTCATTACCTTTTCAACCGCAGTGGAAGCCGCGTACTTGTTGTTCTCACAAACAAACACCACCGGCAAGTCCCAGATCGCTGCCATATTAACGGCCTCATGGAACGCGCCGATATTTGTCGCTCCCTCACCGAAAAAGCAGGCGACGATGTTTGGTTGCTTCAAATATTTGAATGCCAGAGCATAGCCGGAGGCCAGTGGAATTCCGCCCCCAACGATGGCGATTGCGGGCAGCATGCCAGCATCCCGGTCGCCGACGTGCATCGACCCTCCTTTTCCCCGGCAGCAACCTGTGTCCTTTGCGAACAGCTCCGCCATCAGGCTCGTAACCGGCACGCCGCGCGCGATCGCGTGTGAGTGCGGGCGATGAGTGCTGGTGATCATATCGCCGGATCGGAGAACCGAGCAGACGCCTACAGCGCTTGCTTCTTGCCCTTGCGATTGATGGATTGTTCCAGGAAGCCGTCCCTCAAGGAACAAGTAATAGACGCGTTCCTCGAACATGCGGCAGAGGAGCATCCGGCGGTACATGACAACTCTCTGCTGCGTCGTCAGTTTAGCTTCACTGTCCGGCAGGGGTTCGCTCATAACGAGTTCAGGTGCGCTTGAATCCTTTGTAGGAACTTTGCTGCTGTAACACCATCAATAACCCTGTGGTCCGAGCCCAGAGTTAAGCTGCACATATCTTCGAATCTCATCTGCTTGTCCTTAACTGCCAATTCTTCTCTGATAGCGCCGAGTGCCAGCACGGCGCCGCATCCCGGTGGGATAATTGCCGTAAATTGTTTCACTCCAAACATACCCAAATTTGAGACGCCAAGCGCCGGCGCAGCATCAAGTGATGCCTTAACGCGGTTATGCCGCGCATCCTCCAACACGATTCGCATATCCTTCAAGTACATTTCCCACGGCGATGCCGCCGGATCTCGAATGGGAACAAGCGTCAGACCTGTGTCGGAGGCGACCACGAGTAGTACGTCTGATCTCGTCTGGCGCTCCACTTGGCCTTCGCTGTATCGGACATTCAGATGAGGAACGTCCTTGAGGGCCAGGGCTGCAGCCCGCACGAAGATGTCGTTGACCGAGGCGCGCAGATCAGGGTGTGTGTGATTCCAGTGACTGCGCCAATTAAGAAGGCCCGAGACGTTCACATCGACCGTTAGATAGAAGTGAGGAATGTCCGCCGCGCTTTTCGCCGTCATCGCGGCCATAGGCGATAGGGCATTAGAACTCTGCTCTTTGATCAAAGCTGCTTGTACATCACGTCGCGTTACTAGTCCTCCCGGCCCCGTACCAGCCAGGCGATCTAACTGGAGGCCAAGCTCTCGAGCATGGGCCCTTGCGGCCGGGGTTGCACTGGGACGACTCTGAAGTACTAGCCCAGAAGGCACGGACGCTCCTGATCCTGACCCGCCGAGATTAGCTGCTTCAGAGTTGGATTTTTGAGGTAGCGGCGTATGGCCGCCGGGCACGTCGGAACCTTCGTAAACCTCCTCTGGACTGTCCGTAAGAATTGCGATAGGTGACATGGCGCTCGCCATCTGACCCTCTTCTACGAGAAGGGCCCGGAGATAACCACGTTGGTAAGATTCCACTTCCATCGTCACCTTATCTGTCTCAACCTCGAAGAGAGCTTCTCCCTTGGACACCCGGTCACCCGGCTTCTTCAGCCATCGAAGGATCTTGCCCTCCGCCGCGGTTTGCCCAAGATCCGGCATAATCACGCGATGGTTCATCGAGACGCACCGCCCCTGAGGATAAAAGTCTTGATTTGATATGGCGCCAGATCGAAGGTCAATACTTTACGCGAGGAGATGACTCGGCCCACTGGATCTTCCAGCAGATTACATTCTTCAACGCTCGTCGTGCCTGGAGGCAGTGTGATACTTGCCCCGTCGGTTCTTTTTCCGCTTGCCTCGTAGACTCGAATGACCGCGGCCCCACCTTGGCTTGGCTTGAACGCGCTCATCAAGACATTTGCTGGGGAGACCTGCAGCAGACCCCAGCGATGGGGCAGGCTGCCGGAATGAAGAGACACAACACGGGCGATTAGAGGGTTGTTGAACTCGAGCCCCGCGCGATAGATGCGAGCAGCCTTCCAATCACCCGCGTGCGGAACCAGTGCATAATTGAAAGTTCGCCTCACGCCCAATTCCAATCCTAGTTCCGAGGATTCCCCCGGCTCATAGCCGCCTGCAAACGGATAGGCGGAAATCATGGCAGATCGCATCAAAGAAAGGAGAAGTGTGCCGCGGGCAACATTGTTCCCGGGAATGCCTCTGTTCAGAAGGGCTACTCCTCTGGTGCCATTGCTCCAGTCGATCCAGTTCTGCGCAGGAAACTCCTGGTTTGTCGCTCTCTTCATGCTGCCGAACGGGATTTCGTCGTATCGGGACCCGTCTGCAATCGATGTGGGAAACAGCACCCGGTATCGAACGAGTTTGTCGTTATTGACCAGTTCGGTCTGGATATCCACACGCTGAATACCGTGGTACAGGCGGACGGTCGTCGCGAATGTGCCCGAGCCGAAGGGATGAGAAATCTGAAACTGGGAAAAGACGGGTCCTACGGTGGTGGCTCCGCTTCCACCAACCCATTCATCGCTAAAGTGCGACCGATCCGGCAAGGGCAGGCCAGATTTCCGTGTCATGGCAGTAAAACGGCCGCCATTCAGTGTCCCGTACAGCTCCCAGAAGTCGCCGCCATCCTGCTCTTCAGCGACAACATTACCATTCGGTCTGCCAAGAGCCTCCCAGATGCCGGAGCTCTGTTTCACCAACAAGCTGGTCATTGCACCCGTCCAGAGGTTGAAACTGGCCCGGTAATACTCGTTCTCGATCGATCCGACGTCCTCGTGAACGGTTGAGGCAGAACCCGGCGTGGAGACGGTCTCTCCTGCCGGGCCAGTTTCGCCTTGGGTTGGCTCGAGTCTCTCCGGGACCACTTCGTAGGCGGAATAACCGAGGGCAGGGACATCGTGGGCGACAAAAGCAATTAAGGTATCTTCGAGACCGCCCCCGTCATACCGTTCCGGACTGATCATCTGAACCGGAATCCGTTGTCCGGATGGGTCCAGCAGCTTGATCGACGTGATATCAGGCTCGGTGAAGCCGATCCTCGCCATCGCCACGTCCGTGCGTGACCAGCCAAGGCTGTTAAAGACCAGGATTGGGATTCCCTCGTCATGCCCCTCCTGTACGCGAGTATCAACGTGGGAAGCCAGAGCTTGAAGATCCTCTTGAACGGCCTCTTGGCCCAAGACTTCGGAAAACTGGTCGCCGCGAACCGTATCCTCATACACCTTGTCCACCATGTCACCCGAGATCAGGTCGTGGGCTTCGTTGAAAAGCACAGGCTCCCAGGCACGAGTCAGGTTTTCATGTGGCACTCGGATTCCGAGCCACGAATCTAAAGCACTAAGTTTTTCGGCCGTAGTCAGGATTCGTTCCAAGTCTCTTAAGCGCTGCTTGAGTTCAATCCGGCTGCTATAGGTCCCTTGGAATACGGGATTCAGTTCACCGGAGATCACGGGTTCGCTGGGGCGCCTGGCCACAATCGACTCATAGTCACTGGGCACGCCAAAACGAATCGTGAAAGGTTGGTCGCCGGTACTGTTGAATTTCGTGACCATTACCGGAAGAATTGCTTCCGGGTTGATTACGTCGGCTCCTGCCAGGGCAACCCGGTTCGGCCAGTGGGAGTAATGTCCGAGAGCCTGCCAGATGCCCTGCACATATTGGCTGAATTCAATCGGATTAGCAGGCGACGGATAAAAGAGACCATAGCCGAGGGGGAGCCAGAACGCTGGAATCCTGCTGCCGTCGATCCCCTGCCAGAGAAACTCGGAAGGTGTCTTGTTGCCCGGTACACCGCGCTGGAACCAGTATGATTTGTACCCTGCCAGTTTCAGGAGCTGCGGCATTTGAGCATGGTGGCCAAAAGTATCGAGAGCCCAGCCTACTGTGATGTCATCGCCCAGTTCGCGTCTGTAATACCCTTTACCGTATAGGACCTGGCGAATCCAGGACTCGCCGCTTGGGATGTTCACGTCGAGCATGACGTCGTTTCCACCAACCAGTTCCAACCTGCCTTCCTTCACGAACTTCCGAAATTGCGGAGCAGCTTCCGGATAGCGCTCGAGGAACGGCCTCACATATGCCACCTGGTCAAGCACAAACCGGTAGTCAGGGTATTTTTGCAGTAGATGCAAGGCCTGGAGAATGTGAGGCAGGCCGATCTCCAAATACTCTTCTCGCGTTTTGAAAACAGCGCCTTCCCAATGCGTATGAGGAATAATCCAGAGCGTCGGTTTGGATGCGCCAGGTTGGACTTGTGGAGTGTCTGCGGCCGCCAGCACACTAGTTCCTCGGCGCGATGTGCCCAATGGCAGCGCCGCACGGAGAATGCTAGCCGAAATCAGGACGAAGGAAAGAAAAGAAAGGAACCGGCGCATTTTTACTCACTTTCGATTTCGGGCGCCCGCTTAATGCGAGGATCCGTAAACCGGTCCTCGTCGTCGGTGCTGCGGGTTGAGAACTCTGAGACAATAGCGCCTTCTGGTCCAGCTTGGAACCAGTGCGGCGTGTCAGGATTCATTGTGTACTGATCTCCTGGCCTGAGGACCACTTCGTGGGTCGCTTTGTAGTAAGCCTCCGATCCCGCAGGAGGCGTGCACCATGGATGCGTCGCGGGCTCCCCTGGAACACGGAGGTACACGGTCCCCCAGCGGCAACGGAATGTTTCCTCTTTTCCAAGCCTCCGCCCTACAGTGGGGTGCCAGTGCTCCGGACAAGTCTGGCGCGGAAACATCACGATTTCCTTCGCGCAAACTCGGTCAGTGTTGACATAGGTAAGCACTTGCAGGCCTGTCTTCTCCAGCTCTCCCAAACCGAAATCTGCGACTTCGAACCTTTCGCGCTCGGCAGGCGTGATCGCCATTCCACAGCGCTTTAACATTTGCGTTGCTCGCTCTACAGCAGACTCGTACTCTTTTTGGCTAATCATCAGCGTTCCTCCCGATCTCGCGTGCTTTGCCGGCCGAGCCACACTGCGTTAATAGCTCTTTCACCTTCTGCTTCACGGCATTTCGTCCTGCCACGAGCACGTCGTCTGGCCCGCCCACTCCAAGGAACGGGTGGGGATTCATTGGCTCCGCATATCCGGTCAACTTATTCCTGATTGCGTCCAGGTACGCCTGCTTGAGCACTGTACCGAAGTTAATCTTCGCCACGCCACAGCGGATATAGCTTTGGACATGTTCCAACGGAATGCTGGTTCCACCATGCAGCACCAACGGAACCGGAACAAGTTCACTGATCCTTGCGAGCCTTTCGAGGTCAAGCTCGGCCTCGCCACGAGTAAGAATATGGATATTACCGACGGCAACTCCCAGCGCGTCAATCCGTGTTTCTTCAACAAAGTCCCGGGCCACAATCGGGTCTGTGGTCTCGGCCTGGACACCGCCAGACCCGTCGGGAAGACGCCCAACCGCCGCCTCGACCGCTACTCCCGCCCGGTGAGCGAGCTGAGTTACCTTCTTCACGAGTGGCTTATAATCGTTCGATGGCAGATGATCGTTATCGACCATGACCGCATTAAAACCGAGATCTATGGCGCGTGTGATTTGGGCGAAGTCGTCAGTTTCGTTGAGGAGAAATGCCGCAGATGCCGGTGAATCCTGCAGCGCTGCACCCATCCCTGCATAGCACGCCAGATTTTCTTGCTTTGACCGCTCAGGGTGGATAAGAAAACCCCCATTAAAACCTGCAATCACCGGCGATTCCACCTCCTCGGCCGCGTCAAGCACAGCCTCGAAAGACTCCAAGTTCCAAGCTTCGCAGTAACAGAGAGCGTAACTCGCTTCTTGCGCCGCTACCAGCAACGCCTTCATCGAAACCAAAGCCATTTAGCCTCCGCCGCGTTCTTGCTGAGAAGCGGATTGCCGTGTCGCTCCGAACGATGACGCGTGGCAGGGCGACCATACCCTAGTGGCCGCCGTCCAGACGGGCAACATTTGCAGCGACAGCGCCCGTTCTCTTTCTGGAAGGAGAAAAGCCGACATCTTAAGAAGGCGCTGAACTGGGGTTTTAACACACTGGCTTGGGGCTGTCAAGAAAAATGAACTTAATTCATTATAGAGAATAAAAGCATAAAGTTGATTCAATAGATACCGAACAAGCAAGACCAACAATTGGGGCGTTATCCTGCCTCAATCGCCGAGCGCAGTAGACGTTTCTCAGAGCAGGCACGTGCAAGATCACCGCTACGTTCCGATGGAACGCTCAGCTCTTCGAAGGAGGCCGAATAGATGAATGCGGGCGGTGTCTAGAATCATCCAAACGCCGCTGAAGCAGATGTTCGCCGGCACGTCTCAGGTGAGAAAGTGCTCGCCGTCGGGCATCCCTACTGAGTTCGTCCAGGAGAGCGTCGGCAAGAGCCATTTGAGTGACCCGTGAAGCGAGCGGGGCTTGAAAGTACTTTACTTCGCTAGGGGCGGCGTAGAGCCTTATATCTGCAGCTTGCGCGACGAGCGAATCGATTGAATTGGTAATGCATATCGTCCGAGCTCCGCGGCTCTTCGCCAGCCTCAGGGACTCCACCGTTTCGCGTGTATTGCCTGCGAGAGAGACTCCAATTCCCACTTCGCCGCGCCGCATTTCGGACGCTGCCGCTAACTGCAGATGAGAGTCATACTCGATCATCGCCGGCAGGCCAATGAAACGCATTTTGGCGTAGATCGAGTAGGCGATAGGGTAAGACAGCCCTATGGAAAACAGAACAATGCGATGTGCCCTACCAATCGCCATGGCAGCAGCCTTCAAGGTTTCCTGTGAATTTAGCCGAACGGTTTCTTGCAAAGCTCTAACTTGCTCATCGAATACCCTTTGAAAGCGAGGCGTTGTTTCCAAGCTGTCGCGTGACGTGAATAGGGCCTCGGAAAGCTCACGCGCCAGCGCCACTTTCAAGGCCGGAAGACCTTTCAAGTCAAAGTTTTTGCAGAAGACGACGACTGATCCCGCACTGACTCCACACCGTTTTGCCAACTCCGCAATCGGCTGCGAAATGAACTCCTCCGGATCCCTGATTACTTCTTCTGCGATGCGGCGCTGCGCTTTCCTAAGGGTGGGCAAACTGCCCTGAATCCACGGAAGAAGCGCTCTCCGGTCACCCGAAGCCGAACTGTGGGTGGTACCGCTCACTTTCGAATCCTGCAGTCGGTCTTGATCTCGACGCCTCATAACAAGCGGGCTCCCGCCCGAACCTTTGGCGAGCAGAGGTAATTCCGTACACCGGAGCGTACCACCATAGCCGGTTGGATAATCCAGACGGGCACACTCCAACGGAATAGAAATACGCTCCTCTTAATCTTCGCCACCAACTCTTCCATTTTGGGCCCCTTGGGGACAGATCTTTCCCATCCGGTTGTTCCAACCCGGACTGATGACGTATTCCGCCCGCGACTGCGCATTGTTTGTGATTGTATATCGGACCCCAACCGGTTCATCTACCGATATCGGCCGCTCCCCGCCGCGTGCGCAGCAGTCGCCAGTTGCTTGCGTCGCATTTAAAGGCCCGGGGATCTGCTGTTCCTCGGGAGGATACTTCGTATCTTGAGAAAACAGGATCGGCGGTAGAATAACCAGCGTGACCAGCAGTCCAAATCCGCATTGGCGCATGATGTACCTCACACCAGATTGTGCATAATAGAGGCTCACTGCTTGTTCTGCCCAAACGGTGAGTGCAGTTTTCCGGACCGTTGGCAGAGGAGAAACTTTTGTGATGCCAATGACACGACGTGAATTCATGGCGGCTTCAGTGGGCTCGTTGGTTGTGACGTCGGCTCCAGGAATGTTAGCCGAGACATCCAATACGCCCAAGCCTTGGTACTCTATCATGCGACGATGCGGCCAGATCAATTTCAATGAGACCGATCCACTCACGATGGACCCGAACGCCTGGATGGATTACTGGGCTTCGTTGAAAGTCGATGCCGTGCTGCTTAACGGAGGCGGGATTGTGGCGTTCTATCCGACCGAGGTTCGCTATCAGCACCGGAGCGAGTTTCTTGGTTCACGGGATCTTTTCGGAGAGATGGTGGCGGCGGCCCGCAAGCGGGACATCCGCGTGGTTGCTCGAATGGATTGCAACTACGCCTACCAAGAAGCGCTGGATGCGCATCCGGAATGGTTTGAGTGTAACCGCGATGGGTCAGTCCGGCGGGCGGCGGAATGTCCGTGGCTGTTCAAAACCTGCATGTTCAGCACCTACTTCACAGAGCAGATGCCGGCCATTTACAGGGAAATCAATCAGCGTTACGCGCCCGACGGCTTTTTCACGAACGGATGGCCCGGCACGGGAGCACTGGAGATTTGTTACTGCCCCACCTGCCGGAAGATTTACCAGGATCAGATCGGAGGCGTCCCCCCTGAGTCGACTGATGCACAAAGTCCCGTGTACCGCAAATATTACGCCGTTTACATGGAGCGGATCGCCGAGATCTGGAAGAGCTGGAATGAGATTGCCCGGGAGAAAAATCGCGATTCAGTATACGTGGGCAATTTGGGCGGCGCGCTTCGAACAGTGAAGGACGTGAAGCGTCTCGGCGAGGTGGCGGCATGGTTCAATGCCGATCACCAAGGCCGATCCGAAAATACGCCCATTTGGTCATGCGCCGAGCAAGGCCGCGTGGCTCAATCTGTGATGGACGGCCGCACAATCACAAATGTGATCGGTGCATATAGCGACAGCCAGCCGGTATGGCGCCACTCGAGCAAGCCTGCTGCTGAAGCAACGCTCTGGATGGCTCAGGTAGTGGCCAGCGGCATGGTGCCGTGGTATCACTGGCTGGGCGGCTCTCCCCAAGATAATCGATGGCGCGAACCTGGCCGCCTTTTTTTCGACTGGCTCGCCCAGAACGAACCGCATTTTCGCAACCGTCGGTCGCTCTCCAAAATCGCAGTTCTCTATCCGCAAAGCACCATCGCCTTTTATCGATCTGAGGGCAAGCACGATCGGCGGCTGAATAACATGGTCATCGATCCGGTGGAATATATCGAAGGGCTTTATTATGCGCTGCTCGAAGGCCGCTTTTTGTTTGATTTCATCCACCAGGAAAATCTTACCCCTGAAAGGCTCAGGCCTTATGACGTGCTCCTCCTTCCGAACGCCGCTTACCTGCGGGACAGCGAGTGCCAGGCGATTCGCGAATACGTGGCGTCGGGAGGGTCCATTTTCGCTTCCTTCGAAACGTCACGCTACGACGAATGGGGAACCGAGCGCGAAGACTTTGGGCTTGCCGATCTGTTTGGAGTGCACGTCGCTGGTGACGTGATCGGACCCTTCCAAAACAGCTATATCCATATGGATCGTCCCCATCCCATCCTGGAGGGATTTGGTGAAACTCGGATTCTGCCTGGACCGGAATTCCGCGTTTCAGTCGGCCACATCGAACCCGGAACACTTGATCTTAGTGTGATCCCGTATTACCCGGTGTTCCCACCCGAGATGGTCTATCCGCGCAAGCCACGGACCCAAGAGCCCGCTGCCGTATTTCGAGAGCTTGGCAACTCCCGCGTGGTGTATCTGCCTGGCGACGTCTGCCGTACCGCATGGCGATCCGGGAGCCCAGATCTTATCCAGCTCATTTCGAATTCCGTCGAGTGGCTAATGCGACAGAATGCCGCTCCAGTTAAGGTCACCGGCAAAGGATTAATGGAGATCTTTGCCTGGGAGACTGAACCAGGTTTCGCGCTCCACATTTTGAATTACACCAATCCGAACGCTACGCGTCCGTTCATTCGCGAGTTTTATCCCATCGGCCCATTACGCGTGCAATTTGCCCCGCCCGCCGGGAAGAAGGTCTCGCGGGTGCGCACTCTCCGAGCAGGTCGTGACCTTCCTTTCGAACAACGAGAAAGAGGTGTTCAGATCGAGGTCCCGGCAGTGAGAGACTACGAGGTGATCGCCTTCACGTGATCATTGACAGCGCGCGCTGCCTGCACAGAAACTCCTTTGATCGTCAGGGAGCGCCGCGCGTCTGGGCGGCCGCATCCACGAGCTTCCGTACGGCGGGCTGAATCGCGATGGTCAATTCCGCGACCGGCTTGGCGGCCTGGTCGAGCATGGTGTGCTGCTGCGCAACCCATTCCTGCGGCGCCGGCTTGCCGCTCTTGAGGTAATCCATCGCCCCGAGGCCGGCGGCGGCGAGCGCGGAAACTTCATTGGCCAGCGGAATATCCTCCTGCAACAGCGCGCTGCGATCGAGGAGCGGGGCGAGCCGAGCCTGATTGCTCTGCCACTTCGCGAGCCACTGGCGGATTTCTTCCTGGTGAGCGTTCCAGTCGTCGACCAACTCTGCGAACTTCCGTGCTACATTGCTTTCCGGCGGCGTCGCATCCACGAGCCGATTGAGTGGCGTCAGGCGATTGTAATGCCGCGCTCGCTCCCGCGCATAACCCTTGACGGGTTCAAGCAATGCGTCGAGCGTCGCGAGCGTTCCGGCGGGCTCAAGGCCGGTCAGCCGTTCACACATCAGCGCCGGGCCGATGCGATGCTGCAAGCCAAGGAAATCCAGCCGCCGGCTTTCGATCGCCAGCCGCCGGTACATGTCCTTCACATCAGTCACGTCTTCCGGCGACCATAATCGTTCGGCGATCGCGGCGGTGCGCGGCCACATACGCGAATCCACGTCCTCCGAAGTCACAAATTCCGACCACATGCACGCCTCGCCGCCGAGAATGCGGGCTTTCTCCTCCGGCGTCAGGCTGGCAGCGGCGCCGCCCAGCGGGTCGACGCTGTAGAGTTGCGAGGCGGGCTGCATGAGGTCGAGATAGTAGCCGTTCGAGAGGATGCTCATATATCCCGCGCGCGCGGTGGCGGCAAGGGTCTCGGAACCGCGCCACGACTGAATCACGATGTTCTTCGGCAGGCCGGGATGAAACACCTCATCCCATCCGAGCATTTTCTTCCCGTGCTTTTGAACGAGCGCCAGCACGCGCGCGTTGAAGTAAGCCTGGAGATCGGCGTTGGACTTCAGGCCATGGTCCTGCATGAAGGCACGAATGCGCGGGTTCGCATCCCATTGCTTGCCGTTCACCTCATCGCCGCCGATATGGAAGTAGGCGTCAGGGAAGAGCGCC
Organism: Terriglobia bacterium; assembly: GCA_030040995.1. GTDB lineage: Bacteria > Acidobacteriota > Terriglobia > UBA7540 > UBA7540 > JASHON01. The sequence goes on along the minus strand of JASHOS010000180.1, from coordinate 13,422 downwards.
GCCATTTCACCGATGAAGGCGTCGAGGAACTGGTAGGTTGATTCACGCGTCGGGTCCATGGCCGGATCGAAGATGCCCCAGTCGCGCTCGATCTGGTATGGACCCGGTCCGCTCGCAAGATCGGGATAACCCACGAACCAGGCCGTCGAGTGGCCTGGCATATCGAACTCAGGCACCACGCGGATGCCGCGGTCGCGCGCGTAGGCGATGACTTCCTTCACTTGTTCCTGCGTGTAGTACTCGCCGTCAGAGCCCATTTCTTGCAGCTTCGGAAACAGCTTGCTCTCGACGCGAAATCCCTGGTTGTCAGAAAGGTGCCAGTGGAAGACGTTCAGCTTCACGGCGGCCATGCCGTCCAAGGTGCGATAGACCACGGAGAGCGGCATCCAGTGCCGCGCCGCGTCCAACATCAGGCCGCGCCACGGGAAGCGCGGACGATCCTCAATCCGGACCACACTCACCGCGAAGCCCTCGCGGTCTTCATGGACAAGCTGCAGAAAGGTCTCGAGGCCGCGCAGGATTCCCAGCGGCTCCGGGGCGTTCAACTGCGCCTGCTGCGGCGTCACATCCAGCGTGTAGGACTCATCCTCGCCCACAGCTTGAACCGGCTCGCCGGCGTGCTCGCAGTGCACGACCAACGTGGCGGCGGAGGTATCCGTCATCATGCGATCGAGATACGGTATGCCGGTGAATTGCGAAAGCTGGTTGACGAACCGGCGCGCGGCGCGATCGAGGCGCGGTTCCTGATACCCGGTCAACGCGACGCGGAACGATCCAGTGATCGCCAGCCGGCCTTCGCTTGCCCGGACGCTGGCGGGTTTCGGCATCAAGGCATCGGTCTGGCTGTGAACAGCCGAACCGCCGACCAGAGTCAACAGTAAGGGAAGGATCGTCATCGTAGGGAGTTTTGGCAGTCGCTTCATGCCCATCCAAAGAACGGTCGAGTAAGACTCAAAGCACGGAAGAGAGTTTGAAAAATACCGCTTTTTGCGGCAAAAGGAAAGAAGATTTGTTCAATCGACATCTTCCCTCGTCGCCGCGGGCGCAAGACAAGGTGAAATCACGTCTGCTCTCGAACTGATCAGGTTCAGCTCCCTTTCCCTCACGGCGTCTTCCGATGAAGGCCGGCTTCAATTTGCTGGCCGAGCACGAGATCGTTGTGCCCTCCATTGGACTTATTCACCAGGGCTTCGTCCATACTGCCCGTAATGAGGTTGTGCTGGAACGTGATGAAGTCCGTATGGGGTCCAACGTATACTCCGACGGCCTGCGCGCTTTTTGCGGCAGTATCGGTTGCGCGGATGACGTTATTGACGAAGGTCAGGTGTTCGGTTGCGCCGGCGATGTGAATGCCTTCACCGGGCGAGCCGGGGCGTCCATTATCTTCAATCGTGTTGTATTCGAAAGTATTGCCGTCGGCGGCGTTCGATTTATCTTCGTCGCGCACGAAGATGCCTGCGCGGGCGTTTCCTCTGACAACGTTTTTGACGAACTGGTTGTCAGTATCCTTATGTCCCAGAGAAATTCCATCGCGCCCGTTTTCCCAGGACTGATTGCCTTCGTAACGCGCATGCTGAACGCGCCAGCAGAGGTAGAGCCCGTCCTCGCCGTTGTTGTGAACGCGGTTGTTTAGCACAAGCCCACGCAGCGCTCCCGTCCCCAAATGAATTCCCAGAAAAGCGTTGTCATAAGAATCGCAGTTTTCAACAACCGGCTCTTCGACAAATTGGCAACTGATGCCGTCGCCGGGATAGTTCCGAGCCACGCAGCCGCGGACGGTCATCTGCGTGGAATGGAAGAAGTAGATGCCGCCCGTCTGGCAGCCATCGAGAATGCCGCTGCTGTCGCGGCGGCCGTCCACAGTCAGGTCTTCCACCTTCACGTCATGCACTTCGTAACCTGCCAGCAGGGGGAAGGTATTGAACACTTTTCCGTCATTTGCCACGTGGTAGTCCATGTGCAAAAAACGGTCGAAGTAAAGTGTGTCACCTTCAACACGCGCAACGGTGCGCACGCTGGGCGTCCATCCGTAGCGCTCTTTATTATCAACGATCGTGACGCCCATGCCGGGCTTGAACCCGCTGGCGTCCTCCACCGTGGCCTTGAACTCTCCATAGTCCGCGTCAATCTTAAGTTTGCTTTCGACGCCCGCCGTTTTTTGCAGGATTGTCTTAGTCGGGCCTTCGCCGCGCAGAGTGATGTGGCTCTTGAGGCGCACTGAGTTGGCCAAGGTGTAGGTGCCAGCCTTGATGAGCACGGTGCCACCGCCGGCAGCCACCACGCGGTCCATGGCCTTCTGGATGGCAATATCGTCAGTCCCTATCACGTCCGCATTTGCGGGCCCGACAGTCACGGTCACTCCGCCCTCCTTCCTAACTCGCAAATAAAGCAATGCCCCCAGCACCGAAGCAGCCACAAGCAGCACCGACCACAGCCAAGCCGACTTGATGGATATCGGTCGCATAGTAGACCTCCTGAGGCTTGAAAGTCGAAAGACATTGCAGCGGAGTCTACCAGGGATAAATCACACGCGTCAAACTAGCGGCGACGTTTGCCCGGGCTGAAGCCGGCACCATGGTCCGATCGAAAGACTCCACCATGCGCTGCTTAGCGCGCTGGAAATTTGTGGGGAATCAACCCTCAATTTTACATCCTGAGCGAATCCTCGCTTATCCGGAAGTTTTGCTGACACTTCGGCGGATGACTCCTCCCTTGTCGTTGATCACAGGTCATCGGGCCTGGAGATTCGATGCCCAAAAGCCCGTTGCAACTACTTCCGAGTCGTCATGATCCGCCCGGAATCGCCGGTCTTTGCCGAAGAAAGGAGTTTTTCGCTCGCTTGAGAACATTGGATCCTCCGTTCTCTAAGTTGCGACGGGATCCGGACAGTTCAACAATCCACATGCGAGCATGAGTTCTCCCGTTTATGTAACGATCAGCGCTGGGGATCCACCCAACTTCACGCGACGTTCTCGAAAGGTTCGGTTCGCACTGAAGCTTTAGTTTTGATCAGGGCTCGCGTGCTCGCCCGAAGAGGCGTATCTTAAAGCATAGTGGTTAGCAGGAGTGTTCTTCTTCAGAGGTGCGGGATGAAAAATCTCTTTACCAGGCTATTTTCTTCGGCCTTTTTTGTAGGAATCGTGGGAATTACCCTTGGAATGGTCATATGCAAAAGCGGAGGGCTTAGCCGTCCCGGCGGGGACACCCAGTATAACTTAGGCCAAAAACAGCAGGATGAGGTCCGCAACGGAGAAACACACCGGTACAACATTTTTTCCCTTCGTCGTTCCTCGATTTACGAACTCCTTGTTTCTGGAGTATCGCCCGGCAGATGGTCTCTGACGACACGGCTGGACGCGAAACTGGAACTACCAGGCGGAAAGGAAGTTGAGAAGGTCCTGCATCCTGGTGATCCTGATTTCTATTGCATGGTTCAGCCTGAAGTAAGCGGACCGGCCACGCTGGCGGTGAAGCTGACTGGCGCGGGTGCGCCGGCTCAGTACCAGGTTCTGGTGCAGCGGCTGCCGGTGAATCCTGGAGATCTTACAGCCTTCGGAGGCTTTCCAGATTCAACCCAGGGTGACGCCCGTCCAATGAGGCTGGGACACACGGTGTTTGCGTCAACGGATCAGATCGAATATCTGGATAACACGCAGGAAGGTAAGAACGGTCTCGACTGGTACACATTCACATTTCATGGGCCGAGGCCAAAGCTGGTGATGTTTGATATTGACGTGCTGGACCGCGATGTACCCATGAATCTTCGGCTGTTCAAGGCAGTACAGACGGCGGCAGGCGTCAGCCTTCAAGAGTACACCGAGGGAAAAGATCCCGAAGAAATCAAGCACGATATGCAAACGGAGATTGATTCCAAGCTGATTACCCGCGTGCTGAGTCCGGGAAAATATTACTTAGAGGTGAAAGCCAATCATCCGGCCTACCAACTGCGGACATATGTTTACGGAGTACCTCCTTACGACGATCCTCACCAAGCGGTGCAGACGGCGATGGACTATCTCATTGCAGAGTCAGACTCCTGGTTTGCGCACACACCGCGAGGCGGATCGCGGTGGACGCGTGTCGAGAATGTAACCGATGAAACGGAGCGGTGCGTCGCGTGTCATGCGGGCCACTTTCCGATGCGTGGATCGTTGGAAGCCCTGAAGAACGGTTACAGCATCCACATGGTGCCCCAGTTCAAATTCATGATGGACAAGCTGTATAACTCGATGGCACCCTTCTACGGACTGCCTGGGGTTGATTGGCTACGGTTTGATCTGGCCCCGGGGGACGGCATCGGCCGCATGGCCCGCATGATTCTTTACTACGAAAATTATGTAAGCCACCGGCCCACAAGCCGGCCAGCGGACGCGGCAGGATACCTGGAACTAGTTTATAAGAATCGCCATCAGCTTCCTCCCAATGAGTTTGATGGCAACCGGCCCGTACCTCGCTATAAGGTGGCCGGGGACGCCTATTATGACCTGAATCAGCTATACCGGCGCACCGGGAATCCGCAATACCGTGAGGCGCGCGACAGGATTCAGTCACTGATTCTCCACCCATCTCCCGTGGATATGGAGGGCTTGTGTGAGCAGACGATTGCCATGATCGAAATGCGCGATCCGGCATTCCGGCCGCAAATCGAGGAAAACGTTCGGAAGATTCTAGCCGGCCAGCATGACGATGGTACCTGGTGGACGCCGGCTTACGCGCATTCTGGCGGCTATAATCCGGCACTCGGCCGCTTGGTCACTGCGGTGGCCCCAGAGGACAAGGCGAAATCTGGGCAGCAGTTTATGACCGCAGAAGCGGTCTATGCTTTGGTAAAAGCTGGGGTCCCGCCGGCGAATCCTCAGGTGCAAAAAGCTGTCCAATATCTGTTGTCTCAGCAGCGGACTTTTGGCGCATGGTTGGACTATCGGGGCGGAGAACTCTTCCTGACGCCTTTTCTCGAATCTATGTGGACCGTGAAGGCACTCTCCACGGTTTGTCCGGAGCACAATTCTGCGATCGAACCGGATGTGCGCTTACGGCGCTTCGATCCAGAGCAAGCGACGTTTCTCGAGACGATGAACTGGCTGGATCGCCTCTGGTACGTTCATGACTCTGCCGCCACACGCGAAGCCATCAAGCTGCTGAGAAGTCCTTACGTGATTGAACGCCAGTCGGCTGCCGCAGCACTCGGAAAAATGGCCGTTGATGCAGGAAAAACACCTGAGGTGGCGACAATGCAGGCGCCCCTCGTCGCAGCACTCAGCGACCCCAGTAAGCTGGTCCGGCGAGCTGCCGCCTGGTCACTTCGGCAAGTCCTGAATGACGGTTACCAGGTCCCAGCACTGCTCGTGGCCATGCATTCACCTTCTGATCGGACAAGAATGGGAGCCACCCGGGTCTTTGCGCAATACTTCTATTTTGCGGTGCCCCGCACCGAATACCTGCAAGCTTTGATCGACCGCGTTAATGACCCGGACGTGCTCGTTCGCATCCAGGCGACCAAGGCGCTGTGGCGCTGGTGCTATCGGACACCGGACCTTGCGTGGCGTGGGAGGATCGTGGATGCAGTTTTGTCGCGAATGAGTCAGGAGCCTTCTCCCTACGAGAAATTAAACCTCTCGGAAGCGCTCTACAACATCCTAGATGAAAACATCGGCTTAATGTACACATACTGGCTCCCAACGCTCTCGAGCGAGAAGGCGCGATTGACCGCTCACCAGGCCCAGTTTCGATATGAATACTTTCTCGCCTCAAAAATCTCCAAGGCGCTCGATCAGGGAGACGCGGAGCAGAAACAAGCGATTCTGCAGGGATTGGGAGATTATTTTCTCCGTGAGCGCATCGGCAACGATCTGGACTTTCTTACATTCTACAATCCTCGAGCTGCCGAACTCCTGGTGAGCCCGCTGTTGAAACTCATGCGGAGTTCGTCCCCACAGGTTCGCATGGAGGCAGCGAAGGCGGCTGTCATCGCGCGAAACGCAACCGACGTGCGGCTCAAAGCGGCGCTGCTCGAGGCGGTGACTGATCCATCGCCAATGGTCCGAACGGTAGCAGCCGAAGCGGCTCCGCAGCTCCCCACGCTTGCAAATCCTACCATCAGTGTCGAAGCCATGGCCGCGCCTTGGCTGCTCAAGCGTGCCGGGCCGAGTTCGATAACTGGCACGGCCGCTTCCCGCAGCCCAGCGAAAGCACCCGAAGTGCATCGCGAGTCCCAACCGGTTGCCTCTGTGGGAGACCCGCCGCTTGCCCCACCGCTGTCTCGCTCCTTAACAAATCAGCGCGAGCCGCTACCGCGAGAACCAGCGGCAACCGCCCCCACTGTTCTCAACCGCAATCAAGCGTCGGTCATTCTTCCGATTCTGAAGACGCTCCTGGAGAGCCGCTTTCCCAAAGCTCGAACGACAGCCCTGGACTGGCTGGACCGTGACCCGGTAACGCAGACAGACGCGATGGCTAGGCTGATTCTCTCCGTCGCGGGTTCGGAAAATGATCCGCAGGTCCTGGCCAGCGCGGTGGCTGACTTCGGATGGATATTACAGGAGGAACCCTCGGCATTCGACGTTCTGGCATCGGTTGCTCGGCGCAAAGATGCGGCAATTCAGGAGGCGGTTTTTGAACTGCTGAAGCAAGATACTTTCGGGAGGGATCCGCGCACGGCCGAGCTTGTGACGAGCATCCTGAAGCAAGACCCGGATGATCCGGAAACTCAGCAGCGCATTTTGGACTTGGTCGAGGGCCCCGGTGCGGCTTCCCGGTCGCGGAGCGGGAAGATCACGGCACATGCTCTGCAATCGAATCCAACCGTGTTGGCGTGGGTTGCGGTGATCGGCCGCCGAGGCGGGCCTGCCGAGGCCATCGAATCGTCCCGCATTCTTTCCTCCGCTTTTACTGATACGAGCCAGGGCGAGATCCTGCGGCAGCAGACTCAGGAGAGAATGGAAGCGGAGCTGGCGAAACTCCCCGTGCTGCCGCGGGGTAGAAGTCACAACAGCGCAGTCGAGCCCATTGATTTCTCGTTTTTTGCGGCACGCGTTCAGCCCATCCTCGAGCGTGAGCGATATGGAAAAACGCGCTGCATGGACTGCCATGCCGTCAGCGCGAACCTAAGCCGCAACCATCTCGTGCGGCCGCTGCCGTCCGGCCAGTATACAGAATCAGCCGTGTGGTCGAATTATGCGTCGATTTTGTCTTTGGTCAACTTCAAAGATCCCGAGGCGAGTTACATCTTGCGCAAACCATTAGCCATAGAGGCGGGAGGCACGCGAGTACACACAGGAGGAAAGTACTGGACGTCCAAAGCCAACCCCGAATACCAGACGATCTCGGCTTGGATTGACGGCGCGCGGCTCAACTCGCCCACTCCGAGCGATCGGAGCCAATTGAGCCGTATCATTCCTGATCCCAGCTCCGGATTGCCCAGTTTCAAAAAATTCGCGGCCGGGGTCGAACCCATCCTCGACAAAAAGTATGGCACTGCGCAGGACCAATCCTGTATGAGCTGCCACTCCCAGGTGCGCGAATCCGGCAAGTTTCACCTGATTCCACCCGATGGGGAAGGCCACTATTCGCAAGCAAAGCTTTACGCCAACTATCTTTCTTGTGTCGAGTTTTTGGATTTAAGAGATATCGTGAAGAGCCCCATCCTGCTTGAACCGCTGAACCCCCAAAGCGCTGGCTTTTCTGTTGTGCATCCGGGGGGAGCGTTGTGGTTAGACCGGCGTGACCCGGACTACCGGGCCCTTGCCGCTTGGGCGCAGTCGGCAGAGTCAGCGGACCGCCAGAAGAGCAAAAGAGCGGAGATCCCCAAAGAGCAAAGCGCACATCACTCGAGAAAGGCGGGGTAGGTGGGCGGCAAGGGAAATCAGGCTGCCAGTGGTTCGCCAACGCCTACGCGCCTCCCGCACTGCCAATCTCCCAGCAAGGCGAACCACGCCTGGTCGTCCTGAGAGCAACGGTACATTGAACCGTTGCTCTACGAGGCAATTACGGAAGGGAAGTGCGAAATAAGTCTCATGCTTTCAGTAATTGGAGCCGGCGAAGGGAATCGAACCCCCGACCTACGGTTTACGAAACCGTTGCTCTACCGACTGAGCTACGCCGGCGCGGCGGCAGAGAACAAAATGCTCACCCGGCAAATCCAGCGTGACCGCCAAATCTGCGGGTGAGCACCTGTGAGAGGAGAATAGAAAGGCGGACGCGCTCCGCCAACTAAACTCGAAGGGAGTCTAGTTAATCGGGCCTGCCGATGTCAAGGGATTTTTACTAAATTTTTTGCGCTTATAAGCCTAGTTTTATCAGCAATTTACCCTAGCATCCGACCGGAGCATGCTTCAGGGGCAGCATCGTGCTTGAGAGAGCATCACGCGACATCGCGCGTCTAATAAGTCCTTTTTTAGCTAGGTGTTATCTTCAACTCAGCTTCAGACGGATCAGTTCTTGATTTTCCGCCCTGGCCGTGGCCCATTCCGGGAAAAACCTTATTATCAGCCTCTTACAAAGAAACGCCGAAACTCCCCCGCCCACCCCGCAAACCGTGATGATTAGCACGAGCTCAAAATCACCCAGGATCATCATGACGAGCTGGTGCGCTACGGACGCTTGGAGACGACGGCGCGGTGCGTATGTAACTGTCTGCGAGACGTGAAATTGATCCAAGATCTGACGAGCAGCTTCCGGAGATTCGGCATCCAGTACCATGAGAGCATAGGAACCAGACTGCCTGCCATATACTGAGCCTGGCCCGTGCAACTGATTGATGCGCAACGCGCTCTGCATCGCCAGGTACCTGAACCGGGCGATTTGCGGAGTGGGATAGCTGATCGCAAGCAGAGTGAGGCGCTCGCGTCCTGCCCTGTAAATTCCCGTTTGGGCTTCAACTCCATCCTCAAACCCTATCAGCTTGACGGGGAAGGACGGCAACACATTCTTCGCTGCGGCTGGGCCAAGAATATACTTTTGCGTGCCGGGAACTATTCCCGGGATTGGAAGCGGCGCCGGCAGGCTCTCGGCGTTCTGGGCCGAAATGTGCGGGCCGGCAATCGTAGTGAGGAGATCCCGGAAATCCTGGTCTGACAGTTCAGAACTTGAGGGACGGAGTACCCTGATGAAGTAAAGGCCTCGCGACAGCAGAGCGCCCGCCGCGCCCGTTACCGCCAACTGCACGCCGGGTTCGGGGCGCATAGCCGGATCCTGGTAGAACGTGAACAAGCCATACGCCGACGACGCGTCAGCAGCCTTCTCAAAGTATGCGGTCGCCGTGATGCTGTTTTTCTGATACGTCCGCTCCGCGACGGAGCTCACGCCGAATTCCTTATCCACGGCGGGATTCTCTCCCCACCGCGCAAGGCTCTGTAAGCTGGCCGGACTTGACGCGGTGAGTTGCCATCTCGGTGGCCCCAATAAGGAAGTGACGTAATTCTTCTGACCGGCAGCCAGCGGAACAGGGCATAGCACAAGGAAGATGGCTAGAAGCCGCCTGATCACGGGAAAGCACCTCTTGTGATCAGGATATCAGAAAGCAGGGGTACTGTGTTGCGGCGTCGGCCCGGCCTGCTGAGCGACGCGGAGCGTCCCCAGGGTCTGGGCGTAGCGGGCGATGCCGTCGTAGAGGGCGCGCGCGATTTCCTGGCGGAAATGGGGGCTCCGCAGCATACGCTCGTCGTGGGGGTTTGACAGAAATGAGATTTCCGCAAGCACCGAGGGCATGTTGGCTCCGATCAGGACAACGAATGGAGCCTTCTTAACGCCGCGATCCGGCTGCGGGTCGCCGTCTTCGTCAACGTGGAGCGCCAGCTCGCGGTCGATAGTCTTGGCAAAGTCCCTTGACTCATCGATCTTTTCCGAAAGCGCTATTTTCCTGATCAGGTTTTGAAGGTGGAAAACGGAAGTCTCCGACGTTGCGTTTTCCCGCGCCGCGACCTCCAGGGCTTCCGGGTCAGTGGTGAAATTCAGATAGTAGGCTTCGATCCCGCGGGCGCTCGGATCGGCGCTGGCGTTGGCGTGGATGGAAATAAAAAGGTCGGCGCCATATTCGTTGGCCATGGCCGTGCGCTCTTCCAAGGGAATAAAAGTATCCGTAGATCGGGTCATAATCACCTGGCAGCCCAACTTCTGCACGATCAGCTTTCTCAATCGGAGGGCGACGCTAAGGACAACGTCTTTTTCTTCGAGGCCGTCCGGACCAATCGTCCCGGTATCGTGACCTCCGTGACCCGGATCAATCACAATCCGCCGGATTTTGAGCCCCAGCGCGCGTGTCAAAGTGGGAGCAACACCGGCGGGGGCACCTCCCGGCAAAGAATATTGCACGGCCGGAGAAGCGTCTGCCACCCTTGGCGTTTGCACCGCAGGGACATCAGCGTTATCAATATTCGAGCTGAATGACGGCGAAGGTGTGCTGGCCATGCCGGGCGGTGTGCCGCCCCTCAAATCCGTGCTGTGGGCGGCGGCGGGCGCGCTCGGGAACGAGACGCCTCTGCTCCCCGTCGCGAACGCTGGCTGGGATGAAGCCATCCGCTTCGTGATCCCGTCGAAAGACTGCGCGGTCTCCAGGCCCGCGCCTCGAACGTCGATGACAAGCCGATAGGGATTCGTCAGAGTGAAAACGGAATATCGCTCCATTTGCGGCACATCCAGCACGACGCGCGTCACCCGAGGCTCAAACTGGGCTACTCGAATCCTTCGGAGGAAGCCGCTTGAGCCCACAACGGTACTGCGCGTCAAGGCCGCGCTCGGACGCGAATTATCGAGGTCGAAAACGAGCCGAGGCGGGTTCTCGAGATGAGTGGCGTTGAATCTCACTGGCCCGCCCGCCTGAATTACGACGCGCGTATACTGAGCGCTCATCCAGTGCTGGATGGCTTGGATCTCGACAATCGACCCTGGGCGGCTCCCGGCGGTTGGCTGATCCTCCGGCGCGTTCCCGGTGGCGAACGTCTGCTGGCTTGCCCTATCACTCAGTTGCAGGTCGATATGAGCCATCTCCCTTCTTGCGCTCGCCGCCTGAACGGAATAAGGGAACCGCTTCAGGACCGCTTGGTAAGCAGCGCGCGCGGTTTCGGGATTCTCAATGTCAATCCGGTATATTTGGGCTATCGTCAAAAGCGCCTCGGGCGCGAGAGGACTGTGAGGGTACTGCTGGGCAAGAAATTGATATGCGGCGATGGCTTTCGAATCATAGCGGTCGTTCGCAAACTGGCGGCCCATATCCTGGTAAACTTCACCAACCGCGGCCAGTGCCGCGGGCGTGTTGCGGTATCCCGGGTCCTTACGATAAACAAGCTGATAGGCTCGAACGACCCGGAGACAGGCATCGACAGTAGGATTCGAGTGGCGGCGGAGACCGGCACGCAACTGCTGCGCCCTATGGTACGCCACTGCCGCAGCTTCCCGCCTGGGCGCCGTCGTGGCCTTCGTAAGGCTCGAAGCGACCAGCACGCCAACTCCCACCACCGCGGCCAATCGGATTGTCAGACGGTGTGAGCTAGGCAATTTCTACCGCGCCCTCATTTCCAGTGGTTTGGATGCAGGTTCCGGGTCTCCAGATGGACAGACCCAGACATTGTGAAAACATGCTAACCCCTGACGCTGACCATGGTTCGGAAAACAGCCTGAATGCCGCCATAAAAGGTCTGGAATAGGCCAAATACAGGATGAAAAGCGCAGGGCGCCAAACTGCCAAGGATCCAGCCCAGCGATAGCAGGAATGGCTGCGCATCAAGCTCCTGTACCCAAACGTAAGCCTGCCCTCGAGGGGTGTTCTCCTTGCCTTCCCCATTCGCGAGGACAAGTCACCGCTCACTACACGGCACAATGCTGGCGCAGCCGCGTGCTCTCATTCTACAACAATTCCGGCGGCTTAAGGCGAATAAACTTCTCTCAAAAGCGATTAGCGGCCAGCAGTCAGCCTCTCAGCTCTTAGAAGGAAAGGCCAGGAGCTGGCCCAAATCCGTCGATAACCGAAGGTGATGTTGGGGGACGGCTTGCCGCCCCCTTTGTTCCCACCCCGAAAATCAACCAGGGTAGGGCGAGCCCTACCCCTACACTCGCTACGCCATGTGAGTGGACGCGCGGCGGGGCCGCGAGTGCGGGGGGATACCCCCTCACCCGGCCTCCTTCGTCGGCCACCCTCTCCCGAGGGAGAGGGCTGTGGTGCGCCTTCGACTTTGACGCGACCTTGCCGGGACCGGGACAAGGACCGGCACTTCCCTTGACATTCTACAAGGAGGGATTTAGTCTTGTTGAGTGTCTAGGGGAAAGGCATGACCGATCAACGCAGCGACCTTCTTCAGGGAACTCTCGACCTGCTGATTTTGAGGACCATCGCTTTCGAGCCCAAGCATGGCTGGGCAATTGCCCAGCGCATCCAGCAAATTTCGAAAGACGTGCTCCAGGTGCAGCAGGGGTCTCTTTACCCGGCGCTCCACCGGCTCGAGCGCCAAGGCTTAATTGTTGCAGCGTGGGGTGCTTCGGAAAACAACCGGCGGGCGCGCTTTTATCGCCTGACGCGCGCGGGGCGCAAGCGGCTTGAGGACGAGCGGGCAAGCTGGGAGCGGCTCTCTACGGCGATCGCGGCGATTTTAGAAACGGCGTGAAGAAAGCGGTCAGCGATCAGCCGTCAGCTATGAGCTATCACAAGCCGGGAATGATCAATGGCTTACTGGGTGCGGATAGCTGATGCTTGAGAGCACGGGTAGCGCGGACCTCCGGCTTTGAGGTCCGCGGTTTGTCCGTCGGGTGAGCGAAAAGCCGCAGGCCCCGAAAAGCACGGGGTCGGCATTGCAAGGTTGTGAAATCTGGTTTTTTAGCAAGGTTTCTAACTACCCCCTCACCCGACTCGCGCCGGCTGGTGAAGACGCCGGACGCGAGCCACCCTCTCCCCCAACGGGGCGAGGGCAGGGTTTCTATTAGCGTTGGTTGCGGCCGCGAGGCCACGTTGTGCTACCCTTGCGCGCCAACAGTGTCGTTGAGGTAATGATGATTACCAGAATCTGGCGAGCCTTCGTGGACCTCACCTGTAGGAATCGCGCGGAGCAGGAACTCGATGAGGAATTGCGAACGCATCTGGAGCGTCAGATTGAGCAGAACATGGCGCGGGGAATGGATGCGGAGGAGGCGCGCTATGCCGCATTACGGCTTTTCGGCGGCATCGAGCAAGTGAAGGAACGGTGCCGGGACATGCGCGGATTGAGCCTGGTCGAGAACATTCTGCAAGATCTCCATTACGGCCTTCGCCAATTGCGCCGTAATCCCGGCTTCACGGTAGTAGTCATCATCACTCTGGCTCTGGGAATCGGGGCTAACACTGCCGTGTTTAGCGTTGTCGATACCGTCTTGCTGCGGCCACTGCCTTACAAAGACCCGGAACGTTTGGTGTGGGTTACGGAGCAGGTGCCGACGTTCCGCACTACCTTCGTTCTGAGT
>JASHOS010000179.1 GCA_030040995.1 Terriglobia bacterium | reverse complement strand
GTAGGCGCGAGGCTGCACGTCCTCGTAGTGCCCCTCCACCGACCCCATTTCCACGGCAAAGAAGAGGCGGCGATTATCCGGCGACCACCAGATGTTTTCCGGAATGGCCTGCTTGCGCACCAAAGCGCGGGGCGCTGAGGCAGGAAGGCTGACAAGATAAATGCCATAAGCTTTCAGGTCGTCAATTCGCAACGAAGGCGGCTCGGTGACTAAAGCCAGCCAGCGTCCGTCCGGCGAGGCTGCCATCTGGTCGACGCGATAAGGCGTGCGGGTCACCTCCGCTCCGCTCGTACCCTGCGCGCCTCCCGGAAGCGCGAAAGGCGCATTCGGAACTTCGACGCGGCGGATCACGTCCCCACGCTCGGACTCGCGATATTGAACTGTATCGTGCCATTCCTGCTTGTACGCGTCCTGCTGTTGCTTCGTCCAGGGAGTGCGCTCAGCATAGAAAATGTAGCGGCTATCCGCCGACCATGCGAACGTGTGAACCGCCTCGGAGCCTCCGGTCAGGCGGATGGCTTCGCCGCCGTCAACGCGAATGGCGTAAACCTGTGGGACATGAGCGGGAGCTTGCGGGCTTCCTGCTCCGGCAGGCCTCTCTTCGCGCATGGAAAGAAAGGCAATCCAGCGCCCGTCCGGAGACCATTGAGGGTCGGAATCGCCCTCCGATTGCGTCAACGGAATCAGGCCGCCGCCGGTCGTGCCCGGCTCGCGGTAAAGCCAAATGTCCTTTCGAAAAATGCTCTTCGCCCAATCCGCGCTCGTCGTCTGGATGGCCACGCTCCGGCCATCGGGTGAAATCCGCACCGGTCCAATCTCGACCGCGGAAAAGAACTGGTTGAGAGTGAGAGAAGGCTTGGTCTCCGGCGACTGTGCATCGGATACGAGAACCGCCGCGCACAGCAAAAGAGCGGCCCCAGAGACTGCTCGGAGAATACGCATCAGTTCCCCCAACCGGGACGGCGCGATGGAATCAACAGGCTTTCGGAAATTGCCGATCCCGGATCAAATAGCGGTTCACTTTACCACGAAAGGTAAATCGCAGCTACGCAGTTTGCAAAGTTTGCGGGTTCGGTGTTGAAGGAACTTCCGAATACCTCATGGCTCGGCAGAACGTGATCCGGAACGTGAATCCGCCCTCAGGTTGCGGCTCCGCCGCACCGTGCAAAAAAGCGCTCCCGTTTGTCTCACCTGTTCCCACCGTCTCAATCGAAACCGCTAATCTTTCACTTGCGTATGAATCGCTCGGCTGACTGCCAGATCGGCGAAAAATCCGGCTGCTGCTCACACTGCAAAAGGCTTTTGCTGACAGCGACCAGAGCGGCGAGTTGCGCTAAACAATTGATATAACTATAGTTAGTTATCTTGAGCGACCGCAAGACCAGAAAACAGCCCCCTATGTCACCGATTCATTCTCGTAAGTTGCTGATTTTAAAAGAAAATTAGAGGAACGAAGCCAGACGAACCCAACTTTTGGCCATGCCAACTTCGCTCAACCAAATGAAAATAAAAAACTTACCGAGATAAAGAGAACGGCAAACCACAACCCTTTTTGACACAAAGGCTTGCAAGGGAAACTTGAGTTCGCTATGGCTTCGGTATGGCTTCGTCGTCCAGAGACAGCGGCCTGCGGCTTTTCGCTCACCCGACCGACATGCTGTGGACGCTCAAACCAGAGGTACGCGCTGCCACGCTGTTAATTTCCGTCATTAATTTCTGTTATTTGACCTTTGCAGCGGGCGGTGGTATAACCCCTCCATCGGATCACCTCCAGCTTTGGCGGAAAAGGGTTTGGTTTCTGTTTTTTTCCTCCTGCCCCTGGGGAAACGGGCAGGCGTTCAAAGGGGAAACAGCCTTCTCCCTTGGAGGGGAGGATCGCGAAGCGGTGGGTGAGAGGGTCCTGAGCCAAATTTTCGGAGAAGCTCCCATGCGGACATTCACCGGGGAGATTGGCAAGCTATACGAGGGTACGCACCATGAAAGCATACGCAAGGTTGGCATGGCTCGCCATTATCCTGCTTGTGGTTTTTTCCTCGACAGGCTTCAGCCAATCCACGACCTCGCTCAGAGGAACCGTCACTGATCCCTCCGGCGCCGTCGTTCCAGGCGCCCACGTTAGCTTGGCCAGGTCCGCGACCGGCGCCGTGCGCTCCACCACCACCAGCGCTGCCGGGCTGTACGAATTCAACCAGATCCTGCCGGGGGATTACAGCCTGACGATCACAGCGCCCGGATTCCAGCGGTATGACGTGCGCGAAATTCAGTTGTTGGTGAATAACCCCGCGACGGTCAACGCAGTTCTCCGCGTGGGCGCCCAAACGCAAGTGGTTTCCGTGACGTCGGCCGCCGCACCTCTCAACACGACGGATGCTCGGCTGGGCACGCCATTTACAACCGAGCAGATTATCCAACTGCCGCTTGAGTCGCGGAATGTGGGCGACCTGCTCAGCCTGCAAACGGGCGTGACCTACTTGGGCGACCGCTCGGATATCGATCTGGACGAGGACAGCCGCGGCGGCGCGGTGGATGGCGTGCGCAGCGATCAATCCAATTTCACGCTGGACGGCATTGACGTGAATGACCAAAACAACGGTTACGCCTTCACTTCCGTCTTACGGCAGACGCCGGATTCGCTCGAGGAGTTCAACATCGTCACCACGAATTTCCTTGCTGATCAAGGGCGTTCGGCGGGCGGCCAAGTGACGCTGGTGACGAAGGGCGGCACGAACAAATTCCACGGCAGTTTGTATGAATATCTTCGCAACACGGCTACCAGCGCCAACGATTACTTCGTGAAGCTGGACGAACTGGAAAGCGGTGAACCCAATGTTCCGCCTCAGCTCAATTACAACATTTTCGGCGGCTCGGTGGGCGGACCCATACTCAAGAACCGGGTGTTCTTCTTCACCAATCTGGATTTCGACAAGCAAGTTGCGCAACAGAGTGTCATCCAAATGGTGCCGTCAAGTTTGCTCCGCCAGGGAATCGTGCAGTATCCCACCGCCAGCGGCGGAGTCTTCGCGATGGGCCCCGAGGATCTTCAGCAGCTTGATCCGCTTCATATCGGCGCGGATCCAGCGGTATTGAAATACTTCAACTCTTATCCTGAGCCGAACAATGATGCGGTGGGTGACGGCTATAACTGGCTGGGCTACGGTTTCCCAGGCCGTGAGATAACGAATTATTACACCTATATCGCGCGGTTTGACGCGCTGCTCAATCGTTCCGGCACCGAAGACGTGTTCTGGCGCGGCGACCTCGACAACGATTACGAGAGCGGGCCGCCCTTCCTTCCCGGCACGCCTCCCGAAAATCCCGAAGCCGATTACAACAAGGGCTACGCTGTCGGACTCACTTCCAGCCTTGGTCCGAACAAAGTGAACACGTTCACGTGGGGTGAGACGCGGCAGAGCGTGGACTTTCAAGGAGACAGCGACCAGCCGTGGATCATTATTCGCGGCTTGAGCCAGAATATTTACTACGGGAACAGCGAAATTGTGCCGCTCTACGAAGCCCGGGATAGGTTCTCCTGGATCAAAGGTGCGCACACCTTCGGCATTGGCGGAAGCTTTCGCCTGATTCACAACAACCAGAACAGCCTGCAAAATTCCTTCAGTTATGGCGAGGTGAATACTGAGTGGCTCAACCCAAGTGGGTTTGCCAATACCGTCGCCCCTTTGAATCCTGTCGCCGCCGGTTTTCCCGCCGTCAACACTGCGGATAACAATGTCTACGATTTTGCCACCGGCGCATTGCTGGGTATGGTGTCAGAGGGGAATGCCGTTTATAACTATACGACGACGGGCGGAGTGATGCCGCAAGGCGCTCCAATCCTGCGATATTTCGAGCAGCGCGAATACGAACCCTATGCTCAGGATTCGTGGAAGATCCGGCCCAATTTTACCGTCACCTATGGCCTGCGCTGGGATTTGCAGTCGCCGGTCTGGGAGACCCATGGTTATGAGGTTGCGCCCAACGTGAATATGAGCCAGTACTTCAGCGAAGAGGCAAGCAACGCGGCCAGGGGAATTCCGGAAAACGCCATGCCGCTCATCTCGTTTGATTTGGCCGGACCCCATTACGGAAAACCGGGCTACTATCCTTGGGACTATCACAATTTCGCTCCGCGCTTGGCCCTTGCTTGGTCGCCGCACGCGAGTGAAGGATGGGCCAGGAGGATTTTCGGCGGTGGTCAGAAAACGGCGATTCGCGCCGGCTTTGGCATAGCCTATGATCATTTTGGCGAAGCGTTGATTGACCAGTTCAGCTCGCTGGGTTCTTTTGGGCTTTCGACCGATCTCGAGAATGCTGCCGGAGTCCTGAGCGACGCCTGCGCTCCTCGCCTCACCAGCATGAACGTGATTCCGGCGGAGTCCCTCTGCAACTCCCCGATCTTGATTCCGGCACCGAAGGGCGGATACCCCTCCACACCACCCGCCGGGGCGTTTGACGGCGGCTTGGCGATAGCTCAAGGCGTGGATAATGGCCTCACCACACCGTATACGTACATGCTGAACTTCACGATCGATCGCGAGATTTCTCCCAGCACGACCTTGTCGTTATCGTATGTCGGTAGCCTTAGCCGGAATCTCCTGGCGCAGGAAGATATGACCGAGCCGACCAATCTCGTCGACAAGGCCACTGGGATAAGTTATTTCCAGGCAGCATCCCGCCTCGCGCAATTAGCGGACTCTGGTGTCTCGGTGTCGCAAATCACCCCGGCCTTGGTCGGCAAGACGGCCGCCTACTGGACGGACCTGTTCCCCTCTATCGCCGGCATGTCCATCGGGAACTGCGCCAGCGCCTGTACGGCGCTTCAGGACGCTTACGCAGAGTATCAGTCTAACGAGCCCAACTGGACGAGCGCGCTCTACGATCTCGATATTCCAGGGATCACCTGTGCCAACGGATGCAGCGCCCTGGGCGCTTACTCCTACTTCCAGCCTCAATACTCATCGCTTTACGCCTGGCGCAGCAACACCAACTCCAGCTATAACGCCTTGGAGGTGACGCTGAACCGGAGAGTCTCGCAAGGCGTCCAGTACCAGTTGAACTACACCTATTCGCGCTGCATTGACGTCGAATCGGACGCCGAGCGGGTTCCTATTTATGGCGGCTACGATGGCCAGGTCGTCAACGCCTGGGACCCGGACCAGTTGCGGGGCGTCTGCGATTACGACATGACCCACCAGATCAATTCCAACTTCGTCGCCCAGCTTCCCTTCGGGCGAGGGGCGCACTTCGGCCACAATTGGGGCGGATTGGCGAACGCATTCCTGGGCGGATGGCAACTGGGCGGCATCATGCGCTGGACCACGGGCTTGCCGTTTAACATCGACAACGGAGCGGAGTATCCGACCGATTGGCAACTGGAAGGAACGGCGACTCTGGTGGGACCGCTGCCCAAAACTGGAACCACCTACTTCGGCAACGGTGACGTCAACGTGTTCCCCAACCCGCAGGCGGCGCTGAATGCTTTCGCTTACACGGTTCCAGGCGGTTCGGGAATTCGCAATGTGCTGCGCGGCGACGGCTACTTCGATCTGGACGCCAACCTCGCCAAGAGCTGGGCCATGCCCTGGAGCGAAAACCAGAAGCTCCAGTTCCGGTGGGAAGTGTTCAACGTCCCCAATGCCGTCCGGTTTAACGTGGATAGCCACCTCTCCGAAATCGATATTGGAAGCACGTTTGGCGATTACACGGGCCTCCTGACTAACCCTCGCGTCATGCAGTTCGTCCTGCGCTACGACTTCTGAAACATTTGCCATCCTGTAACTGTGACTCAATGACGGCTCAATCAAATGGATAAGAAGATATCTCGGTGGGGTTTCTGGCCCGCCGTGGCAGTTGCCGTTCCACTGGCTTCGGAGTGAATGCGGTGCGGAAGTGGGTCCGGACGCTGGTACGCGGAGCCGCTGTGATTGATCTAGGCTGCAGGCCCGGTTTCCCCATTACCGAGGTTCTACATCGGTCATTCAACGGGAACGTTGAAACGGAGCATCAAAAATAATCGTCCGAGGACATACTGATGAAGAAAACGCTCGCTCTGAGCATATTGCTGGTATTCGTTTCGGCTGCCACTATCAGGCCGGGCTCGAAGGCGTCGGCCGCGTCTCCACAGGCAGTTACACAGGAGGGCAAAGGCTGTAGCGCGCCCAGGAAATGGGGTCAACTGAAAGGAGTCGCCGACCGGTCCGTTGCCTTCGAGGATTCCTCGGGCACCATACGGATACTTGACCTTGGCCCCTGTATGAGAGGTCAGACCGAACTCATTGTGAAGATAAGCCGCCCCTAACGGCAGCCGTTCACCGAGTAAACTCCAATTTTCGTACGGCGGAGTGCGCGCTCAATTCTTGGACCGCCTTAGGCAGGCTGGTGTCTTCGCGTTTGCCTTTCCATTCAAGCGTCCATGCGTAATTCCTGTCTGCATTTGGCGAACTCTCGATGGAGAGAGTAGGTTCGCTGAGCGAGAGACCGTCACGGCTGAGCAAGCCGGCGATTTCGCCTTGGGTTGGCCCGTTTGGTGAGATCGTTACGTGGAGTATTCCAGTGTGCCGGCGCGGGATTCGAACTTCCACTCTCTTAAATGCTGTGAGAACCACGAACCCCATACCAAAGCCTACCAAACCCAGTCCTAGCTGTCCGCCTCCGAAACAAAGGCCCATGACCGTCACAAACCAGATCGTGGCAGCAGTCGTAACTCCCATTGCCAGCTCGCCGCGCTTTACAATTACGCCGGCGCCGATGAAGCCGATACCGGAAAGAATCCCGAGCGGAAGCCGCATGATATCCATTACGACAAACGAATCTTCGGGCTTGCCGTTTGAATTAATCAGCCAGCTCGCCTGGATCATGGCGAGGCAAGCGGCAAGACCGACGAGCAGATTTGTGCGGAGACCGGCTGGCCGGCCTCGCTCGTCGCGGTCGAGCCCAATTAGGCCTGCGCACAGAACCGTCAGTATTAAGCGCAACGTAATCGCTTGCCAGGTTAGAGTGGTCGGCATAATTTACCTCCAGAGCGTGACAAAAGGGAATTTTATACAGGATTTCCATTTTCGATTCTGGCACTGCCCGGCAGCATACATGTGACCGCCGCTGCGCGCAACCGTGCGTCCGGACTCAAGGCCTGCCGGTTTCCGATCTCACCACCGTGCTCGCGAATAGAGTCAGCGATCGGCGGTTATTTCCGCGATGGCTTGATCGCGGCGTCGTTGAGGCGTGGACGCAGACATAAAAGGCATGTCTGCGCCATCCATCCAATAGGAACTTTCTACTTTGCCGGAACAGGATTTTCTCACTTTGCTGCGACACTTGGTATTTTTCTTCTGTTGTACCTCCATGATAATGTCCCCTTTTGTCCTCGATAGAAATGTCCCCTAAGGTGACCTCCGAAAGGAGATCACCTTGGGGAGAGTTGAAATGAGCAAGAGAGAGTTGGGGAGGGTGGAGGTACTGGCACGAGTGCAGGGTAAGGAGCTTCGCTTGGTGGATGCGGCCGCGTTGCTGCGGCTGGGTTATCGG
>JASHOS010000178.1 GCA_030040995.1 Terriglobia bacterium | reverse complement strand
CCATGCCCTCGGCAGCCATCAACACGATCCGGGCCCGGAGCACGAGTTTCTGTGCCGTGCTTCGTCCTCGTATCCACCGATTCAGTATCGATCGTTGTTCTTCGGTCA
Source organism: Terriglobia bacterium (assembly GCA_030040995.1). Lineage (GTDB taxonomy): Bacteria > Acidobacteriota > Terriglobia > UBA7540 > UBA7540 > JASHON01. The sequence continues at coordinate 7,242 of JASHOS010000178.1, read as the reverse complement.
CTCTCAACGGCTTCGCTGGTTTCCACATGAGCGAAGCTAACACAAAGAAGGCCTCATTGTCTACCTATTTATGTGGCATATGACTAGGGCTTATTAACCCGTTATGCGGCCCGAAACGAGAATTTTGTTCTCGTTGTAGCGCCTTGCTTCAGCCCGGCACGTGCCGACCTGAAGGTCGGCGCTACGGGATCTCAAGTGCGAAGCCCTTGGTTAGGGTGATGCTGACGCCGACCAAGACTCACGCCACCGCCGATCGAGGCCGACGAGCGCCCCTAAATTGGCGAAATTGGGCGAAGCTGTGTAATGCCTCAGTTTCGCGTGCGTAGAGGCGGCTTTACGCCGCCATTCTGTGTGGCGGGGTAAACCCGCCGCTACAACTGCGCCCAAAACTGAGGGAGTACGAAGCTGTATTGATATTAGTGGACGGACCGGATTGAATCATCTATATTTTATGTTCTGTTCGTACTGTTCCGTTGTCGCGCGTCCTGGGTCTGCTCAGTTGTCTCTCGGCGCGGCATTTCTGACGATTGTATTTACGCGGCTGCAGATGGAGGTTGGAGTTGCGCGTTCACCGAGGTAAACCCGTCAGCGGTGTCATATCCCGTTTGAAGCGCGCCCCACGTCGTAACCTTCGAGAGGAGATGGTGATGATCAAACGGTTCGCGCGACGGACCCTGGCAGTTTTGCTTTTGGTGGGCTTCGCTATTCTATTTCTGTGTCTTTCCATGACTGAGGCGCAAGCGGTCGCTACGAGTGTCATCACTGGCACCGTGACCGATCCCTCGGGTGGCACGGTAGCAAATGTTCTGGTCACAGCCATGAATAAGGGCACGAGCCAGGCACGCCAGGAAAGGACCGGCGCGGATGGCGTGTATAGGTTCTCGCTGTTGCCTTCCGGCGATTATCGCGTGAAGTTTACTGCAACCGGCTTTAAGACCGCCGAAGTCAAGTCGGTCACGGTAGACGGTACTGGGAAGCTGGATCTCGACCAGGTCCTGGTCCCCGCACGGGGTGCGGCAGATCCACCCACCTCCGACCCCTGCACGAGCGGCCACGAGTTCCTCACTACCGATTGCGCGCTGAGCTGGCACGGCATCACGCTGTACGGTGCGTACGACGCGGGCATCGGCTGGGTCAGCCACGGCTTACCGGAGAACGGCTATAACTATGAAGGCGAATCTCTGGTCAACCGAAACGGCTCTGAAAGTCGATTCCTTATCGCACCGAACAACCTGCAGCAGACGGGTTTGGGCGTCAGGGGCAAGGAAGAGTTTGCGCATGGCTGGTCTATTGTGTTCAACGCTTCAAGTGGCATCAATCCGCAGTCCGGCCTGCTCGCCAACGCGTCGGCCACCGACTTCATCAACAACGGCCTTCCCCGGAGCGCCTATTCGGAAGCTATCGACGGCTCGCGCGCGGGCCAACCCTTCAACGACGAATTCTATGCCGGTATCTCGTCCGCGGATTTCGGCACACTGACCTACGGTCGTCAGCGCTCTCTCGGTACCGATGCAATGCTCCTTTACGATCCGGCCGGCGGAAGCTATGCGTTTTCGTACATCGGGTATAACGGCACGATGGCCGGCGGCGGCGACACCGAGGACAGCCGGTGGGATGACGCCGTGAAGTATCGCCTCGCCTACGGGCCCGTCCATTTCGGCGCCATGTATAAATTCACCGATGGCTCTGGCGGTTGTTACTCGGCCTCCGCAACCTGGACTGCCGCCACCTGTACGCCGGAATCGGCGCACAACAACGCTTATGGATTCGACTTCGGCGGAGAGTACCGCAAGTTCTTCGCCGACGTCGTCTACCAACACTACAACCAGGCGATCAGCATATTGAACCCCCTGCTGGGACCTCAGAGTCCGACCCAGCCCTATCAGTCAACCACTGACAGCATCAATACAAACCCCATCACCGGGGCCAATCTCATTGGAACGACCGACACTTTGTATGGCATCGTGACCGACAACAGCGCGATCATGGCCGCTGCCAGATATACGTGGGATCCGTTCAAGTTTTTTGGCGGCTACGAATGGATCCGGCAGACGAACCCGACGGACCCTCTGGGCGTTGGCGCCTCGGACCAGGGAGGTTATTTCATGAGTGGCGTCGAAGACAACAATCTTGATTCTCCCAAGATGGTGCAGATCTGGTGGATGGGCGGGAAATATGCTGTCAATAGCAAAACCGACGTCACTTTGGCCTGGTATCATCAGCAGCAGAACGACTTTCGTATTCCGCCGGCCTGCTCAGCCGTAGCCGGTTTCCGCAGTTCCTGCGCGGGAAACCTCGACGAGCTGTCGCTCTATACGGATCATCACTTCACCAAGCGTTTCGACGGTTATGCCGGAATCGCGTATTCCTGGGTGAACGGAGGTATGGCTATCGCCATTCCACATGGGCCCGGAGTCCCCTATTCAAACCCTAGTAACCTTGCTCCGGTAGTCGGTGGTCGTTTCACCTTCTGATTGGGAAGAGGGCAAGCCATTCGCAGAGGGCCTCGAAAGCTCGGCCAATGGCATAGTGGAAGGGAGGCGGCCGCCACAATATTGTTGTACTTCCGCATTCCAGGATCGCCAAGCGCCGCCACACCCAAGGAGGACTATGGCAGGCTTATCGGAGAAACTCACGAGGAGGAAATTTGTAGCTGGCGGCAGCCTGGCGCTTGCGACAATCGGCGCCGCTTCGTTCCCATTCCACTCTCTGGCTGCTGCGCTGCCGTTTTTGGATGTCGCTTATGCTGGTTCCATGGGCTCGATGATGGAGGGCCCTTTGAAGGCCGCCGTCCGCAGTGACTTGCACTTAGATATGCACGGACGGGCACAAGGATCGAACGCGCTGGCACGGTTAATCGTCGGCGGCAGCATCCGGCCGGACGTGTTCATTCCTGTGACGCCCAGTCCTATGATGACGGTGCTGCGCTCCGGCAAAGCCAAATCCGCCGAGCCCATAGCGCACACCGAAATGGTGATTGCCTATAGCCCGAAGAGCCGGTTTGCACGGCAGTTTGAATCCGCAGCCACAGGGAGAGCCGAGTGGTGGAAAGTTTTGGAGCAACCGGGCCTGCGCTTCGGGCGTACTGATCCGATTGCGGATCCGCAAGGGAGAAACATCATTTTCACTATGTTGCTGGCAGCAAAAATGTACCATCAGCCAGATCTGGTCGAGAAGACGCTCGGCCCAACAATTAACGCCAAGCAGATATTCAGCGAGCCGACCGTGCTGGCCCGGTTGCAAAGCGGCGAGATTGACGCGTCCTCGGCCTACAAACTCCAGCCGGTCCCGTTCCACCTTCCTTATATTTCCTTGCCGCGGCAGATCAACCTTAGTTCGGAACGCGTGCGCCAGGATAATCCAAGCTTGAGCCTCACCGTCGGCGGAAAGACGTATTACCCCGAGCCGCTGATCTATTACGCGGCAGCTCTGAGCGATTCTCCGAATCCCAAAGGAGCCGCTGAATTCGTCAAATGGCTAAAGGGCAGCGAAGCGCAATCGATTTTCAGACGCTACGATTACGACTCGCCGGACAAGGCGTCAACACTTCGCCCGTAATGGCTATCCGCCGTTGGATCGCGCGCCTCGGTGCCGCAGCGTTTGCGCTAGCTCTACTCTATCCTCTCTCGGCGCTTTTCGCGCACGTCGGCGCGTGGCAATGGGGTACTCAAGTGCGCGGCCCGGCGCTGTCGTCGGTGCGCGTATCGTTATTGCTCACCACCGTCGCGATGCTGATCGTGGTCAGCTTCGGCACGCCGATGGCCGCCTATATCGCTCAGTGCAAGGCTAAGGAGCGTCTTCTGTGGCAAGCGGCCTTGCTGATTCCGATTCTGGTGCCACCCCTCGCTCTCGGTATTCTTTTCACTTTGGCGTTTGGTCCTTACGGCGGCGTTGGCCGGCTGCTGAATCACTGGGGTGTGGCCATGACCAACAGCGCTACAGCTTTTGTGGCTACGCAAGTGTACGTGGGCATGGGCTATTATGTATTGGGCGCGGTCGCGGCGCTGGACGCTGTTCCGCCCATGCTCCAAAAGCAAGCTGCTTTGCTGGGACTCACTCCGATAAGGGTCTTTTTCCGAGTAACGCTACCGCTAGCGCGGCTGGGCCTCGCCGTGTCGCTGAGCATCGCCTGGGTGCGCGCGATCGGAGAATTCGGCGCTGTCGTGGTTACCGCGTATTATCCTTCCGGCATGCCGGTGCAGTTGTGGGTGGATCTGCAAAGCTTTGGCTTGCCCGCGGTGATGCCGTTGCTGGTGATCTTCCTCGCCGTGGCTTTGCCGCTCCCGTGGCTGGCACACGTCTTGGCGCAGCGTCGAAGCAATGCTTAACGCCGAATTCGCCAAGCGCCGCCGCGATTTCACAGTTCGTTTCTCGCTGCAGCTCGGTGCTGCGCAATCGGTGGGTTTGTTCGGCGCTTCGGGCACGGGCAAAAGCACGGTCCTCGCATGTATCGCCGGCGTCGAGCAGCCGGACAACGGCCACATTGATCTGGGAGGCCTTCGCCTTTTTCCTCCATCTCTTCCTCTATATCAACGGCCGGTCGGCTACCTCACCCAAGAGCCCAGCCTGTTTCCTCACCTCAGCGTTCGCGAAAACGTAAGATTCGGAGTGCCGAAGCGGGAGGCGTCCAACCCGGAGTACGTCTCCTGGATCGCGACGCTGAAGGAGCGCCTGAAGCTTGCGCCGGTTTGGAATGCTCCTGCTGCGCGCATTTCGGGCGGGCAAGCGCGCCGAGTCGCCCTGGCTCGGATGCTGGTGCGTAAGCCGCCGCTGGTACTGCTTGACGAGCCGTTTGCAGGGCTCGACCGCCAACTGGTACGCGAGCTGATTGATGACCTGATTTTCTGGAGCAAAAGCGTCGGCTTCAGCATGATCGCCGTCGATCACCAACCCGAAGTACTGATGCGCCTCTGCCCAGAATCAGCAATGGTGTTGGAGCAGGGACAGGTAGTTCAGCGCGGCGCCTGGAGCAAACTTTCGAGCGCCCCTGCGACCCCCCTGCTGCGCTCCCTTCTGGCGCAGCTTTAGATTGCTGGCACTGCATTCCTCCCGCTCGGCATCGGCGGAAGGAACCGCTGATTCGATTGAAACGTTTCCCGGCAGAGCCTGAAATGCTGCTGCGGGAACGACCGTGCCGGGTGTTCGACGGGTGGCTAATCTGAAAGGGAGCTACCTTCAGAGATCACGGTACCGCGTCCGCTGTTCCTGGTGCTCGAACATCGTGCCCAATGCCTGTCCCAAGGATGTCGGTCAGATACTTGCAGATGGGGCTATTCGTGATACGTCGTGATGCGCTCGTACAGCTTTAGGTCACGGGAAGAACTACCAACGTAGACGATGCGGGAGCCGGTCGCTATCTTTCAAGTGTTGGCTGCGTCGGACCAGTATTGCAACTGACGCAAAGGCACGTTAATTTCAACGTGGCGGCCCGAACCGTGTCAAGCAAAACTTCTTCGTCGAACGGTTTCGTCAGGAACTCTACCGCACCCTCGCACATCGCCTGCATCCGCATCTCGCCGTCGCCATGAGCCGTAATGAAAATGATCGGAATCCTGGATTGCTCGTCCTTGAGTTTCGCCTGTAACTCGAGACCGGACATTCCTGGCATCCTGATATCTGCGATCAGACATCCAGCCTGATGATGCAGTCCGGATTTCAGGAAATTCTTCCGCCGATCCAAAGCACCGCGCTGAAAGCCCATCCGCTTCCATCAGAATCTCTGACTGCGTTTTGGACCGATTCGTCATCATCGACGATTACGACCAACTTGGAGTTGCCTTGGATGTTCATGTGCCAAGCGTAGCGCGAAGTCCCAAAGGGAACCATCATGCCTTGGTATCGTGCAATCAGACTTTGGTATTAGTTCCCTATTGGATCGGGGTGGGACTCGTAGCGTCGCCCTTTAGGGCGGCACCTGCTTGGCTGAAGCCCGGCGCTACTTGTGGATGGCAAGCTTGACTTTATCCGCGGCAATACAGCAGGGCTACCTCGCACTTATCTTGCTGGCCTAGGACCTCATGGCCTTGGCTCTCTGTTCGTCCGCAGCCCGGCGACGGCGTCCACTAAGCAGGTACAAATCGGCGCGGGGCTGAAACAGGGGATCGGCAGAGGCTTCAATTCCATCTACGCGAGGGATCGGATCAAAGATAATGCGGCGCCGTTGAGCGTCGCTGTCAGCCACGAGCGCGCTCAAGGAGACCTCACCGAACTTGATCTGAGCACGGCTTTCCGGCCACTGGACGGTGGCGTCGTCAACCGTGTCTCCGCCTTCGGCCAACTGCACTACAACGCGGAACTTTATAGGACCTTTCGCGATGCGCTGTTTGATCTCGTCGAAAAGAAAGTTGGGGCCCTTGGCGGCTGCCGCGGAGGCGTCGAGGTACTCGTTACCCAGTTCTGGCAAGACGCGGTAGCGGCCAAAGCGGGTGGTTCCGTCTGCGGCCGTGAGCTTAACCGCGGAGACGGCAAAGAACGACTCACGCGCAAAACTAGTGGGAATCGGCTTGGGAGCCTGGACGAACTGCAAGGCCTTGGGATGCGCGCCCAAATACTGCTCAATCGCATTGGGATGAGGTTTGGCAGGATCGCTGGCCGCGGCTGCGTGAAGGAACTCCTCGAATTCCTCGGCTGTACGGGTGGGGAAGCCATTGTGAGAGTGGGCCACGATATCGGTGTGAACATGTTCGCCGAGATGAAATCGGATCGCGCAGCCGCGCGGGCTGGCAGACTGGGGATCGTTGTCTGCGACGGTGGGAATTCCGGCAAAGTCAGAGAGGCGCACGGTCACTGGGGTCTCACCGTGCGCGTGCGGAGCACGCGTGAGCGAAGCTGCGTCGGGAGACGCCTTGAAGGTCCCCGTAAACATGACTCCCTTGGCGTGAGCCGGGCGGAAACCGGGATGCTCGCCGCCGTTGATGTTGTCGAACGCTTGTAGCAAGCTGCGACTAAGCGCTAGTGCTTTTTCATCGGTGGGTAGAGGCATAGCCAACTCCTTTCCTAATCAAATGGGTGCTGGATAGTGGTTCTCTGACCGGCTGCCGCAGTTGTTTCGCTGTGCGCGGAGAATCCGCGTTTCTTAATTGACTTATAGACCGAAAGTCTCATGATGGCATGCTATGCCGCTGCATACGCCGAACTGAGCCAGCCTGTGTCCATATTCGCTCGGCCCCTTTTCCTTCGGACATCGCTACCGATCATACCAGGAAGTACGGAAAAACGCTGGAGTTTTGTCTCAAACCATTC
>JASHOS010000020.1 GCA_030040995.1 Terriglobia bacterium | reverse complement strand
GATTACTAAAATAGATAAACTATAGTTAACTATGATATGCAAGGGCACGTCAATAGTGTTTTGCCAGGTAGGTCATGCCGTGGGATAATGTGATGCCTTGATTGCTATTGCGCTGCAAGCTGGAAAATGCGATGGAGCTTACGGTATCCAAAGGAGATTACCTGAAGGCAATCGCCGAAGCGGAGTCCGAAGAGGGTGAAGTGATTGCTGCGACTGTCGCTCGATGGCTCGGAGTCAGCGCACCGGCGGTGGCTCTGGCCCTCCGACGGCTGCGCAAGGATAAGCTGGTTGAGACCGACCGCAAAGGCCACATCTCGCTTACCGCCGCAGGGCGGGCCATCTCAGACAAACTGCGTATCCGGCATCACCTGATCGAACGAATGCTTCATGAGATGCTCGGTATGGAGTGGTACAAAGTGCACGAGGAAGCAGAACGTCTGGAGCACTCGGTTTCAGAAGACCTGGAGCGCAGGCTGGTCGAGAAGCTTGGCATTGGCCACCCCTGCCCTCATGGCAACCAGATCAACAAGAGTGCCGCGGAGCGGCGAAAGCTGGGATTGCAACAACTTTGGGAAACTGAGCCCGGCTCGTGGGTCAGGATCGAAAGCATGCACGAGCGGGACCGCAAACTTCTGGAATACCTCGACAGGCTCGGCATTCTGCCGGGTAAAAAGTTGAAGCTCCTGAGCCGGAATTACGACGGTACTCTCAGCCTGCGTTTGGGCGATAAAGGCGCCAGCTTGGGCGAAACAATAGCCAAAAAGGTCTGGGTCTCGCCCACGGCATAGGCAGCGGTGTGTATGTCAACCCTGGCTTTGACCCGCCGGATGAGCGGTATCATCGCCCGCATGGCGGCCAGCCTGATTCTCATCGGGGCGCCCACAAGCGCCGCCAAGTGCCGGGCATGGCCATGGGACTCGCCATCGCGCGCGATGTTCTGCGGATGCGTGGCGGCGAGCTCCAGGTAAAAAGCGTGCCGGACCAAGGATCGAGTTCCTGCTCTCCATTCCTTCCGCCTCCCCGGGGGAGAACGCATGAGCGCCGGCCGCATTTTAGTGGTGGACGACGATCCGCAGCTTCGGCGCACGATGCGCGCCGCGCTGACCATCAAAAATTATGAGGTGAGCGATGCGCGAAGCGGAGAGGAAGCGCTCGATAGGCTGCGCTCCGAGCCTTACGATCTCGTGCTCCTTGACATCAAGATGCCCGTGATGACCGGCATGGAAACTTGCAAGGCCATTCGCGCCAACTCGGAAATCGCTGTTATCATGCTGACGGTCAGCAACTCTGAGAAAGACAAGGTGGATGCTCTGGATTTCGGAGCCGACGATTACATCACGAAACCGTTCAGCACGCCGGAGCTGCTCGCCCGGATTCGAGCAGCCTTGCGCCGGCTCCCCGTGCCCCCCGGCGCGAGGCTGCAACGAATCAGTCTGGGAAATGTGGAAGTTGACTTTGCTGCCCACTGCCTCACGGCTGGCGGGCGGACGGCTCGAATGACGCCCAAGGAGCTCGACTTGCTCGCCTATCTCGCCGCCCATCCCAATACAACCATCAGCCACCGCGAGCTGCTGCAAGCGGTGTGGGGACCCGACTACGGCCAGGAGCTCGAATACTTGAGGGTCTTCATAAACCGCCTCCGCAAGAAGCTCGAACCCGATCCCGCCAATCCGCGTTTCCTGATCACCGACGCTTGGGCGGGCTACCGGTTCTGTCTGCCTAAATAACCCGCAGACATCGTTTTGTAAAGTCTGCATTGCAAGGTCGTGATTTCTTGTTTTTTTGGCAAGGTTTTTAATTACCCCTCACCCGCCTGCGGGCAGGAGCCGCTCCGTCGCTGAAGCTCTGGAGCGTAAGCGACCTTCGGTGGGCGCAGGCCCGTCCCGCGCCGGCTGGAGAAAGCGCCGGCCGCGGTCCGCCCTCTCCCGAGGGAGAGGGCAGCGGCTTCGCGCAGGTTTGGTTGCGGCCGTAAGGCCGCGTTGCGCCACCCCGGCGCGAGCACCGACCTTAAAGAGTAAGATGGCCGGCTACAAGAAAGGAGGCATATCTGATGTTACGAGCAGCATATTACGAAGGCCAGCGAACGATGCGCGTGGGCGCATGCAACCCCGTCGAGCCCGTCGCCGGCGAAGTGCAGCTCCAGGTATCGCACTGCGGCATCTGCGGCACCGACCTGCATCTGTTCCATGGAGAGATGGACCACCGCCTGCATCCGCCTCAGGTCATCGGACATGAAATGTCTGGTGTTGTCGCAGCCGTGGGTGAAGGTGTGGAAGGCTTTGCGGCGGGCGATCCGGTCACGGTAAGGCCGCTCAATCCCTGTGGTGAGTGCCCGGCGTGCCGCGCCGGACACTCCCACATCTGCCAGCGTCTGAAATTCATTGGCATTGACGCGCCGGGGGCTCTGCAGGCGCGATGGACCGTTCCCGCACACACTCTGCACCGCTTGCCCGCATCATTACCACTCAAGCGGGCGGCGCTGGTTGAGCCGCTCTCCGTGGCCTGCCATGATGTGCGTCTCGGGAACGTCCAGTCCGGGGAGTACGTCGTCGTACAGGGCGGAGGACCAATCGGAGTGTTGATTGGTTGCGTAGCGCGGGATGCGGGCGCGCGCGTGGTGATCGCCGAAGTCAATTCCTTTCGTCTCGCCCTGATCCGGGAACTCGGGTTCGAAGCCTATAATCCCCGGGAAGTTGACGTGACCGGCATCGTGGTCAAGCAGACGGACGGAGCGGGGGCGGACGTTATTTTTGAGGTCTCCGGTTCAACGGCGGGCGCTGAGAACATGACGGCCCTCGCGCGCACGCGCGGCCGCATTGTGATCGTGGCCATTTTCGCCGAAGCGCCGAAGGTAAACCTCTTTCAGTTTTTCTGGCGCGAGCTGCGGCTGCTCGG
>JASHOS010000177.1 GCA_030040995.1 Terriglobia bacterium | reverse complement strand
CGGAATGCGCGAGAATCGTGGGCAGCGAGGCCGGAAATCCGAAGCAGTCCGGTAGCATATATTCGGCGCTCGCCTTGCCGAATTCACGCCGGAACCACTCGTTCCCATAGAGGATCTGCCGGATGAGGGTCTCGGCGCTGGGCGTATTCACATCGCCCTCTTCCATCGAAGAGCCTGCGGGATACCATCGGCCCTCGTCCACATACTTTTTCAGTTTGGCGAAATCGGCCGGGAAGTACTCCTTCATGAGGCGGTAGCGGTTGGCGCCCGTGAAGTTGAAAATGTAGTGGGGATACTTCTCAAAGAGAGTGAAGTTCTCCTCCATGGTCTTGCGGAGATATTCGTTGATGACCTGGGGATATTCCCAGCGCCACTCGGTGTCCAAGTGAGCGTAACCGACGACGTAAAGCGTAGGCTGTTTGCTCAGATCCGGCTTGCCGGTCGTCTGTGCGCGCGCTCTCCCCCAAGGGGCCAAGCTGACCAGCGCAGCCAAAATTAGCATCCAGGACGATCGCACCATGCTCTCTCCTAAATCTGGGTTCCCAAGATTCGTGCGTCTCTCGGCATAAGAAGGATGAAGATTATACCGCAAACCGGCTAATTGTTCCGGTACGCGTGCGCGCTGGCGCAGACCTTGCTTTTCAGGCCTGCGCCAGCGCTCGCGGCCCCGACTGCCATCCGAACCCAGACCTTTGTAACCCTGACCCTCTTATGATGGTCGTCCGACCCCGGGGCAATTGCAGGCGATTCGCGTCTTTGGCGTGTCACGGTTGAAGTGACCGGCGCCGCCGTGATAATCTCGCAGTTGAGATCATGGAGAGAATTATTCGTTTAGGCACTGTTCAAGAAATTGAACGCGCAATTGATGACCTCGCACCGCAGCAACTAGAAGAACTGTTCCTGTGGCTTGACCAGCGATATCCGCAACCTATCGACGCGCAGCTTGAGTCGGACCTGGCGGCTGGTCGCATCGACGACCGTATTAACCGTGCCATGGCGGACTACGAGGCCGGCAAGACGGAACCCCTTTAGCGCCGGGCTCATGATCCACCGCGCGAACGCAGATTTCTGGAAGGATTACCGGACACTACCCCCCGACATACGCGTTCGCGCTGACAAGCAGTTCGCTTTGCTCAAGGCAAACCCGCAACACCCTTCTCTTCAATTTAAGAAACTCGGTGATCGCCGCGGTAAGGAAATCTGGTGCGCGCGGGTAACGCTAAAACACCGCGCTCTGGCCATCAAATTCCCAGATGAGTTCGTCTGGTTTTGGATTGGTGGCCATGCTACCTATGACGCCCAAATCAGGTAGACCCTACCTGTTAGTGAATGGGCGAGCGGCACATTGGAACCTCTGCTAACGCCTCGTGGGGATCGGCACACCTTAGCCTGAAGGACGTCGATATAGGTATGGGTCAGGGTAGCAAACTTTGGGAGGAGTTTAAAGATTGCTTGAAACGGGTGTCGTCGGAAGAGATCCAACAATGGCCCTGGAGCGACGGCTACGCGGCGTGTCAGTACCCATCTAACCTTTGGGGTCTCTCGGCGTCAAACAATTGAAAGAGAGGTAGCTTCTAGCTATGACTTCACGGGGCGGAAGATCGGGGAAGAACTTTTCGGCCGAGCTTTGGCAGGACCTGCGATACGGGGTTCGTGTGCTCGCCAAGTCGCCGGGATTCGCTTTGATCGCCCTCCTCACGTTGTCGCTTGGCATCGGCGCGAACGCCGCCATCTTTCAGCTTATCGATGCGGTGCGCCTGCGCACGCTGCCCGTAAGAAGCCCGAATACGCTCGCCATCATCCACTTGAACACAAATCATTGGGGCAGCGGCAACTTCAACGGCCCCTACGCCAATTTCACCTATCCGCTGTGGAAGCAAGTTGAACAGCGGCAGGAAGCTTTTTCGTCCATTGCAGCATGGGGCCAGGACCAGGCCAACCTCGCGAACGGGGGCGAAGTCGAAAACGCGCAAGTGCTTTGGGTAACGGGCCAGTTTTTCGGCGTGCTCGACATCCAGCCGGTCCTCGGCCGCCTGATTTCTCCGGCTGACAGCCCCGTCGGCTGCGGAGGCGGCGTCGATCTGCAGAATCTGATGACGCGCAATCTGGGCTTCCGGCAGAACGGCGTGCTCGTCGCCAACGTGGATTTCACCCGCGTGAATGTTCCCGACGCGCAGCGCGCTCCGTTCGTCCGCAATCTGCTTGAACGCATCCGCGCCATCCCCGGCGTCGCCTCCGCGGGAGCATCCATCCGGTCGCCCATGAGCGGCAGCTCCAGCAACGACTGGATTCTCGACAAGAACGGGACTCACCAGAACGGTATGGTGTCCTGGGAGGACTACATCAGTCCGGGCTATTTTGCGACGCTCGATATCCCCATCATCGCCGGGCGAGACTTCAATGACGACGATACCCCCACTTCACCAAAAGTAGCTATTGTGAATCAGACGTTCGCCAAGAAGTTTCTGCACGGCTCAGCGCCCCCCATTGGCCAGGTTTTCCGCGTGTGGAATTATCCGGGCAAGCCTCCGCGTTACTACCAAGTCGCCGGTCTGGTCGAGGATTCCGTCTATAACGACATGCACGATCCTATGGTTCCGGTGATGTACTTTCCGCATGCCCAAATCGAACCGCCCTTCGTGTATCCCGGCGTCACGTTTCTGATTCGCTCCCGCGGCGGCATGACCGGCTTGCTCAATTCTGTCAAGGATTCCATTATCGGCGTCAATCCGCAGATTGACATTGAATTCAAGCTGCTGCGTACGCAGATTCGCGAGACGCTCACGCAGGACGAGCTGATGGCGACGCTCTGCGGATTCTTTGGCGCGCTCGCCGTGCTACTCGCCGCGATTGGGCTCTACGGCGTGATTTCCTACACCGTCGCGCAACGCACCAACGAAATCGGAATCCGCATGGCGCTCGGCGCGCAGCGTTCGGGCATCATCCGGCTCATTTTGGGGGAAGTCTCGCTGCTCGTGGGAATCGGCATTGCCGCTGGGGTTGGCCTCACCCTGGTTGGCGGCAAAGCTACGGGGTCGCTGCTTTTCGGCCTCAAAGCGGACGACCCGCTGACCCTCGTCTTAACCGTGATCCTGTTGGCCGCTATCGCCCTGGTCGCGAGCTTCGTCCCGGCCCGCCGCGCCTCTCGGCTCGACCCCATGGTCGCGCTGCGCTATGAGTAACACAGTGGCCAGTGGTTCGTGGTTAGTAGTTTCCGGCACTGCGGACCCGCCGACAGGCAGGCTGGGCGTTGTGAGGAAGGGCTGTGCCCTTCCGGAACCCAGCCGCTCACCACCGCAACCACCGCCGCCAGCCATAACCATAAAGGCGGGTCTAAATCCAGCCCCATTTCTGCCGATCTAGATAGAAGATGACCGATTGCAACATCGAGCCTCCGCTGACATGTGGTCTGGAACAGCGCCTTGCGCGCCGCAGGGTGATCGAAGCCGACCTCCGTAACGGCAACCGGAAGCTGGCGCGCGGCGAGTCGCTGCTGCTTCGCGAGGGCGTCGCGGCGCCCGTCCTGCGGACTGCATTGCGGATGGTGGGCCTCTACTCGCGCGGACTTCGCAACGCGCTGGCGCCCATGGTCCGCCATCTCCGATTCCAATTCCCCAGCCTTCCGGGCAACCTCGACGGTTTTCGAATACTGCACCTCTCTGATCTGCATATTGACGGCATGCACGGTCTCGCGGAAATCGTCGCCGAGCGCCTTACCGGGTTGCATGCTGACCTTTGCGTGATGACGGGGGATTACCGGTTCAAAGCTCGTGGGCCCTGCCATAAGGTTTATCCACGTATGCGCACCCTTCTCTCCGCTATCCAGGCGCGCCACGGCGTTGTCGCCATTCTGGGCAACCATGACGAGTCCGAGATTGCCCTGGAACTGGAGAAGCTGGGAGTGAGGATGCTGATCAACGAAGGGTTTGCGATAACGAGGGGAAGCGATTGCCTGGGACTCATCGGCGTGGACGATCCCCACCGCTTTGGCGGCGACGACTTGGACGGCGCTCTCGCGAGCGTGCCCGCCAATGCGTTCAAGGTGCTCCTTGCGCACTCTCCGGAGCTGTGGCATCAAGCCTCGGCCGCCGGCATACATCTTTATCTCTGCGGGCACACGCATGCCGGCCAGATGCGCCTGCCAGGCATTGGAGCGCTGCTCCTGAATGCCGACTGCCCGAAGTCTTACACCCACGGCCAGTGGCAAAACGGCGCCATGCTCGGCTATACGAGCGCAGGCGTTGGCTGCTCGCTCTTACCAGTCCGATATAACTGTCCCCCGGAGATCGCGCTGATCGAGTTACGCAAGGCGCGATAAACCGGCGGAACATGCTGTTATACCCCGCCGAGCTCATAGTCATATCATCCACTCTGATTCCAATGGTCCTTGCCGCGAGTTTGTTCCTCCCTTGGTAATGCCGGCCTAAAAGGTGCCGACCTGAAGGTCGGCGCTACGCGACGGGAAAGCCAGAACTGAGCAGCGCCGCGCTTTAGCCCGGCATGTGCCGACCTGAAGGGTGCCGGCCTAAAGGCCGGCGTTACGCAACGATTCCCTTTGAAGTTTCGCCTGCGGACCCGGCACCGAGTATACTGACGTTTTCGCTTCGTTGCAGTTGCGCGGACACATTGGGCGGACACATGGAAACTCTTTGGCCGGCATTGCCGCAACAAGAGCCGTCCTATGTGCCCCGCTGCCGTCTTTCCCGCAGTACGAATAACATGAACCGTCGAGAATTCATCAAGAGCGGTACAGGGGGGCTGGCAGCCTTAGCTGCAACCTCCGAAGCGGGAAGGAAGGTTGCAGGCGCGCAGGATGCCGATGGGCAGAAGAATTCAGCCGCGATTCTGGAGAGGCGAAAACATTACCTCCAAACGCTCCAGCAAATTCTTCCTCGAACCACCACCTACGAGATGACGGGCCGGATGACCGGCGGCGATAAGAACTGGGAAGCCTGGCTTGCGCGAACGGGAGAGCTTCCACCGGATTTTGAGTCCATGCCGTCCAACAACTTCTTGCCCAACCCGCTAACGCGGACGGAAGGAGCGCGGGATTTTCAGATCACCAGTATGGAGGAATGGGCCCAAAAGCGGGAGTGGATCCGTTCCCAGTTTGAACATTGGGTGTATGGAAGCATGCCTCCGGCGCCGGAAAATCTCCGAGCCATCCTCATAGAAACGCACCGGGAGGATCGAGTGACGGTGAGGGAAGTGCGGCTGGAATTCGGTCCCGCGCATCGTGGCGTTTTGCACCTCCATCTGTTTGTTCCGGATGGCCAAGGACCGTTTCCCGTATTCCTCACCAACCAGCCACGCAGCTCCGGGTGGATTTCTCCGGCGATTCGCCGGGGCTATATCGCGTGCATTTACGACGCAACCGATCCGATTTTTGGCGTTGCCGATGACTCGGACAAGTTCATCGATGTCTATCCAGACTACGATTTTGCTTGCATCGGACGCTGGGCATGGGCCGGGATGCGCGCCGTGGACTATTTATGCACATTGCCCGAAGTTGAACCACAGAAAATTGGCATTACCGGTCATTCGCGCAATGCTAAGCAGGCGCTGCTCGCAGCAGCGTTCGACCAAAGAATCGGGGCGGTAGTAGCCTCGAGCGGCACCAGCGGAGAATGCCTGCCTTGGCGCTACTGCAGCCTTGATTTCTGGGGTACGGGAAGCATTGAGTCCATCACCGGTGGTCCCCATAACACTCACTGGTTTCATCCCCGATTGCGCTTCTTTGCAGGACGAGAGGATAAGCTCCCCATTGATCAGAATCTCTTGTGCGTGCTGGTAGCGCCGCGAGGTCTGATGATGTACGCCGCCTACAGCGAGCACGAAGGCAATGCGTTTGGTTACGAGCAGGCCTACCGCTCGGTTCAGAGTGTATATCGGTTCATGGGTGTAGAGGACAATGTGCAACTCCACCTACGATCGGGCGAGCACGACTTCGTTCCCAACCACGTCGAAAATTACGTGAACTTCTTTGATTCGATATTCGGCCGGCGCTCCTATCCCAAATCCGAAACGTGGATCAACGGCTACACATTCCAGGGTTGGTTGAATGCAAGTGGAGAGCATGTCGATCCCCTGCTGTTTGAAACGCGCTCTTCCGCAGATCTTGCAACATCCGACTTGAGCGCCTGGGACGAACGGAAAAAGGAAATTCGACGGGAAATTCTTTGGGCGATGGGGGAGGCGCCGCCGGGGCTGCCTTTCGCAGGAGTAAGCACGCTTCCCGCGCCCGAGGATGTCTATTGGATCCACCCTCCAGGCGATAACCCTCTGAGGATGCTGTTTCGACGGCCATTAAAGCTGCCGAACACAGGATCGGCCATTGTTCCTTACGGGGATGGTCTTCGGGCTGACCTGTATTTTCCGCTCGGTCCGGACGGGCAGCCGCTACCCGGCGAACTCCCAGTGGTTGTTTGGCTGCACCCGTATGCTTACGCTACCGGGTACTCGCGGTGGGTGAAGGCAGCTTTCGATTCTCTTATCCACAAGGGCTTCGCGATTGTGGCGTTCGATCAACTGGCTTTTGGCACTCGCGGACCTGATTTCCGCTATTTTTACCATCAGTATCCCCATTGGTCACTCCTGGGGAAAATGGTGGAGGACACGCGAGCAGCCATTTCTGCGCTTTCCAGCTTGCAGATGATCGACCGTACCAGGATTTTCCTGGTTGGTTACGCACTCGGCGGCAAAGTGGGTTTAGTTACGGCAGCTCTGGATGAGCGGGTGCGGGCCGTGGCCTCGGTTTGTGGCTTCGATCCTCTGCGATATTCGGTTCCCGGAGACGGCGCGGAAGGGGTTCGGCACTACTCCCACCTCCATGGATTGCTTCCCCGCCTCGGCTTTTTTGTGGGTGAGGAATCGAGACTTCCTTTCGACTACGATCGAGTGCTCGCGCTGGTTGCGCCGCGGCCAGCATTGATTATCGCTCCTCAGCTTGACCGGTACGTGCGCGTGGAGGCGGCAAGGAGCGAAGTTGACGAGGCGAGAAATGTCTACAATCTTCTCGGCCACCCTGAAGCGTTGCGCTTGGAGACGCCGCTCGACTTCAACCGGTTTATGCAGGCGAGACAGCAGCAGGTGATCGATTGGGTTGCGCAACTAAGGATGATGTGCGAGCACCGGCCGGCCTACGGCTACATCAAGGCATCCCCGGAAACCGACCTCACCGAAGGCCTGAAGACAATCGGCGGAACGGCGCCTTCCGATCGCTGACCCGTGTTATCATGAGCGCAGTGTAAGAGGCCATTTGCAAGGTGGCAATCCTTTCCACATTTCACCAACCAAGGAGGCAATATGAGCTCGGACAGGCAGAACCGCCGGGAGTTCCTGAATCGAGTTGCCGTTGGCATTGCTGGCGCCGGTGTGGGCGAGAGGGTACTGGCAGGCGAAGCCGCTTCGGCCAAAGAAACGCGGCACGGAATTCCCTATCGTACTCTCGGACGCACGGGGGAGAAGGTGTCGCTGATCGGCTTAGGCGGATATCACATCGGCATTCAAAAAACGGATGCCGAAAGCACACAGATCATTCGCACCGCCATCGACAATGGCATTAATTTCATGGACAACTGCTGGGACTACAACAATGGACAAAGCGAAATCCGCATGGGGAAAGCTCTCCGCGATGGCTATCGCCAGAGGATCTTCCTGATGACCAAGATCGACGGAAGGACGGCGGAGGCTGCGGCGCAGCAAATCGATCAGTCACTGCAGCGCCTCCAGACCGACCACGTCGACCTCATGCAATTCCACGAGGTAATCCGCATGAACGATCCAGACCGTATCTTTGCGGCGAATGGCGGAATGAAAGCCATGCTGGCTGCCAGGAAGGCGGGCAAAGTGCGATACATCGGCTTTACGGGGCATAAGGACCCAGCCATTCACCTTAAAATGCTTCAGACGGCGTTTACCCATGGCTTTACGTTTGACACGGTGCAAATGCCACTGAACGTAAGGGATCCCCACTATCACAGCTTTGGAGAAAGAGTTGTGCCCGTTCTGGTGAAGCATAACATTGGCGTGTTGGGCATGAAGCCACTCGCCAACGGACTGATCCCGAGCGCCGGTGTGGTCTCCGCAGTCGAGTGCCTGCATTACGCAATGAGTCTGCCCACTTCGGTAGTTATCAACGGTTGTGACAGCCTCGAGCGGGTCCACCAGGCTCTTAACGCCGCCCGCACTTTCCGGCCATTGACGAGGCCTCAGGTGGCGATGCTGCTTGCCAAGACGGCGCCCGGCGACATCAATGGCAAGGGCGAGCCCTACAAAACCACGCACCAGTTCGACAGTACGTACCAGAACCCGCAGTGGTTGGGCTAGGAAAGGCTGCAAGCAGAGAGAGGTCGCCGCTGCAATCTCGCTGACCGGGTATGGGCATGCGGGCAAAACCTACGGCGTGGTTTCCAGAGAACTCCCCAGCGGACCGGGCGCCAAAACTAAGGTGCCTTTCTGTACGCGATTACTTAGTTTCTTACCAGCTCAGTATTTGACTAAAGTAGCTCAACAATTTTGAGTTCACGTTACACGACGTTGCATCGGTTCCGATTTTGAAACTTCAAATATGCTTGGCTAGATCTCAACCGCAACGGCTCTCAGTCCACGCTTGATCTGCTCGCCTAGACATTCGAGATCGCTTTGCCGGATTATTCTTGACGAAGAGGGAACTCGCGGTAGAATTGCCTACTGTGCATCGCGGATGCTTTCTGCCAGCCAGGCAAAAGGCAGCGACACGTTTCGGAGGAAGTGAACAGCCATGAACCCGTCCATTACAGGCTCGACGAGCCGTCGTGAATTCATCAAAACTACCGGCAGATTGGCTGCAGTTTCCGCATTGGCCAACGTCGCCATTCCCGCCGTGCACGTAGCGGGCAGCGACCTTATCCAGGTGGCTCTGATTGGCTGTGGCAACCGAGGAGGAGGCGCGGCGGCGAACGCGTTGTCCGTCAAGCGCGGTCCCATCAAGCTGGTCGCTATGGCGGACTTGTTCCCCGAGCGGCTCGAGGACGACTTGAACATGCTCCAGCAGCGTTTTGCGAGCCAGGTGGACGTGCCGCCCGAGCGCCAGTTCCTCGGCTTCGACGCCTATCGGAAAGCGATGGACTGTTTACGGCCCGGCGACATCGCCATCTTCACCACGCCGCCCGCTTTTCGCTGGGTGCACTTCACTTACGCCATTCAGAAGGGCCTGAACGTTTTCATGGAAAAGCCGGTCACCGTGGATGGCCCAACCAGCAAGCGCATGCTCAAGCTGGCGCAGGACGCCTCCGCCAGGAACCTCAAGGTCGGGGTGGGTCTGATGTCGCGTCACAGCCGGGCGCTCCAGGAATTGGCCGAGCGCGTTCACAACGGCGAAATCGGCGAAATCGTCCTTGAGCGCGGCTACCGCATGGACGGCCCCGGCGGATCCTTCCGCTCGCTTCCGAAGCCCGACGGGATCACCGACCTCCTGTACCAGGTGAAGCGCTTCCATAGCTTCATCTGGGCGAGCGGCGGCTGCTACAACGACTTCTACATCCACATCATCGATCACCTGTCATGGATGAAAGACCAGTGGCCGGCAAAAGCACAGGCTCTCGGAGGTCGGCATTACAAGGTTAGTCCCGATGGGGTTCCCTACGTGGATCAGAATTTCGACACCTATTCGGTGGAATATACTTATCCCGACGGCACGAAGTTTTTCTTTGACGGCCGCTGCATGACCGGATGCCAGCCGATTTATTCGAGCCACCTGCGTGGAACTAAAGGAATGGGGATCGCTTCGAGCAGCGGCGACTGCGGGCTTCCCTCAAGCCTCTACAAGGGTCAGATGGCTAATACCGCAAGCCTGCTTTGGCAGTCGCAAGTGGCCCCGGAGGAGCAGGACCCGTACCAGAACGAATGGAATGATTTAATGGATGCGATTCGAGACGACAAACCCTACAACGAAGTTACACGCGGGGTCCAAGCCAGCCTTGTCGCGAGCATGGGACGCATGGCCGCGCATACAGGCCGGGAAGTCACGTTCGACGAGATGCTCAACTGCGGGGACGAGTTCGCGCCGAAAGTCGACGAGTTCACCATGGATTCCCCAGGCCCGCTGCTGCCGGACGCGAGCGGCCGATATCCCGTCCCGCAGCCGGGCATCCTCACTACACGCGAATACTGACAGCGCGTGAAACCCTTCGCCCGTTCAGCCCGGGTAATCGCCGGTGACGCCGGGTCGCGCAGACATGCCTTTTATGTCTGCGTCCACGCCTCGATGGGGCCGCGATCAGATGATAGCGGGAGTGACTGCCGATTGCTGACGGCTCGCCTCGCTCGCTTCAATAAGGTTGCGCGCAAATCCCGGCGCCGATTCGCGGCCATCAATTGTCCAAGCCAACACTTCGCCTAGGTGCGAGGGGACCGAAGCCGATTGACTTTGCACGCCCAAAGCAACGCGATGCCCAGCATTCCGATGCTGATTAGTACCAGCGATCCAGATTCCGGCACGGCGCTCACCGTCAGAGATCCGTACTCCCCCGGGGGCACTGTTGAAGTGGAGCTGGAGTTCGGGTCGTCCACAAGCTCCGTCGCGTTCGCCAGTCCGGCTGCGTAGACAATAGGCCCGCCGCCCACGTCACCGTTGCTCCACAGTTCACCCACGTAACTTCCGGGTCCGGCAATGTTAAACGCCACGCCGAAGATGTCGAACACGCCTCCGGAAAATGGATAGGTTAGCGTGGCTACCCCGTTGATGAGATCGTAGCAGATCGCCGGAGAGTTTCCTGCCGGGTAAAACGTGTCGTCGTAGGACAAGCCGCCTGCGGTATACGCAATGCCGGGTGAGGCGAGAGTGTTGCTCACATACGATACCGGCTGGTACAGCCCGGTAATCGCACCAGAGACACCGACGTTCGAATCCGAAAATGTTCCGCTGATGCCGGTGATCTCATCGACGCCAGCCGTCGAACTCTGTGAAACGGTGAATATACCGGACGCAGTGATGCCTCCGCCGCTAAATGAAAAGCTAAATTCGTCCGCCATCGCGGCGGACGCGAACCCAACTGCCGCCGCTAACGCAAGTACAGCGATATACCTTAGCTTCATTTTTCCTCCTTCAGAGAAAGCTGATGAGTTAGACACAGGTGAGACGTTCCACTTAGAGCGAGGGGAGCTTAACAGAACTGGGAGCGGGAAATCAAGAAGAAAAATACCAAGTGTGTCAAGCCTCTTTAGAAATGTCCCCTCTCTTACCTCGTTAGAAGTGTCCCCTTTTTCTTTTGGTCTTTGTTCTTGTGTTTGTCTTCGTCGATGGCCTTGCCCGGAGCGAAGCCCTGCGAGCCCGAAGGGCGAACGTTTAGGGCGGAGCGGAGGGCAAGGCCATCGACGGCCGCGCATCGGCGGCGGCTGGACGCA
>JASHOS010000176.1 GCA_030040995.1 Terriglobia bacterium | reverse complement strand
GCGTCCAGCCGCCGCCGATGCGCGGCCGTCGATGGCCTTGCCCTCCGCTCCGCCCTAAACGTTCGCCCTTCGGGCTCGCAGGGCTTCGCTCCGGGCAAGGCCATCGACGAAGACAAACACAAGAACAAAGACCAAAAGAAAAAGGGGACACTTCTAACGAGGTAAGAGAGGGGACATTTCTAAAGAGGCTTGACAGTCTGAGCGGCCACTGCTTGACAACCGCACACACTGACAGTTACTTCTAGAGATGCGCTTTTGGTGGGAGGTCGTCTAACGGTAGGACTGCAGACTCTGGATCTGCGTATCGGGGTTCGAATCCCTGCCTCCCAGCCACTCATTCCAAATTACTTAACACGTACAACTGATTTTTGGAAGGCGCTTAGGTGCTACGCCAGTGCTACGCCAAGAAACGTTTTCCACAGGCTTGCCCGGAAGGTTCTACATCGGAGAGTTGCACCGTTTTGGTGCAGTTTTCGGAGAGGCGATAGGGCTTTCCCTGCCTTGGCGCGGAGAACGCGCCAGGGTGTCTCCACACATCACGGCGACGTGTTCTTGCAGGGGAGCCCGCGCCAGGGGATGGATTCGAGCGCCGCGGGCGCATTGCGGCCGGCAGAGAGACGCGCCCAGCGCCTCGTAGGTAAACAAACTTGACAATTGTCGCTTGTCACGCGAAGCTAGCGGTGTGATTCAAAACTTCAGGCACAGGGGGCTGAAGCGGTTCTTTGAAGACGGCGACCCAAGAAGCATTCAACCCGAACACCTGGAGAAGCTCGAAAATATCCTTGCCGTGCTAAACCGCGCCACCAAGCCTGAAGATATGAATCTCCCTGGATTCAAGCTCCACCCGCTCAAGGGCGACCTGAAAGGGTTCTGGAGCGTGACGGTCCGGGCTAATTGGCGCGTGATCTTCCGTATCGAGGCGGGTCATGTGCGCGACGTTGACCTACTGGACTACCATTAGGGAGGCAAAATGCTCATGAAGAATCCCCCACATCCCGGCCGAATCGTTCGCCAGGAGTGCATTGAACCGCTGGGGCTCACCGTGACCGAAGTGGCGGCCGGCCTGGGTGTCAAGCGGCAAACGCTCAATAATCTCTTGAACGGCAAGGCTGGCATCTCTCCCGAGATGGCTATCCGTCTCTCGAAAGCCTTTGGATCAAGCGCCGAGGTCTGGCTTGGCCTTCAGATGCAGTACGATCTTGCCCAAGCGAACAAGAAAGCACATCACATCCACGTTCGCCGCATCAGTACGACCGCAGCCTGAACCATCTTTAGCTTCACGTGAAAACTCGGGTTTTACGGCACCCCAAGTAGTTGCGCGGCCTCCTTCAACGTCAGTATTTCTGGCATGGCGCCTTCGGAGACCGCGCCGGTAGGTTTGCTGGGTTCGTTCATTTCGCCCGTTCTCATCACACCTTTACTGCGGTGACTTAACCATCTGGTAGCAGGCGCTAGCAAACTTTCCCCAGGCTATATACGCTATCTCAAGTTCCGCCCTGATCATATCTACCAAATCACAGAATTGCTCGGCTTCCTCTCCAGGTATGCCATCCTTGATGTTGATCTCGGTGTTGATGGCATGCGCCAGGACCATGGCCTTTCTCATATGGCTGCTGACATTAAATTCAATTCTGTAGGGGTTGGAAGTTGAAAACGATAGTTTAAGCCCTGGACTATTTTTTAGATCGTACAGTTGTGTTTCCGGGTCCTCCGGCGTTGCTTCCGGTGTCTGACTTACGGCTTCCGCTTGGGTTGCCTTCCGCATTTTCTCAGTGGTTTTCTTGGACATAGATAGTCTCCTTTCATTTTCCCAGGGATGTCGTTTACCCTCAGTTATCGCAGTGCGTTTTGACGAGCCGGCAATGCATTTCAGACACGGCCGCATCGATAATGCCAAGCTGATCGATCATTATTCGCATCACCCCGTTGGCATCATCGCTATCTTCAGGGGGGTTGTAGCACAGGATGTGCGCCAGCGCCTGGGCCTTTCCCAACGCCTCGCTTGCTATGAACCATGGATCGCCATCGGCAAATATAATCTTGATATAGGATGCAGATTCTAAGCTGTGTAAGATAAGGCGGTCTGATGGTTGCTTCTTTGTGGCTTTAGGTTTCGGACTCGAAATCTCTTGTGGGTTCACGGCCTCTTGCTTATCTTCAGCGAGATGCTTCTGTAACCCCTTTGGATCATCTGGCATAAACACTCCTTTGGACCATGCCGGCTCATCAGCGCCCGCGAGCATGGGTGAAAGTAGCGGGCGGACGGGCAAGGAATATTCCTGCCCGTTTCGCTCCGGGACGCTTAGCTTAGGACCAGCGTGTAGCTGATTGTGGGCGCCGTATGGGTGAGCACGTTCGCACAGTAGGCTTCGCCGTCAAATCCCAGGTGTGCCTTACCATATAGTTTGCGATCTTCGTGGAGGTCCATTACCTGGGTAGTCTCTGCCTGCATGATGTATCGTGTTTTGACTACCGTTTCGATGGGTTGAATCGTATGGATATCAGGTGTTGATGTCGTGAGTAAGTTGGGGGTAAGTATTGTGGGTAGTTTTGGGGTGGATGCAATATGAATGGGGGTAAGTATTGATAATGCTAAAATCGTGTTAGCCATGATTCAATCTCCCTGTTAGGTTGAATTTGGTCAGGCCATCATCGGCGGTCGCACGCCTTTGGTGGCCGTATTACCTTTAAGCTCTCACTTTCTTTCCCACCTTACTGATGCGCGGTCGATTCCAATATGGACTCCGGCACTTTCGATTCGGGCAAACGGCCGGCGGATTCTCTGAGCGGGGTATCCATTCGTAGCCGCATCTTAAGCAACTCAGCTTGGTCAGGGTAATCTTCACGCTCATAGGAATACCACAAAGGAATATACCCGTCAAGAACTATTTTCGATGCCAAACGATTTTCTTTGATGACGTGTCCGCGTCAGCATCATCGCTTTTTCTAAAGTGCACCAGACTCTTTGCACCATCCTTCGCACAGTTCCTACTGGCCGAAGGCCGCCAGGATGACACCCAGGACAACGAGGCAGGCGATTACCAGCAAAACGGTCACAAGCAGGTCGTGTGCAACCTTCCGCGCGCCGGTCAAAGGGGGTGCGGCCTCCTGGAAGTGGCGGCCAGTGTGAAGCCCGCTGTGCCAACCGTCTTGTGACGTGGCGAAGATCCCGGTTCCTGGAATGCCTACGGTCCTGCGAATGCCCGATCTGCCTACCGTCAGATGGGCGCCGCGAACGCCGAAGGAGACAGACGGGCCATGCTTGGCGAGGTTCAGTGAGATGCCCGGAGCAATCCGAACCCGCCTGAACAAACGCATGTACATGTTACCAACCCTCCTTTCAATAGCATGCGTATACCGTACCCAAAACACGGTTTGGGTTTTCCACGCCCGCAAACTCGATCCGCAAAATCGGGTAGGTGTAGTTGGGCGCTACCCTTTGGCGAACCGCCGAACCAAGGCCTTCTGCTCCGCGTCAAGGGACTGCGTTTTCGCCATTTCGACCGTCGCTTGCCGGGCGGACATCAACTCCCAGCCCGGAAAGGGCCGTATCGTCTCGTCGGGGGTGTACGCTCGCGCCGTGGGGTAATGAACCAAAACGGGGGCGCCGCCCTTAGACTGCCCATGCAACGTCGAAAGCCCCCAATTCTTACTTAACTGCACTTCCATCTTCCACCTCGTCATTGGGTAGACATCCTACCCATGAGTTTTAGAAATTGGTATCAGCATTGTTTTCGATGAGCCGCCCCGCGACTTTCCCAGCCGGCGGGATTTCTTTCCCGGCGCCGGGCCAAGGTCCGCGACATGGCGGACACCGAGACATTGAACCTTCCCGCCAGCTCCACTAAGGTAGCTCCCTTCTGGTACAGCCGTGATGCCTCGCGGGCCTGCTTCTCATCCAGGATTGGGTGCCGCCCACCCAGCAATCCATTCCGCCGTGAAGATTCAGCCTTGCGCTCGCTGCTAACTTCCCCACGGCAGGCCGGGCAGTAGCAGACCATCGGAATGTTATGAACCTTGCATCGCGGCACCTTCATGGGATATACGCTAAACCTAACGCGCTCGCATGTCAAGAGCACAATTCGTGCATCCTAACACGATGGGATCTGATAATAGGCGTTATGTTAACCATTTCGTGAGGTATAACTCCCATGGTGTCAGGTACTTAACTTTAAGCCGTTTTCCACTGATAATCGCCTTACCGCCGTGCAAGCGATGCACGGGGATGGCAGCAACCGCGTTTCATGCAGTGTTTACGAGGTTATTCGGCAGGTTCGAGGGGTGTCTGTACCACGGTCTGATAATCAGGATTCGGCTTGGAGTGCACCAAAATAGGGCAGTGGTGAGACGTGATAACGCGGGTCTCAAGAAAACTCGGGGTTCGGGTTGCTCTGTTGAATTACGCCAGGTCGATGGATTGCCCTACCGCCAGTGAGGAAACGCACAGGCGCGTCAGTCTGCTTTACGGCGAGGCATGCTAACGGCGTCTCCAGTCCTCTCCAGGAATGAAACTAGGGCCGTGAAAGACGTTCGTCGGCTTGGCGTCCTCGGGCTGCGTCTCTGGTTCCTTCGGTGGTTGGGCTTCAACTGGCTGGAAGTCAACGCGCGTGCCATCGCCGCCGGTGATGGTCTTGTGCCCTCCCCACACATCGAAAACGGGCGGCTCGTCTATTGGGTGAGCTTCAATTCGAGGTTGAGTGGGTTGGCCGACGCCCAGAGCGTTGCGGACGGAGCTTATCATCACCTGCTGGTACTGTTCGCTCGAACAGAATGGGCAGGATGATGGGTTGTGGGGTGGGTTGGTTGCTGTGCTATCGAGCGTCACTTTGTAGACCGCGCCCAAGCTTTCTCGAAGCTCGCGGGCGGCGAGAATGAAGGTTCTATCGGCGCCCTTTCGCTCGGCACGGCTTAGGATGCGTTCGGTCCGCTGGCACAAGCTTTGCAGTTGGCGTAAGACGCTCGCCCCGATACTTTCCTCACGGCGCTCGCTGGCTCTCACAAGGGAAGCGGAAGCATGGGCCTTATGCCGGCAGAGGGCGGCATCTGACATACCGTAGCGTGACGCTATATTACGTAACGACTCTCCGGCGGCAAGAGCCACGTCAATTTCGGTCCGCTTCGGATGCTTACAGGCTTTGCAGGTCTGCGGCATTTTCAAAGCTCCCTTGTGCTGCGATGCTCGTTCCGGGCTCCCTGCGCCCTATCTCATCTCCACGATAAAGACATCCGTCCGGCACATGCCGGCATTAAAGACCGGTCCTCCGAATGCCACGGAGATGCTTTGCGGCGTGTTGCAGCCGGGCTCCATGTGCCATTCAGTGCCACCGTCAACTACGGTATCACCAACCGTTGTGGGCCAAGACGGTTCGGTCGAGCCGCTCTCGCCGGTCTCTGTGGCCATTTCCTCATTGCCGTTGCTATCGATCACTTCTTGATATTGGTCGTAGGTGGTATCGGCCTTCCACGCGCAACTTACAGAGCATCCCGTGGCGCTCGTCTGGAATCCAGTTTGTGTACCAAGCTGTCCTTGGCCATTAGCGTTCGCCCAGTCCGTCGCCCACAGGCAGTATTTGCCGTCCGGCGAGCATACGGGCATCGAGAGCGCCTGATAGGACGAGTCAGCGTTCGAAAGCTGGTTTTGCAGGCCGCTCGCACGGTTGTGAGCGAAGCGCCAGACAGTTCCGTTGCCAGAGCTTGAGACCATATCGATCTCATGGTCCCAGGTGCATTGGATTCCCATGAGCGGATAGTAGTAGGTCCACATACTGTAGCCGCTTACGGTGAGAGGAGCATTACCTGCCAGCGTCAGCTGCGTAGAAGACTGCACGGAGGCAATCTGCGCCCACGCGCCTACCCCCAGTCCTGTACCCTGCGTGCCGCCCGTGCCAATCCAGATGTACTCCCCGACCCATGACGAACTGAAAGACGTTCCGCTACCTGTCACTGTCGTTGAATCTGCGGTGGTGCTCACGGTACCGCTTTGCTCGACCATGCCCACAAATGGCTCAACAAAATCTGACCACATGACCGGAAGTGTGTCAGTGAGATTGTCATAGGTCCAATTCGAGTGATAATCCGAAATATTGCAGCCGGCGGAGGGAATCGCCGCATAAAAATTGTAGGTGGGTGGACCGGCTGGGATCAGGTGCTCATAGTTGGACTCTGTAGGATCAGCATTCGGGCTAAGCGCCACATCGTATGGCGACATCACTCCACCCGTATTCGGCGACTGAAGATTGTAAAAGAGCGAGATGTTGCCGTCGCTCTCATGTCCCTCACACTGGTCGCTGCTTTTCGTAACGCAGAGAATCGTGTTCGCTGTTCCCATCTGCCAGGGCACATAAGCGTTAGTTCCCGATGCCTCCGCGTTGAACCAAGCCCCGCTTCCTGCATCCGATCCGTGCAGTTCATAACCCGCAGCATTGAGGGTAGGCGGCGATACGCTTGCTACGAGAGGTTGCGCAATTTCAATCGTTCCGGTGCAGGACTGCCCGCTAATCTGCAAAGTCTCGGCGCCACTCGTGGTGCTCACGTAAACGTTGCAGTAGTAGCTCCAATTGCGCGTATAGAAGTCAGAAGCCAATGTCTGTCCGGAGATCGCGATTTCTCCGGTCGCGCTAAGCGTTGCGCTGGCCTGCGCCGAAGGCGTGCTCTCAAACCCCGGGCTCACGCTGTTCGAGATCACATAGCCGGTGCCCCAAGTTCCGGGGCTCGAAGCAACGTCAAACGTAACCTCCTGGCCGCTCACCGTGGCAACCGTGTACGTGCCGTCCCAGGCAGTGTTCGAGGCGTCGTAAATCGTGATGGTGTCCCCCGCGGCCGTCGAGAGATCGTCATCGGAATAGATCGTGGCCACGCCGCCCGACCAGCTCCCGGAGTAAATTGCGTTTGACGTGTACTGGGTGACCCTCGTCATCTCCACGTAGTAGGTGCCAGATGGCAGAGTGCCTGTGCCGGTTGTGGGAGTGAGGTTGCCGCTCGATAGCGTGGGCGCGACCCCAGCCGCGATCGTGGCGTTCTGCGTGGTCAGGTTTGATCCGCCGGCGAGGCCATACTTGGTCGAATACCAATAGCAGTTCCCGGCATCCGTTCCGTTGATCGCATACGCGGCCATTGCGGTCGAGCCGAAACTGGCCTCAAGCCATTCATCACCGTAGGAAACGCCATCGAGGAATATGCTGCCGGAATAGTATGTTCCATAATCCGGGCAAGTGCTGAAATTGAAAACTAGCGTGCCCACATCATCGGAGCACGTTCCGGCACCAGACATTGAATCGTAGTTGTAGGAGCAAAGGTCTTCGCCCGTCGAATAGTACATCAAGCCCGGCGTGATGAGGCTCCATGACCCCGCGTAAGGCATCTCGCAACTTGTCCATGTAGTGGGGCACACCGACGAAACAGTCATCGTTGTGGGATTCAAAGTATACAGGCGGTCCGTGCCGCTCGATGAACCGATCGGGAAGTAGAAGTAGTACCCGTCAACCGACGAATCGTAGACCGACCAATAATTCGTCCACCAAGTCTCCGGGCCGTAATTTCCGCCGCCAACCGGCTTGCCGCCCGGAATCACTCCATCAGTAGCGCGCACTTCGCGCTCGCCAAAATCGTTGATCCACGGCACATTCACCTGCGGCCCATTGTCGGTCCAGGTGCCATCAACATTGCCGCTGGGCGCGCTGCCAAGTTGCGTGACCGTGCGGTCTGAACGAGCGCACGGCGCCGGCACAAATCCCGCGCACCCAAGAGATGCAACGGTTCCAGTCATCTTGGAAGCGCCACTACCGCTCGTCCCCTGCGCCCGCAAGCAGGCCGCGAGGAGGCAGAGGGTAGAAAGCAGGGCCACTACTGTAGCGCAAGTCTGTGACCGGCATCTGCGATCTGGGTGTGAGCACGCTAAGCATGTGCGCGGCATGGCTTTACCTCGGTTCCGGCCAGGGCACGGTTGCGGAAAGCCGTAGCTGGCCGGGCCAGTTCTCAAGCTTCACGCCGCGCATGGGGCCGCTGTACAGCTTCGACAGAATCGCAGCTTTATCGGGCCGTCTCGTGAAGGGCTTACCCTGCAGCTCATTCGACAGAGCGGCGATCTTTTTTAACTCATCAGCGAAACGCTGCCAGGTTTCGCCAACTTGCTGAATCAGGCCGTCAAGCTCCTTGTTCTTGGCCCGCAACTTTCGCTCTTGCTTCTGCCGGGCTTCACGGTCACGCGCAAGCTCGGCCTGGTGTTCCTGGTCTCGATGCCACTTTTCGATGTCTGAGAGGGCCAATTGAATCGTTTCCACGCGGTAGTTCAATTCGCTCAATTGGCGGTCAAGGCTTCGGACCTCATCGAAGGCGGACTCAGCCGGCGGCCGATCCGCGACGCTCGTCAGGCGGGCAAGTGTTTTGCTTCGCTCTTGTGTCAGCTTGGCGGCTTGCTTCCGAAGAACGTCAAAGGCCGCTCGCAATTTCTGCTCTTCGCCTTTCTGTGGCGCCCGGCCTCGCCGTTGATATTCGCTTCGCTCGACTTCTGCCGCGACCTGGTCGGAAGCCGCCGCTGAAGCTGCTTTAACTTGCTCGATCTGCAAGGCGATCTGCTGCGCTCCGGCTGCGTCACCGCGGCGGAGGCAGGATTTGTAACTGCGCTCCAACTGGTCAAGCTGCTCGAAATGCGCAGGCATGGGGCTGGAATAACCTTCGTTCCGCGCAACTAACGGGTTTGGTTCAGCAAATGCTTGGGGATTCATGATTCACCTCTTCGTTGGATTTTTCTTAAAAGCTCGCCGCCATCGCGGTAGCCAACGTCTTTCTTACCACTCGGGAGCCGAATTACCTCCGGTTGCAGCCCGAAGCCTCGGGACAAAACTTGCGCGACGCACGTTTCGTGAACCCGGCCAGGGCGGTTGCAGAACGGGCAACATCTACTCTTCATCGTTGGTCTCCTTCTTCTAATCGACTGCTGTTGAGCGAAAGTCTGTATCGTGCTCTTTGGGGCTCCGGAAGCTCTCGGCATTCGCTCATGTGCCAGGCAAACGCTCGCCGCCCGCTGCCTTGAAGTTCCCGGCCACAATGCCGGCAGCGATGGCCCGGCAGCTTGCGGATTGTTCGATCATCGTAAAAGCGATGCGTCATGGCTACAGCTCAAACTGGAGCCGGGTTCCAGAACAGTGAGCAGCCGTGCTGGAATGCCCATCAATGGGAGCCTCAAGTCCGCTTGACGGTCCCCGGCAAACTTCACGCTTTCCCTCAGTCCTATGCTTTCGGCGCAGGAATCGCCGTGCTCGAACTTGACGCCAGCGTGATGCTCCCGGCCTGCGTCCCTTGGTTAAGGCCAGCAGCGATCTGCGGCATAACCTTGGCCATCGTGTCCGGGGAAATCATGCCCTGAACGTTGACGATGGTATGTGTTCCTCCGCCTCCACTGCTACTCCCCCCAGCAGCTACCAAGCTTGCAGGCCCACCGACACCGCTCCGGCCTCCGCCCCCGCCCGAAGACCTGCTACCACCGCCGCCACCTGCCGATCCAGAGCTTTTAGGCGTGTGCGTCCCGGCAACCTTCGCGTACATGGCCGAAGAAGCGAACGCCTGAGCTGCCCCCCAGAAGTTGTAATCCGCCAGGTCCTCGAATCCTTTGGCGGCCTCGTAGACCGTCATCACCACGGCATAGGCTTTCTTGAGTTTCAGGGTTTCGAGGATTCCTGCCGTCGCTTGAGCTATCCCTGCCGCTCCTGCGAAAATTCCCTGGTTTCCCATCATGACGGCCTGATTGAAAGTTAATTGCTGGCGGGTGGATATCTCCTGAACGTTGTACTTCTCCCTCATGTAGTTCGTGAGTTTTTTGGTGATATCCGCCTGCTGGCCGTAGAGGGCAATTTCGCGTTTGATCCCTGCGGCGCGCGCCTCAGTAGTTGCCGCGTCCTTGAGTTGCGCATTCGTCAGCATCGGATACAGGTGAGCCAGCTTTTCCTTCACGATGCTAATCTCACGTTCGGTAGGCAGGGCTGCTTGCTGAGCTGCGGTGAGCCGTGCCTGTGCCGCGATCTGCGCATTGATCGCCGCGATCATCGGAGCCTGCGCTGAGGCAAATCCTGCATACTCGCTGGTTGTAGGCTTTTGCGCGGCCTCCAGTTTCCTTCCCAAGTCTTCGTGCGCCTTGGCCTGTTCTTGTGCGATTCGGGCGCTTAATCGCTCGGTATGCTCCAGCGTGCGGTTGTAACTCTTCTGCCATTCGTTCTCCTGCCGGATCGCCATCGCATGTTCGCGCGCCGCGCGGCTGGCTCCAGAATGCCCAGCGGTCGTGCGCGACAGGTCGAGATCCATCTTGCCTTGCGACTTCGCGGCGTCTTCCTGGGCTTTGACGGTCTCATCAAGGTGGACGAGGTAGTCTGTTTGCGCTTGGAGGGCTTCTTGGGCATGTTTCTTCGCGTCTTCCCAAGCTCGCGTTGATGCCGCGACCTGTCCGGTCATCGCCAAGGCAACTGCCTTGATCCTGTCGGCGTAGTCCTCGATCTGCGGTATCCAACCCGACAAATTTTGCATCAAGCCGGAAAACATCGGAATGACGGCTTTGCCGATGGTCAGTGCCAGCGCAGACAGCGTTGCCCTGAGCGTTTCCATCTGCACTTGGAACATTTTGGCGCGGCGCGCGGAATCGGCGTCGTAATACATCCCGAATTTCTTGGCTTGTGCGATGGCGGGGCCAAATCCGTTTTCGGCGAGGTATTTCAGGGTCTCGACATTCGACATCCAGGAGCGCCCAAACAACTCCGAGAGCGCCAAGTTGCGCTCATTCAGGTTGTTCATGGCGAAGATGCGCTTGAGGACAATCTGCATCTGCTGATCAGCGGGCTTGAGGCCAAGAGCAACAAGGTTCTTTGTGCCCCCTAAGACGGTCGCCAGGATTTTTGAGGTTTCCTCAGTCGGCTCGGCAATTGCCATCGCCAGGTTACGGCTGGCCCGGCCGATCCCCATCACCATGTCGTCATAGTTTTCGCCGTATTCTTTCGATACCGCTGCCGCGCCTGACAGTGCAGCCGCCGACATACCGGTGATTTCACTGGCTTCGTAAATCTTGCCGCCGAACTCGGCTGCTTTGTTCGCGGTTTCAAGCAAGGCTCCGCCAAGAGCGGTGATACCGCCAGCGGCAAGTCCGACTTCAGGGCCGATCGCGCCCATCATCCCCGAGATTCTGGAACTGAGTTTCGAGAAGTCACCTTCGACCGCAGAGGTAACCGATGAGACGTGTCCCTTGAAAGATTCCAGCGCACGCTCAGCTTGTTCCGGGTCCGCTTTCAACCGCATCAGAACGCTTAATGTTCCAGGCATAAAAGAACCTCCGTATCAACAGTCTTTGTGAATCGGAATCGCAATCCCTTCCCTTACAAAACTCGCTAAATCTTCACGGGCAAGGTTCCCCATCGCCACCGCCAGTTCTTCCGCCGGCGCCGAGGCGAGGCGGGAAAGAGTGTCGCGGAAATCAGCCCTTTCGCTGGCGGGTAGTTCTGGGCAAACGGTGATATGCGAAACAAGTTCCATGCCGTTGACCATTGCTCCGCATCGCGCGCAAGGGGTATTGATCCGAGCGACTTTTTGTTCTAAGGCGTCGAGGTTCAGAAGATAGCTTTTTTGAGTCATTGCAGAGTTCTTTATACAATCTCTTTCACGTCCGGCAGTCTTACCCGGTCCCGCCATCTGTGGAGTAGTTTCCTTGCGTTCGCTGGTGCGGGAAACTGCCGGATGGCTTCGGTTTCCTCAGCGCCGGGCCAGTCGCGGGTTTTCACCTGGCACAACACGATGTCCGTGGAACCAACGCCGATCAGGTCAAAAACGCCAAGACTGGCTGCCGCGCGGGTGCAAGCGTAGCCTGCCGCCTCAAGTAGGGCCATGCTGCGATGCTCATTCCGGGTTCCTTTGCGCTTCCGGTTCACGCTGTCCTTCTCCCGAGCAACGGTACATCGTAATCGGAAACCCAAATAAAGCCGTTGAAGAATGCGCCGGGCTCCGTTTCGGGATGACGCTCTACCGCGGGGGCCGCTTGCGTCTGCGGTGGCTCGTCGTCAAAGATCAAGGGCGCCAGATCGAGTTCAAGTTGCGCTGCTTTCATGCCATCACCCCGAAGTAGCGAGCAACATCTG
>JASHOS010000019.1 GCA_030040995.1 Terriglobia bacterium | reverse complement strand
GCGTAAGCCGCTCACGCAGGATGGCTACGGCCAGGATCACGGTGATCAGCGGATACATGGAGGTTACGGTTGTAACGACGGCTGCGTTTCCTCCCGACCGGTAAGCTGCGAAAACAGCCCAACTGCCAACGCCGGACAAAATGCCATTTGCTACTGAATAGGCAATTCCCTTGGCGTCTTTCTCCATTTTCATTCTTTGACGGCCTAGGAGAACCAGCGCCACCGGCAAGGCTCCGAAGGCAAAAAGGAACTGGGAAGCATCGGGAGAAATCTCTTCGGAACCCAGTTTGGCGAGGAGCGCCCACGCACCCCAGCAGGCGATACAGAGAATCGAATACCAGAACCATTTCGTTCTGAGGGTTCTAAACGTCATCATTTCGGGAGGTCTCTAAGTGAGTTGTAGCGCCCGGCTTTGGCCCGGCAGGTGCCGGCGCTACGGGAGTCCTCTAAGGATTTGCTGCAT
The DNA here is from genome assembly GCA_030040995.1 of Terriglobia bacterium. Classification (GTDB taxonomy): domain Bacteria; phylum Acidobacteriota; class Terriglobia; order UBA7540; family UBA7540; genus JASHON01. Next base: position 8,393 of record JASHOS010000019.1, on the reverse strand, counting down.
GGTTCCGCTAAAGATCCTGGCTTGGGCCTCCTTGGGAACATCGCAGGCGTCGAGCATCTTTTGATAGCGGTCTCTCTCTCGATCGAATTCTGCCAAGTCACCACGAAAAATATCGGAGCCGAAAACAAGCTTCTCAAACGCGCTCGCGCCCGACTCCGGCGTGTGCGCGCTTACGATGCCCGACCACCAGAAGATCGATTTGAAGAACGTGTAATCGTTGGATTTCTTGATGAGAGATGAACCGGAGAGGTCGAAGTAAAGATTGGGATTCCATCGAGCAATCTCGGCCGCCTCGGCATAGCTGGGATTTCCGAGGTGGGCGCCGATCACGACGAGCTTCGGAAAACGCCTGGCAATCAGGTCCAATCGTGTCGCCCGCATGCGGTCGAAGCTGATGTCTTCCGGGACGTGAGGAGTTTCCCGGTTCACGATTCCGGTGTGGAACAACAGAATCATCTGGTATCGTTCGGCGCGCTCGTAGACGGGCCAATACCGCTCGTCGTCGTAATTGTGTAAGGGAGAAGTCATTTCGCCTAATCCACGGAAGCCTGCTTGGTGAAAGCTATCCACCTGCTCGAGCACGTTGGGATCGTCGAGTCTGATGGCTCCAAACCCCGCGAGGCGGCTCGGATGCTTCTCGATGAAGGCAAGCGCCTCAGGAAAGGCGCGCGGCGTAGTGAGCAGGAACGCGAGCCCGTCCACCGAGTCCAATTTTGCAAGGAGCCCGTCAAGAAAGCCAGGCTCGCCATCAAAGTGAACGTGGACATCGATGATTTTGCCGCCGGCAGCGAACACGTCAGACATTCTCCGGGACTATGAAAGGCGAACGATATCCCCGGTCGGCGTCGGATAACAGGAGATCGGCCTCCTCGTCGTTGATCACTTCCTGGGTATCGGGATTGAAATAGATTGTCCTGCCCAAACGGTAAGATGCATTCGCCAGGTGAATGAGTGCGCATGAAGCGTGGGCCTCTTCGGCGGGGGCGCGCAAATCCGCCTTTTTCCGGCTGATCACGCAGTCGATAAAATTCGAAAAGTGCAATACGTCGCTTCCTGGCTCATGGCCCTGCGGGCCCGGCTGATGATCCGGGCCGAGCACCGTCTTGAAAGAGTCCTCACCGCCTGCCCCGATCGCCAAGTATCCCTTTGAGCCGTAGAAGATGTTCCCAACCGTGTTATTCGTGCCCGCGCCCGGCCCGAGGCGCGGATGCGCGGCTATGGGATGAAGGTGCGGCGCGGCGCCAATCTCTGCCTCGTGATTTGAGATCCAGTGACGCACTTCAAATTCCAGCATCCGCCGACTCCCATCCGGCATATCGAACTCATAGGCGCAGTTGAGCGTATTAGGAGTCTCCTGATCGTCTTTGAACATGAAGTGGCCACCAACGGCCGAAATTTTGTTGGGAAAGCCAACGCCCAGTCCCCAGCGCGCAATGTCGATCTGATGCACCCCCTGGTTTCCCAGGTCTCCGTTGCCGTACCACCAGAACCAATGCCAGTTGTAGTGGAACCGATTGCGCGTAAAGGCATGGTTAGGCGCAGGGCCTTTCCAGAGATCGTAGTGTACTCCGGGTGGCACGGCCTCAACGGGCGCATAGCCAATTGTATCCCGCCATTTGAAGCAGAGCCCCCGGCTCAGATAGAGATCGCCGGCCACTCCTTGCTGTAAGCTGGCGATGGCCTCTCGGACCGCAGGCAAGGAACGGCTTTGGGTGCCGTGCTGAACCATCCTGCCATAGGTTTGCGCGGCACGAACGAGCTGCTTGCCTTCCCACAAATTGTGCGAGCACGGCTTCTCAACATACACGTCCTTCCCCGCTTGGCAGGCCCAGACGGCCATCAGCGTGTGCCAGCTATTGGGCGTGGCGATTGAGATGGCATCGATTGACTTGTCTTCGAGCAGCTTCCGAATGTCCACATAAGCGGCAGGCTTCGGAAGTCCCATTTTCTCCATTTCGTTCAGGCGCTGGCGCAGCACGCTATCGTCAATGTCACACAGCGCGGCAATCTGAGCGTTGGGGATTTTGGAATACGACCGGATGTGGTCCTGGCCCCGGCCGTGCAGCCCGCAAATGGCGACACGCACACGATCGTTCGCGCCAAACGCGCGGCTCGGGATAAAGTTTACGGCCGACGCGGAAATAGCTGCCGTCGAGGTGGCGCCGACTCCCACTTTCAGGAAATCGCGACGGCTGATTGGTGAATCGTTGGGCATCGTGCCTCCGTAATGGCAATTTGTGATGTGTTCTTAAATCCCGGTATAACCCCCTCGCCCGGCTCGCGCCGGCTGGTGAAGACGCCGGCCGCGAGCCACCCTCTCACCCAAGGGGGCGAGGGCGGAGGTTCTTTTCGTAGCGCGAAGCGACACGACCAGTTGCTACACGTCCAAAGTTACGCCTATTTGCACACCTACGCACTACCGCAGGGTGCGCTCGCCGGCCGCATACTGCTGATAGGCCTGCGCCACCCCGGCCTGCCGGTAATCACCATGATGGATGAACACCCGGTAGCGGAACAGCAGTGACTTTCCCGCCGGAATGGTGTAAGAACCGTCTTCCTTTGGATTGCCCGTGAACTCGCGAAGCCCGAACGGGTTGGCGGCGAAAAGCCCGTAAGCGCGCGCGTGCCAATAGGTGGGATGGCGAAAGCTGCGCGGACTATCAAAAACGGCGATCCCCGCTTCTTCGCCATCGACGGTTCCGTAGTAATCGACCCAGTCCGCCCGCTTTCCCCAGATTTCAGCCTCACCCACTCCGCCAGTTGAGCTGACCATATGGCCGGGCGGTGAATCAAGCTGCTTGATGACGCGGAGCGCAAACGTGCCTTCCTTCGTGTCGCCCATCCGCACAGGTCCGTGATTGGCCAGAACAACGAATTCGCAATCCACTATTCGCTTATCAGGACCGCCGCGGAAGACATAGCTCTGCGTCTCCTGGGCGATTACGCCTCCGCTGGGCCCAACCAGATTGAATCGGGCGCGGATCTCGCCCCAATGTGGCCCGGACTTTACTTCCTCCAAACGCTGGAACACGGTACGGCCATATTTCTCAGGTTCCCGGCCATAGAATCGCGCAAATGCCTCCTCTGCCCAAAACGTGAATCCATCAATATCGCCATGAGCAAAATACATGGGCCGTTGGTGAGGCTCGATGTTGGGATCGTGCCAGTGCTGGCGAGGAACGTCATTTCCAACCGGAAATCCTCTCGTCACGACGGTTCCGCGCGCCGTGCGGAGCGGCTGCAGATAAGGCTTACCTTCCTGCGGACCAAAATAGTATGTGGTAAACGGGTTGCCGTCAATGAGCACGTCGATGCGCTGCGCGTGCCTTATGAGTTTGACCGCCTGTTGAGCCATGCCGCGGGATGGCGGGGAGACTGAACAGCTCAAGAACAGCACTAGCACCACGCTTCGATTTAGCCTGGTTGGCAATCTGACCTCCGATGGTGAATCCAGCCTAAGACGATACCGCAATGAGCTCGGCCGCAGCAATCAGTCATCAGATTTCCGCGGTCTAAGAAACGCGGGCTCCTTGAGGCGTAGACGCAGACATGAAAGGGCATGTCTGCGCCACGCGTGCAGCGGACCGAACTCATAGGGGATCCCGCCGTTGCGTGGCGAGGCCGCAGCCTCGAGCTATATTCTGGGAACGCGGGATGAAGTTTTCCTATAAAATGGTTCGCCGGGCGTTGTTGAGAAGGAGCGCTGAGGGTGAGGTTAAAGATGAACAACGGACGTGACCTGGGCGCGGCGCGCGACAGCAACGGAGTTTCGCCGCGTGGAATTTCCAAAGGCTGTAGATACGTTATTGCAGTGGTGGCAATCACCCTGGCCATGAGCTCCCTGAGAGCTGCGCGTAACGATTCGTTGCCTCCGCTTCCACCCACTCCCAAAAAGCCTGTGATCGACGTCTATCACGGCGTCAAAGTGGAGGATGATTACCAATGGCTCGAGAACTGGAACGATCCGACGGTGCGAGCCTGGAGCGACGCTCAGAACCGTCGCGCGCGCGCTTTTCTTGCTGCGTTACCTGCACGAGACGAGATTTACCATCGGCTGCTGGCCCTGGCGGGCAAATCTTCAGCAAGCTACAGCGACATGAAGTATCGCGCGCACATGCTATTCGCGATCAAGTTCCAGCCGCCGAAGCAGCAGCCGATCCTGGTCACCTTGAATTCTGCTCTCGATCCGTCATCAGAACGCGTGATCGTTGACCCGAATCGGATTGATCCCACAGGAACGACGGCGATTGATTTCTACGAGCCCTCACCCGACGGCCGCTACGTGGCCGTATCACTCTCACGCGGAGGGAGTGAAAACGGGACGCTCCACGTCTATGACGTGAGAACGAGCAGGCCGCTTCCGGATGTCATTCCGAGAGTGAACAAGGGAACTGCAGGGGGCAGCGTGGCCTGGACTGCCAGCGGGTCCGGCCTCTATTACACGCGCTATCCCAGCCCCGGAGAGCGTCCGGCCCAAGACCTGGATTTCTTCCAGGAAATCTATTTTCACAAGCTGGGCGCTCCAGGCAGTTCGGATCGATACTCACTCGGGAAGAACTTTCCGCGTATCGCGGAAATTGCTCTCCACACTTCGTCCGATGGCCGCTACATCCTTGCCGTGGTGGCTAACGGCGATGGCGGCCAGTTTGAGCATTTTCTGCTCACTTCCCAGGGAACCTGGAGGCAAATTACCCGCTTTGCTGACGGCGACACCCAGGCGGTTTTCGGCGAGGACCAGGCGCTCTATCTGCTCTCACAGAAAGGAACGCCGCGCGGCAGCATTCTTCGCTTGCCGCTTTCCAATCCCTCGCTAGCGTCGGCCCGAACCGTGGTTCCGGAAGGGCACGAGGTCGTCGAATCTTTTCTTCCAACCGCTCGGCGGCTCTACGTGAGCGACATTTGGGGAGGACCCTCCGACCTTCGGGTCTTCAGCCTGCGGGGGCGGCCGGTTGGAAAAATCGCAATCGAACCCGTTTCTTCGGTCGGCGACCTTGTGCGGCTTTCGGGAGATGAACTGATCTTCGAGTCTCAGTCGTACCGGCGGCCGCCGGCTTGGTATCGCTTTGAGCCGTCCTTGCCCGCGCCGGTTCGCACTGCCCTGTGGGAGAAATCCGCTGTCGATTTCAGCGACATTCAGGTGATCCGGGCTTTCGCCGTATCCAAGGACGGCACCCGGATACCTATGAGCATCCTCATGCGCAAGGGAACGCCGCTCGACGGCCGCAATCCAACGTTACTTACGGCGTACGGCGGTTTCGGCATTAGTCTTACTCCGTCTTACGGCTTTTCAAGGCGGATCTGGTTTGACCAGGGAGGCGTATGGGTGATTGCGAATTTGCGCGGCGGAGGGGAATACGGTGAAGATTGGCACCGGCAAGGAATGCTGACGAAGAAACAAAACGTTTTCGACGACTTTGCTGCTTGCGCTGAATATCTTACTGCCAAGGGTTATACCCGCGCGTCGAAGCTGGCCATCGAAGGCGGGAGCAATGGCGGACTGTCAATGGGCGCCGAGCTCACCCAGCACCCCAAACTCTTCCGGGCCGTCGTCTCGTTCGTTGGAATTTACGATATGCTTCGCGAAGAAGCTACCACGCCCAACGCGGTGTTCAACACCACAGAATTCGGATCCGTCAAAAACGCGCAGCAGTTCAAAGCGCTTCTGGCATACTCGCCGTATCAGCACGTGACAGACGGGACGGCATATCCTGCCGTATTGTTCTTTACCGGCGCCAACGACCCCCGCGTAAACCCAATGCAATCGCGCAAGATGACGGCTCGCCTGCAAGCGGCCACCTCGTCTGGCCTCCCTATCCTGTTGCGTACAAGCTCGAACAGCGGCCACATTCAGTCATCGCTCAACGAAGAAGTTATGGAGATCGCGGATGCGGATGCGTTCCTTTTTAATCAGCTTGGGGTCGAATAAGCGAAGTTGCTTGACATCGGCCAGCGTTACGCCCTAAGATTTGCGGTTGGCCTTTCCGCTGAGAGGCGGAACTCAGAACGAGCAGCCACAGCGTCTCTCGAGCTCGTCTCAAAGATGTTTCTGCTTTCAATGCTTCACCGTGAGGCAGCACCCCGGCAGTTAAGCGTTCATAGGCACCCAAATAGCCGGTAGTCCTGCTAAAGCACCCATATGGCCCAAATATTCCACCATCATTCTAATACCCTTGCCAAAGGGGTAATTTTGGGCGTGCTCCTCCTGATCGCGGCGTTTTCATATACGGCATGGCAAGTCAACAACAGTTACAACGTCTATCGCCATGAGCCGCTGACGCAGCCTGTTCCTTTCAGCCACAAGCACCACGTGACCGATGATGGCATTGACTGCCGCTTTTGCCATACCACGGTTGAGACCTCGTCGTACGCTGGCATTCCGTCAACCCACACGTGCATGACCTGCCACTCGAAGATTTGGGTGAACAGTCCGATGCTGGAGCCGGTGCGTGAAAGTTATATCAGCGATACTTCGATCGACTGGGTGCAAGTCAACAAACTGCCCGATTTCGTCTATTTCGACCACAGTATTCACGTTGCCAAGGGAATTGGCTGCACCACGTGTCACGGGCCGATTGGCGAAATGCCCATCATGTACCGGCAGAACACTCTTTACATGCGCTGGTGCATTAACTGCCACAAGCATCCGTGGCGCTATATAAGGCCCAAGCAGGATGTTTTCAGCGCGACCTATAAGCCGCCTTCGGATCAAGACGCCATGGGGCGGCGCCTGGTTGCGGAGTATCATATTAAACCTCCGTTGGTCATAACGAGTTGCTACACGTGCCACCGGTGAGGGCAAAACGGAGAGAGAAACCAGAAAGCGGAAAGCGGAAGGCAGAGATTAGAAAGTCATGAGTTGTAACGAACACAAGAACGGCGAAGCGGAGGTTGAGCTCGTCTCAATCCGAAGCCAGCCGGAAGAGGCGCGGGCCCGGAAGTTCTGGAAGGACGTGGGAAGGCTCGGCGAAACGGAGCCCTACAAGCGCTATCTCGCCAGCGCCTTCCGCCGCGACGGAGAGAAGGAGCGCGGCGGCATCAGCCGGCGCGACATGTTCAGGCTGCTGGGTGCCTCAGCAGCCCTTGCGGGCACCACGGCTTGCACGAAGCTACCGCTGGAAAAGATTGTTCCCTACGTCAATCCTCCAGAGGAGTTCAAACCCGACACACCGTTGTTCTTTGCGACTTCCATGCCCTGGGGCGGCGTCGCCCAAGGGGTGCTGGCGTGGAATTTCATGGGACGGCCGACGAAGATTGAAGGAAATAATCTTCATCCCGGGAGCCTGGGCCGTGCAAACATTTTCATGCAAGCTTCGGTGCTGGACCTTTATGACCCAGACCGCTCCCAAGTGCTCTTTCAGAACGGAAACGTAGGCGCGTGGGGCGATTTTCTTGTTCAGGTGGACGAGCTTCGGGCCGCCCATCTTCGGAACAAGGGCGCGGGGCTTCGCTTCCTGACTGGAACGATAACCTCTCTCTCGCTCGGCGATCAGATGAACGATCTGCTGAAGCAGTTCCCGCAGGCTCAATGGCACCAGCACGAGGCGGTTTCGCGCGATAATGCGCGCGAAGGGGCTCGGCTGGCGTTTGGCGAGTACGTGGAAACGGTGTACCGGTTTGACCGCGCGGACGTAGTGGTTTCTCTGGATTCCGACGTTCTCTTCGCTGTGCCCGGCGGGGTGCGGTACGCTGCTGATTTTGCGAACAGGCGCCGCGTCACCGGTCCACAGTCCTCCATGAACCGGCTCTATGCCGTTGAAGCTGTACCGACCATTACCGGCACGCAGGCGGATCATCGTTTGCGGTTGCGGTCGAGCCAGGTTGAAGGTTTCACACGGTTGCTGGCGGGAGCCCTGGGGGTAAATGTTCCGGGCCTCGGTCAGCCCTCAGTGCCCGAGCTTCCGCAAGATTGGATACCGGCTTTAGCGCGCGACCTGAAACAGCACCGAGGCTCAAGTCTGGTGGTGGCGGGCGATTCTCAGCCGCCGGTGGTTCACGCCCTCGCTCATGCGATCAACGCGGCTCTGGGCAACGTAGGGCAGACGCTGGTATACATAGCGCCGCTTGAAGTGAACCCGGCGAACCAGGCCCAGTCTTTTCGGCAGCTGGTCTCCGATATGGGAGCGGGACAGGTTCAGACGCTGGTGATTTTGGGCGGCAATCCGGCCTACAGCGCTCCCGCCGATGTTCCTTTCGCCCAGAATCTGACCAAAGTCGGCCAGCGAATCTACTGGGGACTCGCTCAGGACGACACGGCGGTGCTCTGCAATTGGCATGTGCCGGCTGCGCACTATCTCGAGTCATGGGGCGATCTTCGCGCCTACGACGGCACCGTGAGCACGATGCAGCCGCTCATTGCTCCCCTCTACGACGGCAAGACGGCGCACGAAGTGCTC
>JASHOS010000175.1 GCA_030040995.1 Terriglobia bacterium | reverse complement strand
ATCTCTCGCAATGTCTTCTCAGCATCCTTCACATCGTTGAGCGTGAGTTTGCCGGATTCAATCAAGCGCGCCATCACCGGCTGCGTTCGCCCGCCGAAAAGGGCCAACAAATCGTCGATCAGCCTTCGCTGCGCGGCATCGCGTGAGATGACGGCTGCAAAAATATGAAAGTTACCGACTTTCTTGACGCGGCGCACCGCCTTCTTCCCTTCCAGACGATAGACGGTAGTCTGGATGGTTGTATAGGCGGGGCGTCCCTTCCCGGGAAAGCTTTCTTGAATCTCGCGGATGGAGCGCTCGCCCCCCGTCCAGAGCGCTTCCATGATCTGAAGCTCAAGCTTCGTTAGTTTGGGCTCGGTCATATTTCTCCTATTCATGTCTGTGATGCTACTATCAGCGTAGGCGTAAGTCAAGCGAATCTTTTTCGCCCGCTGCGTAGCGCCGGCCTTCAGGCGGGCATTGGGTCCGGCGCCACCCAATGGTGTCCAAATTAGCCAAATTGAGAGCGGCTCTGCCGCCTGCTGTGCGGAAAGCCTGCGGCTTTCCGGGCAAATAAGCCAATTGCATATCCGTGCTGGGCGCGCAGCACGAACAAGGTTAAGAAGTCTGGCTCGGTTCCGGAAGGGCACAGCCCTTCCGCACAGCAGGCGGCGAAGCCGCACGGCACCTCGAAAGATCTGAGAGCTAATTTGACAAATCTAGGTCGCTACCTGCCGCCGGAACCAGCTATCTCGCACTTCAGAAGAATTATCTTGACTATGAGGTACAGTTTTGAGTATCGTAGCCCCCTCAGAAGAGAACCTTCCTGTCCTCTTGAAGCATCCCATTGGCTGGCAAGGAATTATCCCATCTTGACTGTTTGGTATAGTATGCTTAAGCTAGATTCTAGGGAGTGAAAACATGAGCACTGAAGTCAGCACCATTGAACAGCTTACAGGCAAGGATTACCAGTTCGGCTTCGTCACCGATATTGAGCAGGAGACGGTTCCGCGCGGCTTGAGCGAGGAGGTCATCCGCCAGATCTCGTCTAAGAAGAACGAGCCGGCATTCATGCTCGAGTGGCGGCTGAAGGCGTATCGTCACTGGCTGACGATGAAGGAGCCCACGTGGGCCAACATTCACTACGGTCCCATTGATTACCAGGCGATCAGTTACTACGCTGCTCCGAAATCAAAGAACGGCGGGCCCAAGAGCCTGGATGAAGTTGATCCGAAGCTGCTCGAAACCTATGAGAAGCTGGGCATACCTCTGAAGGAGCGCGAACTTCTGGCAGGAGTAGCGGTGGACGCGGTGTTTGACAGCGTCTCGGTGGCGACAACCTACCGGGAAAAACTGGCTGAGTTAGGCATCATCTTTTGCTCAATGTCTGAAGCAGTTCAGAACCACCCGGACCTCGTGAAGAAGTATCTGGGCTCGGTGGTGCCTTACACGGATAATTTCTTCGCTTCGCTAAACTCCGCCGTCTTTAGCGACGGTTCTTTTGCTTACATTCCGAAAGGCGTGCGGTGTCCGATGGAGCTTTCGACCTATTTCCGCATCAACGCCAAGGATACCGGACAGTTTGAGCGAACCCTCATCGTCGCGGATGAGGGAGCATACGTGAGTTATCTCGAAGGTTGCACGGCGCCGATGCGCGATAGCAATCAGTTGCACGCCGCCGTCGTCGAGCTGGTGGCGCTCGATAATGCAACGATTAAGTATTCGACTGTTCAGAACTGGTATCCGGGCGATAAGGAGGGCAAGGGAGGCATCTACAATTTCGTCACCAAGCGCGGCAAGTGCCAGGGGGTGAACTCCAAAATTTCTTGGACGCAGGTCGAGACCGGCTCCGCAATCACGTGGAAGTATCCTGGCTGTCTTTTGGTGGGCGACAACTCGGTGGGCGAATTCTATTCGGTCGCGGTAACGAACAATTATCAGCAGGCGGATACCGGAACGAAGATGATTCACATGGGCAAGAACACGCGAAGCACGATTGTTTCGAAAGGTATTTCCGCCGGTCGCGGCCAGAATACTTATCGAGGCATGGTCAAAGTGTTGAAAAAGGCGGCCGGAGCGCGGAATTACTCGCAATGCGACTCGTTGCTTATGGGCGATAAGTGTGGCGCGCACACGTTTCCTTACCTCGAGGTCCGCAACAACACCACGCAGGTCGAGCACGAAGCCTCAACTTCCAAGATCGGCGAAGATCAGATTTTCTATTGCCGGCAGCGCGGCATCTCGACCGAAGACGCGGTCTCGATGATCGTCAATGGCTTCTGCAAGGAGGTTTTTAAGGTCCTGCCCATGGAATTCGCCGTGGAAGCCCAGAAGCTGCTGAGCGTAAGCCTGGAAGGGTCAGTGGGTTGATCCGCAGATTGCGCCGATGACGCCGATTTGAAAGTGCCCGTCTGCGCAATCTGTGTAATCTGCGGATCGAAATCTTGGAAGCGGGTACCGCAGTTGGTCATGATAATACCCCTGCCCTCTCCCGAGGGAGAGGGTGGTCCGCGGCCGGCGTTTTCTCCAGCCGGCGCGGGACGGGCCTCCGCCCACCGAAGGTCGCTTACGCTCCAGAGCTTCAGCGACGGAGCGGCTTCTGCCCGCAGACGGGTTAGGGGGCATCATCCTGACTGTGACTCGGAGTTGCGGTGCGAGTGGAGGATGCAGAAACTCCGGAATTGATATGCGCGGCGCGCGAGCTCTTTGTTGAGTATTCGGAGTCTCTCGGAGTCGATCTGTGCTTTCAGGGTTTCTCGAAAGAATTGGCGACGCTGCCGGGCGATTACGCAAGACCAGCGGGGCGGCTGCTGCTGGCGCTGGACAACGGGCAAGCCATAGGGTGTGGAGCATTGCGGCCGTTCAGCGGCAGGGTGTGTGAGATGAAGCGTCTCTATGTGCGCTCGGCGTTTCGGGGAAGAGGCGTAGGCCGCGAACTGATCGACGTTCTGATCGCATCCGCGCGCGAAATTGGCTACCAGCGGATGCGGCTGGATACGCTGCCTTCGATGACCAAGGCAATCGCGATCTACCGGGCGCTGGGGTTCCAAGAGATTGTCCCCTATCGGATCAATCCGGTTCCCGGCGCTCTATTCCTTGAGTTGAAGTTAAATCAAACGCCAGCGGTGGCGCGGTCTGCGGAGTAATCATTCGGCACGGACTGGAAGATGGAAGCAGCAGCGGCGGATTTGCGGTATTCGATGTTTGCGCAGTGGGAGTGATGACCGTGGCAACAAAAACGCTTTTGACCGTTGAAGAGTTCTTGCGGCTGCCCGAGTCAATGGATGAAAAATACGAGCTTGTCGAAGGGGAACGTGTGCTCATGTCGCCCACAATGCCACTGCACAATCTAGTTCGTGACAGACTGCTCTATTTTTTGATCGCGTTTTTGGAGGGTCATAAATTGGGCACGGCTCTGTCGGAGCAAGCCTTTCATCTTTTTGGAAGCACGGTTCGCATTCCGGACATCTCGTTCGTCCGCGCCGGAAGGCTTGAGGAATTAACAAGGCTGCCGCAAGGAGCTCCGGATCTGGCTATTGAGGTAATCTCTCCGACGAATACACCCGGGGAAATGAATAAGAGAGCGAGCGACTACTTTGCCGGCGGCTGCCGGAGAGTGTGGGTGGTCTATCCCGAACATCGCGAGGTCTATATACACGGGCTCTCTAGCGTGACGCGCCGGGACGCCGGCGAAATGTTGGAAGACCCCGAGCTTCTTCCCGGTTTTTCAGTGAGGGTTTCGAGCCTGTTCGATTAGACCGTTATGCGCCCGGATACGAGAATTTTGTTCTCGTTGTGGCGCCGGGCTTTAGCCCGGCACGTGCCGACCTGAAGGTCGGCGCTACGGGATGTCAAGGGCGAAGCCCTTCGCTAGTTAGCATCGCCGCAGTCAGTGTCATCTGCGGATCAAACCGTTGAAAGGAAGCGGAAACGAACATGGAAGCAGCGGCGGCGGATTTGCGGTATCCGGTTGGGAAATTCAAGTGGGAAGGCCCAGCAACGTTTGCGCAGCGGGAGCATTGGATCGGCGAGATTCAGGACGCACCGGCAAAGCTGCGGGAAGCGGTGATCACGCTCCCCGACGCCCAGCTTGATACTCCGTACCGGGAGGGTGGCTGGACCGTGCGCCAGGTGGTGCACCATTTGGCCGACAGCCATCTTAACGCGTACGTTCGCTTTCGCCTTGCGCTAACCGAGAAGGAACCCACGATCAAGCCTTACGACCAATCCGCTTGGGCCGTTCTGGCGGACGCGAGGACCGCTCCTATCGAACCGTCGCTTTCGCTACTGGAAGGACTTCATTATCGTTGGGTGGTCTTGCTCAAGACGATGAGTGCTGAAGATTTTGGGAGAACGTTTAACCACCCTGAGAACGGACCTATGACACTTGACCGCAACCTCGCCATGTACGCCTGGCATGGACGGCACCATGTGGGACATATTACCTCGGTCGCCAGACGGCTGGGATGGAAGTGAGCTTGGCGACTAAAACGCTTTTGACGGTAGAAGATTTCATGCCAGTCTTCGAATCGATGGACGGGTGGTGTGAACTTGTCGACGGAGAAGTGAGGGAAGTATCGCCTGGAGCATTTCTTCACAATCATGTTCGTGACACATTGCTTGTAATTCTGCGAACGTTTGTTGACCGGCGTAAACTTGGCACGGTCGTATCCGAGCAGCCGTTTAAGCTCTTTGAAAACACAGTCCGTTTTCCGGACATCGCTTTTGTCCGGGCAGAGCGGGAACTGCCGCCGAGGGGTTTCCCGAAAGGCGGGCCGGATCTCGCGATTGAAGTGATTCCGCCAACGAACACCCCTCGCGAGATGGATCGCAGGGTGAGCGATTATTTTGCCTCCGGTTGCAAACGGATTTGGCTCGTATATCCGGAGGAGCGAGAGGTCTACATTCATGGACTCTCCGGAGTAACTCGTCGCAAGGGAGATGACTTGCTCGAAGATTCGGAGTTGCTGCCCGGATTTTCAGTCGGACTGTCAAAAGTGTTTGAATGAAGATGGGATTGCATGGTGGGAACTATAAGCGTAAGTCTCGGCGCGGGGCTTACGCCGCACGGCGGAGAGCCGATACTTAAGGGAGATAGTGAATGCTTGAAGTCAAGAATCTGCACGCAAGCGCGGCAGGCAAGGAAATTCTCAAAGGCGTAGATCTTGAGGTGAAACAGGGCGAAATTCACGCCATCATGGGACCGAACGGCTCAGGGAAGAGCACGCTGGCTCAGGTGCTTGCAGGCCGGGATGTTTATGCGGTCATGCAGGGCGAGATTGTTTACGAGGGAAAGAATCTCCTGGACATGGCGCCGGAAGATCGCGCGCGCGAAGGTATTTTCCTGGCGTTCCAATACCCCATGGAAATTCCCGGCGTCAGCAATATGTATTTCTTGAAGGCGGCCCTCAACAACGTTCGTAAGCACCGGGGCTTGCCTGACCTCGATGCGATGGATTTTCTCTCCCTGGTGCGCCAGAAGATGAAGCTTCTGAATATTGACGAAGCGCTGATGAGCCGCGCGGTCAACGAAGGCTTTTCGGGCGGCGAAAAAAAGCGCAACGAGATTTTCCAAATGGCCGTGCTCGAGCCGAAACTGGCGATCATGGATGAAACCGACTCGGGTCTTGATATCGACGCGCTGCGCTTGGTCGCAGATGGCGTGAACGCCCTACGGAGCCCGGAACGCAGCATCATTGTGGTCACTCACTATCAGCGCCTCCTCAACTACATCGTGCCCGATTTCGTTCACGTGCTTTACAACGGACGCATGGTGAAGTCAGGTGGCAAGGAACTGGCCCTGGAACTGGAAAAGAAAGGGTACGGGTGGCTCGAAGAAGAGTTGCAGATCGCGTGATCGTTGTTTGATGAGAGGAGAGAGGGCTTGATGAGCCAACAGCAATTATGGGGTGCGGTCGTTGTTATCATTGTTGGCTACATCGTCGGCTTTTACTTTCAGCACCGGGATCATGCAGCCTTACGGTTCGAAATGAACGTGCGCCTAGCCGCGCTCGACAAGCGCATCGATGACCTGCGCTCAGAAGTCAACGCGCGCTTTGAGGATTTTAGGGAACTTTTGCACTCTGAGATCCAGCGTATTGAAGGCTTGGTGCACATAGAGAGAAGGAACTAGCGGAATGCCTGAAGCAGGAGAAAAGAGAAAGGCGGAAGAATCCTATTTTGCCGATTTCGCAGCCATGGAGCGCGCGTCTAATGGCGCTTCCTGGTTGCGCGCCCTGCGGAAGCAGGGAATGGAAAGATTTGTGGAGATGGGCTTTCCGACCACGCGCCAGGAGGCTTGGCGATTTACCAACACGGCAGTGTTAGCGCAAACCATTTTCCGTCCGGCGTTGCCGGCGGACGACAGTTCCGCGATCGACGGAAACGCGTGGTTCTTCCGCGGTGAGGCGGCGCGGTTGGTGTTGGTGAACGGTCATTTCAGCGCCCGGCTCTCCTCTCCCGCCAGCTTGCCGCGCGGCGTCCGAGTGATGAGTCTCCGCCACGCCGTCGAATCGCACGGCGCGTTGGTTGAAGAGCGCCTCGGACGGTTCGCAGACAGCGCCCACGAAGCTTTTGTTGCCCTCAATACGGCGCTCTTCACGGATGGAGCGTTTATTGAGATTGCTGACGGTGTGACGCTCGAAACCCCTATGCATCTGGTCTATCTGCGGTCAGATGATGCGGAAGGAACGGTAACCCATCCCCGGAACCTGGTCGTTGTGGGACGCGGCGCCCAGGCGTTGGTGATCGAAAGCTATCGGTCTTCAGCGGAGGAAAAGTATTTCACGAACGCGGTGACCGAGTTTGTAGTGGGCGAGAACTCGTCGGTTGAGCACGTTAGGCTGCAGCAAGAAAGCGGGCAGGCTTTTCATGTTGGAAACGTGGTGGCGCACCAAGGCCGCGCCAGCCGGTTTCTTTCTCACTCCGTTTCGTTGGGAGCGCAGCTTGCCCGGCATGACATCCGCTCTGTTTTAGCCGGCGAAGGCGCCGAATGCACGCTGAACGGCTTATATCAGGTCGGCGGCAGGCAGCACGTGGACCACCACACGACTCTTGACCATGCGATGCCCCATTGCGGAAGCCGGGAATACTATCGCGGCGTTCTGGATGGCAAGTCATCTGCGGTTTTCAATGGCGCCATCGTGGTGCGGAAAGATGCCCAGAAGACCGACGCCATCCAAAGTAACAAGAACCTTTTGCTCTCGGAAGAGGCCACCATTAACACCAAGCCGGAGTTGCAGATTCTGGCCGATGACGTTCGCTGCACGCATGGCGCGACCGTCGGCCAGCTCGATCCAGAGGCGATTTTTTATCTCCGGGCGCGGGGCATTGGCCTGGAAGCAGCCCGGCATCTGTTGACGCGCGCTTTTGCAAACGATGTGATTTCCCGCATCCACTTTGCGCCCGCGCGTGAGCGGCTGGAAGCAACACTGCTCTCCCGGCTCTCGGCAGAGTGGAAGCCCGGAGAGGTCTTGTGAATTTGTGGGCTGCTGTTTGACAAAGTTCGGTAGAGGTCGTAAAGGTAGCGCAGAGCTTCCTGTCCCGCCCTGCGAGAGAAACTCTGCGGCTTGTCCTGAATCCCTGTAGAAAAGCCGCAGACTTCGAAAGGTACGAAGTCTGCGCGCACTGGCGAGAGATGGAGCAATGGGAATCGAAACCATAACTCGAGCCGAACCGCGCGAGCTCGCAGCTCTTGATCTTCCGCGCGTCCGGGACGATTTCCCCATCCTCTTCCAGAAAGTTCACGGGAAACCTCTGGTTTATCTGGATAACGCCGCCACCAGCCAGAAGCCGCGCGCCGTTTTGGAGGCGCTTCAGCATTTTTATACTGCCGACTGCTCGAATATCCACCGCGGCGTTCACCTGTTGAGCGAACGGGCCACGGCCGCCTACGAGGCAGCGCGGGAGAAAGTGCGAGAGTTCATCAATGCCGGCGAATCGCGCGAAATCGTCTTCGTGCGCGGCACCACGGAAGCGATTAACCTTGTGGCTTACACTTTCGGCCGGCAGCAGTTGCAGCCCGGAGATGAAATTCTCATCACCGCCATGGAGCACCATTCAAACATCGTTCCGTGGCAGATTCTTTGCGAGACAGGCGCAAAGTTACGCGTTGCGCCCATCAATGATGCGGGCGAACTGCTGTTGGATGATTTCGAGAAACTTCTCACCGGACGCGTCAAGCTTGTCTGCGTCGCCCACGTGTCGAACGCCCTTGGGACGGTGAATCCCGTTCGCCAGATCATCCGCATGAGCCACAGCCGCGGCATTCCGGTGCTGGTGGATGGCGCCCAGGCAGCTCCGCACATGAAAGTTGACGTGCGGGATCTTGACTGTGACTTCTACGCTTTCTCTGGACACAAGGTTTATGGGCCGACGGGGATTGGAGCGCTTTACGGAAAGGCCGCGCTGCTTGAGGCCATGCCACCCTTCCATGGCGGAGGGGACATGATCCGCTCCGTGACTTTTGAGAAGACGCTTTACAATAGTATTCCCTACAAATTCGAGGGCGGCACGCCTCACATCGCGGGAGCCATAGGTCTTGGGGCGGCCATCGATTACGTCAGCCGCATTGGCATGGACCGCATTGCAGCTCACGAACACGACTTGCTGACCTACGGAACGCAGGTGCTTGCCAGGATTTCCGGCTTGCGCCTGATTGGCACGGCCCGGCAGAAGGCTGGCGTTATTTCTTTTATTCTTGAAGGAATTCACCCGCACGACGCGGGGACCATCCTCGATCAGGAGGGAATTGCCGTGCGAACCGGGCACCATTGCGCTCAGCCGGTCATGGAGCGTTTCAGCATTCCAGCGACCACCCGTGCTTCTTTCGCCCTTTACAATACCCGCGAGGAAATCGACGCGCTCGCAGCAGGAATAGAGAAAGTAAAAGGGATTTTTGCCTGATGAGCGATCTTAGTGATCTTTACCAGGAAGTGGTCGTAGATCATAGCAAGCGGCCGCGCAATTTCCGGAAAATAGAGGGCGCGGCGCGCGCGGCCGAGGGTTACAATCCTCTCTGTGGCGACCGGGTCGCCGTTTACGTTAAACTCGACGGCGACCGGGTGGCCGACGTGAGTTTCCAGGGAAGTGGCTGCGCCATTTCCACGGCGTCTGCCTCGATCATGACTGAGACTGTGAAAGGCAAAACTATTAAGGAGGCAGGGGTTTTATTTGACAGCTTTCACGATCTAGTGACCACGGGGAATGCTGCTTCGTCCCGCGCGACGCCGCTGGGTAAGCTGGAAGTCTTTTCGAACGTAAGTAATTACCCGGCCCGCGTCAAATGCGCTACCCTGGTATGGCATACGCTGCAATCGGCGCTGCGCGGGGAACAAGGTGCGGTTTCGACCGAGTAGCGGGCGCGACATGAGCGAGCCCCTCTCCCAGGGGCGGAGCGTGCTTGACCCGGTTGCCGTTTCCGCCTCAACGAGCTTTCTATGGACATCAACCCACAGGCCGTAAACCAAGAAGGTGCGGCGCCCGGCAGCGACTCGGCCACGCCAAGCCTCACCGTTTCCGAGGCCATTCAGTTACAAGACAAGGTCGTTGAGGCTTTGAGATCATGTTACGATCCGGAGATTCCGGTGAATATCTATGACCTGGGGCTGATTTACGAAACCAAGGTTGAGAGAAGCGGCGCGGTTTACGTGAAAATGACCTTGACCGCGCCCACCTGTCCTGTGGCCGGATCGCTGCCCCCCGAAGTCGAGGGAAAAATAAAAGAAATTCCCGGAGTGGCTTCGGTTAAAGTCGATCTTGTCTGGGACCCGCCTTGGGATATGAGCAAAGTTTCGGAAGCAGCCAGACTGCAACTCGGAATGTGGTGAAGGGGTAATCCCTCAAAGTCGGACTCGGACGTAGCGGCGGGTTTACCCCGCCACGCAAACTGGCGGCATAAAGCAGCCTCTGCGCGCCCGAAACTGAGAGGGATTACGTGAAGCGTGTATGCGATTCAGCGCGAATGAAGAGTACGGAATGCGTTGCTTGCTGCGGCTTGGACGTCAAGCCGCGGAAGGCAGCCTCACGATTCCTGAAATCAGCCGCGCGGAAGGAATTTCTACGCCTTACGCGGCCAAAATTATGCGTCTGCTTCGCCGCGGCGGGTTCGTCCAGAGCACGCGCGGAAAGTCGGGAGGCTACAACCTGGCGCGCCCCGCAGACCAGATCCTGGTAGGAGATGTGCTCGCTCTGCTCGGCGGCCGGTTGTTTGAACCCGGCTTTTGTGACCGCCATGCCGGGATCGAGGAGATTTGCACGAATTCCGTTGATTGCTCCATTCGGTCGCTTTGGCGGGCGGTACAAGTCGTTGTCGACCACGTCCTGAGCAGCATCACCCTGGGTGACTTGCTGCGCAACGAACAGACCATGTCGTCCTGGGTCGGAGACTTGGTCAAGCTGCCTACCCTTCAGACAAGAATCCCTCAGACGGGAACGTTAGGAAGCTCCGGCGCGCCTGGATGCGGAATCAATCCCAAAGGCCGCCTTAACTGAATCCTGAGCGCGTGCGCATCCCAACCCGGACTTGACGGAACCGCCCGCCAGGGCTGGGCCATATTGCCGCTCAGCGGCGACTGTGGCAAGATAAACAAGGGAGATAACACGGGCTTTTCCGCGGCTTCTAATTATCGAGGCTACTGCCAGGAGAGAAGTGGACGCTGAGTTAAAGACTTTGATCGACCTCCAGGAAGTGGACCAGGCCCTCTCCAAGCTTGCGTTCCAAATTAGCTCTTCACCTGCCGAAATTCAAACCCTTCAGAACGAGCTTACCGCATTCGTACACGCCTGTGACGGGCGTAAACTGAGCCTCGCTGCCAACCAGAAAGAACGCCGCGAGCTCGAAGCTGAAGTACAGGGAATCCGCGCCAAAATCTCCAGGCACAAGGACCAGTTGTATCAGGTAAAAACCAACGAACAATACAAGGCCATGCTGAAGGAGATCGAGGCCGAGGACGCGAATATTCGCAAAGTCGAAGACCGGATTCTGGAAAAAATGGTTGAAGCGGAGCAGATTGATAAGTCGATTCGAGAGGCGTCTTCCCGGCTGGAAAGCGAGAAGAAGCGCGTCGAAGAGGAAGTTCGGAAGCTGGAATCTGACCGCCAGGCTGGCGAACGCGAGCGCGACCGGTTAGAAGAAAAAAGAAAATCACTTGTCGCGGGATTGAGCCGCGAGGTTTACCTTCTTTACGAAAAGCTTGCTAGGGCGCGGAATGGAACGGCGGTTGCCGAAGTGCGTGACGGGTTTTGCTCCGCGTGCCACGTCCGGCTTCGGCCGCAGGCTTTCAACAATGTGCGGTCGAGCGGCCGCCTGATCGCTTGCGAGACGTGCAGTCGCATTCTTTATTACGTTGAACCCCCTCCCGAAGAAAACTCGCGGCACGAACGCGAAGCCAGCCAACAAGCGGCGGTCTAACCAAGAATACTGCAAGTTCCCAAAGTTAGCCTTTTGAACATGTCCAATCTCGCCTCCGAATGGGTGGTGAATATCGACGGCGCGTCGCGGGGTAATCCTGGCGCCGCGGCTTCTGCGGTTATTATCAAGGCTGCTGACGGCTCTCCCATCGCCTCTTTCGCGAGACGTCTCGGAAAAACCACCAACAACTTCGCGGAGTACCAAGCGCTGTTGGCGGCTCTCGAATATGCCTTGGAGCGCGGCCAGCGGCGCATGCGCGTGCGCAGTGATTCCGAATTGCTCGTTCGCCAGGTTCTCGGCCGCTATAAGGTGAAAAATGCCGGGCTGAAACCGCTTCACGAGCGCGCCCGCCAGATGATCGGCCAGCTTGATGCTTTCTCAATTTCCCACATTCCCCGCGAAGAGAATTGCGAGGCTGACCGCCTCGCGAATGAGGCGCTCGATGGGCACGAGCGTAACGCCGGGCTTTAGCCCGGCATGCGCCACCCTGAAGGGCGGCGCCCAGAGACCGTAGCGGGTAGCGCAGAGTTTGTGCTTCTCAAACTCTGCGGCTTGTAGCTTGCCGTGGCAGGTGTCTGCGATTTTCGCAGCTCGCAGACATTGCAAAGTGCGCGGTATCTGCGCCACCCGTGGTCCTGCTTGGCGGGATCTGCGGCTTTTCGCTCACGCGACGGAGAAGCCGCGGACCTCAAAAACGGAGGTCCACGCTACCCCTCTGTGTCATAGTGCCTCTGTGGTTGAAACGAATTCTGTGCTACGCCGCTTGGGTTCGGGAGTGATTTGAAATGTTTGAAGCCGTTTTACGCGACGCGCCCGCTCCACCGCCAACGCTCCTCTCAGAAGAGGAGCGCATGTTTCAATTATCGGCGTATCAATTTGCGGTCAAGGAAATCGGCCCCAGCGTCCGGGAAATGGATCGCGAAGGGGCGTTCAAAGAAGATCTGCTGAAGCAGTTTTTTGCTCAGGGTTACATGGCGATCAGCATCCCAGAAGCGTACGGCGGCGCAGGGGGAAGTTTTTTGATGTCGGTGCTCGCCATCGAGGAGTTCGCGCGCGTCGATGCATCCGCCTCCGTAATTATCGACGTTCAGAATACGCTGGTCTCAAACGCCCTGCTGCGCTGGGGTAACGACGCCCAGAAATCGCACTTTCTGCCTCGCCTGGCGCGAGACACGGCTGGCGCGTACGCCCTCTCAGAGCCCAACTCGGGAAGCGACGCTTTTAGCCTGGAAACACGCGTCCGGGAAGAAGATGGCGATTACATATTGAACGGACGGAAGCTATGGATTACCAATGCCAAAGAGGCCGGCCTGTTCATCGTATTCGCAACACTGAACCGCGAGCTTGGCTACCGGGGAATCACAGCCTTCCTCGTCGAGCGCAACGCGCCCGGCTTCTCCGTCGGCAAAAAGGAGGATAAGCTCGGCATCCGCGCCTCCTCCACCTGCGAGTTGCTTCTCGAAAATTGCTGTGTTCCCAAGGCAAACGTTTTGGGCGAGCCAGGTAGCGGTTATAAGGTGGCGATTGAGACGCTCAACGAGGGGCGCATTGGGATTGCCGCGCAAATGACTGGCGTGGCGCGCGGCGCGCTGGACCACGCCATCCGCTACGCGCAGCAGCGGCGCCAGTTTGGAAAGGCGCTGAGCGAATTTCAGGCGATTCAGTTTCAGCTTGCACGGCTTGCTACGGAAGTGGAAGCCGCACGGTTGATGACGCACCATGCCGCCCGGTTAAAAGACGCCGGGCAGCCGTTCCTCAAGGAAGCGGCGATGGCCAAGTATTTCTGCTCGCAGGTTGCGGAGCGGGTGTCCTCAGAAGCCCTGGAGGTTTTCGGCGGATACGGTTTTACCAAAGACTATCCCGCCGAAAAATACTTTCGCGACTCGAAGATCGGGAAGATTTACGAGGGCACGTCGTTCATGCAACTCCAAACCATCGCTAAGCTTATTTTGGGCAGCCGGTAGCAAACCCTGAACCTTACGCGCGTCCTGTTGTCGTCGCCTTCCCCTTTTCTGCTGACAAGCTCTGCTGGCCGTTTGCCCCGAAGGGGCAACCCGTGAATAGCCGTGGGTGAAACCCACGGGAGGGAGCGAATGAGACGAAAAAAACGTTTCGGCCCTGAAGGGGCCGAACAACAGCCTGTGGGACCGGAACTGGTTTCGCGGCCGTTCGACGGTGGCGACCCCTGAAGGTCAACCCTTTTGGGGTTGACCCTCGTTGTTGCTGCCGTTTTCCGCAGGTTGCACCTGCGGCTATTCACGGCAGGCCCCTTCGCGGCCAGGACTTATCACTTGGCGGAGCGGGCAACCAGTCTCATCCGGCAATTGGAGAGTAATTCAGCGGTTTGGGCCTGCTTGGGGCCGTCGAGCTTGGGGAGGGCACGCTCGAGATAGGGAATGGCATTGTCGAACCGGCCGTCACCGGCCATGAGAATGCCCAGCTTGAGGGCGGCCAGCGTGTTGTTCCTGTCAAGGTCAAGCGCGCGCTCGAGACCCTGCTCGGCCTCGGCCCGGCGCTCACGCGCAATCTGAACCGTCGCCCAGTCCGTCCACCGCTCGCTCGTTTCCTGTTCCCGAATCGCGTCGGCAAATAGCCGTGAAGCCTCTTCCAGCTTTCCTTGCTCGAACAGCAGCGATCCCTGCCGGTGCTTCTCGCGCGGAGGCAAATGCGGGGCGGAGCCATTCTGCCCAAGAATGATTTTCGCCAAAGTGAGAACGTCTGGGACTGTCTGAGGCGGACGGTAGAGCGCCTGCATGAGCGGATCCTCTCGAAGCTCAGCCATCGGAACGGCACGCGCTAAGACTTGGCCTAACACGTATGCGAAGCCTGCGTCGTTCAGGGCGATGCCGGGTCCGAGGAGCTCCTGCGTGATGAGGGCACGCCAACCGACCTGGCTCGACGACATCACGAGCATGAAATCCGCGAACGCGGTTCGCTTTTCCTGCGAAGACAGTCCGGACTCATAAACCGTTCTCAAAAGGTCCAGAGCCAGACCGGTATAGGGAAGCTCCATCGCTGGAGCTGGCCCTCTCTCCGATTTGAAACTCGCCTTGTAGTCATCAGCGGTTTTGCCCCTCTCGATGCGAAAGGAGAAAAGGGGCTCATGAACTTTGACAATGTGGCCTTTGAGCAGCAATTCCAGTGTCATGACGACATCGATTCCGAATGCGCTCACCCCGAGGCTCTTTATTTTTCTGATTGCTTCCGGACGCATAAGACCATAAATGGCGTACCATCCCATCCGGGCAATGAGGCGATGAATCCGCTCGACAGGCGCGAGCCCCAAAGTCTCCAGGTTTTTGAACCCTACATAGAAGGACGACGGATTCCCTTCCCCATCGATGAAATTGACTTCCGTGCAGCAAAGAACGGCTTCCGGATGAGACTGCAAAGCCTCGATGCATTTCCGAATGTATGACGGCTCCCATAGGTCATCGTGCGCCGCCCACATGAAGTATTCCCCGCGACCCTGCTGCAGAACGAACTCAAAGTTCCAGAGAGGGCCTTGGTTCTGAGGCTGCCGGATGTAGCGAACGCGCAAATCCTGAGCCGCGAATTCGCGGCAAATCGCTTCAGTGCCGTCCTTAGAATTGTTGTCAGAGATGATCAATTCGAAATGCGAATAGTCTTGCGCCAGAAGCGCCGCCAGAGCTTTGCGGAGATACTTCTCGCCGTCGTAAACTGGCAATCCGATGCTGATGAGAGGCTGGGATTCCGAGGTCATGTTCACTCCCGCTGTCTGATGCCGCATGCCCGCGCACCGGGCCTGCGGTGCCGAGTTATACGGGTATGGGCCGTTTACTTTCGTCTCAGGTAGGCGTCCGGCCAGTAAGTTACCCCTGCACGTTGCGGTTCAGGGTCAATTTCAAATTCGGAGTGGCTGCGCAGGAATTCATGGATTGCGACCCTCGGATTATCTGTAGCCCAGCTTAGGCTGCCTCCAGGGGCATCGCCGAGCTCTTCCATAATTCCGTCTGTCGCGATGAGATAGCTCCCGGGTGTCACCATCGAAGCATACGATTCAAGTTCCTTGCGGACGTGATCTTTCGTGTGATTTGAATCAAGAACAACGAGCACTCGATCGCCCGCCGCAAGCAACTGGCGCACCTGCCCGATAGTGTCCTCGGCAGTTGAACTCCCCTCGATCAAAGTGATGCGTTTAGAGAGCGGATGCTTATCGAGCGCCTCGCGATTGTGCTGCCGGATTTCCACATCAATCGACACCACACGTCCCCTGCCCAAGAGCTCGAGCAGGCTCGCGTAAAAAACTGCTGATCCCCCGTGAGCGACGCCCGTCTCGATGATGACGTTCGGTTGTACCCTGAAGATCACCTCTTGGATTCTCATCAGATCATCGGGAAGTTGGATGACCGGCCGGCCCATCCAAGAGAAGGTATAGGAGTATTTCATGGCCCAACCGAGCTTAACCCACACGCGCGACAGCTCTCTCAGAGCTTCATGGCTATAGAGCGGCAGAAAACGTGTTCCACCCTCTTCGCCAGTCAGATGCAACGTCTGAGTCGGAAAATCCACCATGATCCTTGAGGCCTTATCCATGCTTTCCCCTAGAGCGGTATGAGCGGAATGTTCAAAGATAATTGGGCCAGTTTCGCTCGTTGCTCCTCGAAATAATTAGAATTCATGCTGAAGATCCCCCGAATTTCGCTTTCACAAGCGCTAATATCCTCGGGTGCGATGATCCGGTGTCCGGAACCCGCAATAAACTTGCCTCGCTTCGATGGATTAATATCAATGAGACATCGGATGTAACGGGCTTCAGGGTCAATAACGTTAGCAAATGTCGTACCTTTCGCCGCTGCCCCCCACAACGCGCAAGGCCCTCGCTCCCGAAGCGCCATGACACGCTCCCGGCTCGTTTGCATTCTCTCCTCAACTGATTTGCGGAAGTGCCCTATCCTTGCTCGAAGCTCACCTAACTCGCCCGGGTCCGGTTTGGCCCTCGCGTGGCAGCCCGGAGCGCACCTGGCCTCCAAACAGAGGTATTGCCCTCCGAAGCCTGGGAAGGTTCTCTCAACCTCAAAGCCGGCGGCCTGGCAGGCACGGCGGAGAGTTCCGGCGCAAAAATAGGAGCAGTGTTCGTAAAAGAAATCCCAGAATGCGGCCTGGTCGAGTATCCACGCCAAGTCTGGGACCTCGATGTAGATTACCGAGTTTGCGTCGTCGCCCAGAGCTTTTCGCATAGACCTGAGCATCTTCGCCGGGTCCTGGATGTGCTCCAGGACGTGACGTGAGTATAGGAAGTCAACTGCCCGGTCGCAGCGGGACTCTCCGTAGAACGCTTTAACAAAGTGGATCGCGCCTTCCTCGCCCGTTTCAGGGCCCACATAGCTCGGGTCAAATCCCAGACCGCGGTTCATTCCACCCGCACACATCAGGCGGAGAAAGTCACCCTTGCCGCAGCCTACTTCAACCAGTCGCTTTCCACGCAACCCATACTTCACTCGAAGATAATCGCAGAGGTCCCTAAGATACCGTTGGAAAAAGGCGGAGTGAGCCTGACTGTTGTCATAGACCGCAGAATAGTTCAGCTTTCCGGAATCAAACTTCTGGTTGAACACGAAGCCGCATTTCTCACAGAACGCAAGAACGAGGTCCGCACGTGCAAAGCGCCGAGCGTCCTCTGCCGTCTCGCACACAACATTCTGGTGAGCGGGCACGTTCCTTCGATCAAACACGGTTTCTGCGGCACACGCTCCGCAGAGCGGGCAAGGATGGCCAGTCACGAGTTTGCTTTCCACCAATTCACGGTCTGCAAAATTCCTTCGTCGAACGTTAATGAGGGCTTCCAACGGCAGCGGTATCGCAGCCTGCGCACATCAGCCGCTAATGAGGAGGGTTCGTATGGAGTGTCTGGGATCGCTCCGAAGCCGACAAGATCCCGGCAGCCGAGAATTCGGGCAATCTTCTCGACAATGGTTCTGATCTTGATCGGCTGGCCCGAGCCAATATTCATGCAGCCTCTTTCCTCACTCTCAACAACAGCCGCAACCGCACGCGCAGCGTCCTCGACATGGAGATAATCGCGCGCCTGCTCTCCACTTGTGCACGGCACCGTTTTTCCGCTCAGCACTGACAGAATGGTCGAGGGCACCAGCCGTCCCCTTGCCTCACCCGGCCCGTAAAGATAAAAGAAGCGCAGCCACGCGAGTTGCATCGGCGCTTTCTGGCAGTACGCGTCGAGTATTTCACGCAAGGCGTTCTTACAGACGCCATAAAAGGTCCGCGGCCGGAGGGGAGTGCTCTCCTCCGAGAGTATCTCGCCCCGCCACTCGTATTCGGCGCAAGAACCCGCAGCAATCAGCCTCTTGCAACCGCTCCCGGCCAGCACGCGCGCAAGGTTCAGGCTCATCGCCACACAATCCAGATTTTCAGGCGCGCCCCAATATTTATCCGGTTCGGTGTACCAGGCAAGATGAATCGCCGTGTCGGGGCGGATATCCCGCACTGCTGACGCGAGCCCGGCGGCATCCTTCAAGTCAAGCCGAATGGCATGAACTTCACCCGAGCCGTCTGCCGCGTCTTCATCCAACCCACGGCGCCGCAGCACTGCAAACACTGCGTGCCCCTGCCGCGCCAGTACGCGGACCACGTGCGAACCAACAAAGCCGCCTGCGCCTGTCACTAACACGCGCATCACGGCTTCTCCGAAAAGAAGCTGCCTGCGCCTTCAAACGAGAAATTGGGATAGCTTCCGTCCCTCTCCGAGAGAATCGGATTTGACAGTGGCCAGCCGACGCCGATTGCCGGGTCGTCCCATCGCACGCCGCGAGCGTATTCGCGATGGAAGAATTCAGACATTTGATAGGAAACTTCGGTCTCGTCTGCCAGCGTCTGAAAACCGTGAGCGCAGCCCTCCGGGATGTAGAGCATGCGGCCCTCCTCGGCGGCCAATTCCACCCCCACCCACTGGCTCAGCATCTGCGATCGGGGTCGCAGGTCAATGATCACGTCGAAGATCACCCCGCGCGTGCAGCGCACCAGTTTGGCCTCTTCGTGGGGCGCAGCCTGGTAGTGCATGCCGCGCAGCGTCCCTTTCTTCTTGCTGTAAGAGGTGCTGCACTGCACGAATTGCATATTCAAGCCGTGCGAGCCGAACTCTTCCTGGCAGAACGTGCGGGCGAAAAAGCCGCGCTCATCTTCACGCCGCTCGGGATCGATGATAAAGGCGCCCTTTAGCCTTGTCTCAGTAAAAATCATCCGGGCCTAAAGAACTTTCATCTCGGGAATCGGGATGATAAACCGCCCACCGCGGCGCGTGTACTCGGCCTGCTGTTCTAGAATCTCGCCGGCAAAGTTCCACGTGAGCAGCAGGCAATAATCCGGCATGGCGTCGAGCAGCGTTTGCGGCGCGCAAATCGGCAGATGAGAACCGGGGGTGTAAAGCCCCTGCTTGGCGGTGCTGCGATCAACAACAAAGTCCAGGAGCGGCCTGCCGATCCCGAAATAATTCATAAGCGTGCTGCCCTTGGCGGATGCGCCGTAGGCTGCAATGCGGGCGCCCCGCAATTTTAGCCCTGCCAAAAGGGTTACCAATTGCTCCTTCAATCTCTGCACTTTGGGCCCAAAATCGTGATAGAAGCTCGCGCCATTCACTCCCCAATCCTTTTCCTGGGCCAGCAGCCGGCAGGCGGCCCGCGTGGGGGAGAATCCGCCGGCCTGATGCCTGATAAAAATACGTAATGAGCCACCGTGGATAGGCAGAAGCTCTACATTATTAATGAAAAGGCCATGATGCTTACAGAGGTAGTCGATCGCGGTGAGCGAGAAGTAGGAGAGATGTTCGTGGTAGATGGTGTCGAATTCGACTCGCTCAATCATCTCCTTGACATAGGGCGCCTCGACGATGGCAACGCCGCCATCCTTCAGCAACATCCCGAGGCCTCCCAGGAAACCCTGCAGGTCGGGGACGTGCGCCATGACGTTATTGGCGTGAATCACATCCGCCTTGCGGCCGGAATTTGCGAGTTTTCCCGCGAGATCGGGACCAAAAAATTCGCATAGAGTAGGAATATTCCGCTTTTCCCGCGCAACCTTCGCCACATTGGCCGCCGGCTCGATGCCGAGCACGGGAACGCCTGCCTCCTGATAATATTGGAGCAGGTAACCATCATTGCTGGCGATTTCCACAACCAGGCTATTCGGTCCGAGACTGGCGGAGGCGATCATGCGCCGCGCAGTATCGCGGGCATGATCGAGCATCGTGTCCGAAAAAGACGAAAAGTAAACGTAATCCCGGAACAGAACCTCAGGCGGCACGGTTTCCGTGATCTGGACGAGACTACATCCGGAGCAGAAAGCCAGTACCAGAGGGAACTTTGGTTCGGGTCGATTGAGCTGATCGCTGCTCAGGAGCCGGTTGGCAAGAGGGGTCGATCCCAAGTTAAGCACAATTTCAAGCGGCGAAGTTGCGCAGGACCGGCAGCGCGTGGAGTGCCGCCGCTTCGATGCGTGGTCATCATCGAGCATGGGCGTGAAGCGGTGGATGGGCGGAACGGCCGTTTTTTTTCGAGACGCTCGTTTCGTAATCGGCAATATCTTCGGCGCACAGCTCATAAGTGGACCGCTCCGGCTGCGCATAAAAAGACTGGTACCACCTGCACGTTCTTTCGATTGCTTTGCCAAGGTTCCACCGTGACTGCCAGCCCAATTCCTTCGCTGCTTTTTGCGTGGACAGGCGCAGCATGTGGTCTTCGTAGGGAGCGTCGACACTGCTCATGTCCTGCCAACGGACGCTGCCCCAGCGTTGACAGAACAGGTCCACAACTTCCCGCACGGCCACTTCGGCCCGGGCCGGCGGGCCAAAATTCCAGCCGCTTAACCATCGCGGGTCATCGCTCGCGAGCATGCGCGAGGCCAAAAGCAAATAGCCGCAAAGCGGCTCCAGGACATGCTGCCAGGGCCGGACGGAACTGGGGTTGCGCACCGCGACCGCCGTATTTGAGGAAAGCGCTCGCACCATGTCAGGAACGATCCGGTCTGCCGCCCAATCTCCGCCGCCAATCACGTTGCCGGCACGGACGGTGGCCAGCTTCACGCCGTGCCGGGCGAGATCGTCCGGCGGGAAAAAGGATTGCCGGTAAGACGCCGCAATAATTTCAGCCGCTGCTTTGCTGGCACTGTAGGGATCGTGCCCGCCCAAAGGATCGCTTTCCTCGTGCGGCTCGCCCGGCCCGTTATTTTCGTAGCACTTATCGCTAGTGATGACGACGACGACGCAGGGATGGCGGAGCTCGCGCACGGCCTCCAGAAGAGACGCTGTGCCCATGACATTAACCCCTAGGGTATGCAAGGGATCACGATAGCTCTGCCGCACCAGAGGTTGAGCCGCAAGATGGAAAACTACGTCAGGCGAGCAGGCCCGCATCGCGGCGTGCAGTTGAACGCAGTCACGAATGTCGCCGTCGTAATGCCTTAGTAGCAGCTTCCGGACGAAGGAAGCCTCGAAGTTGCTGGGCGTTGTAGGTGGTGGAAGTGAATAACCGCTCACCGTGGCTCCCAGGCGATGAAGCCAGATGGTGAGCCAGGAGCCTTTAAACCCTGTATGCCCCGTGATGAAGACTGAACGGTCTTTGAATGAGCCTGTAATCATCACACTTGTCCCCAGATTTTCCAGGGCGCATTGCCTCGCTGCCAGAGACTCTCCAGGTGCATCTTGTCACGCAGCGTATCCATGCACTGCCAGAAGCCCGGGTGCCTGAAAGCAGCTAA
Organism: Terriglobia bacterium; assembly: GCA_030040995.1. Lineage (GTDB taxonomy): Bacteria > Acidobacteriota > Terriglobia > UBA7540 > UBA7540 > JASHON01. Next base: position 7,131 of record JASHOS010000175.1, on the reverse strand, counting down.
TTGCCCGTCGGCGGCGAGTTTCTCGAGCGCGTGCCCTTCCAGGCTGTCCGCGTCGCCGGAGAGATAATCAAAAAGGGCGGGCTCAAAGACCAGGTATCCCCCGTTGATCCAGCCTTCGCCAGCCTGCGGCTTTTCCGTAAACTTAGCCACCAAGTCACCGTTAAAAATCAATCCGCCATAGCGAGCGGGCGGCCTTACGGCCGTCACCGTTGCCACCCGGCCGCACGCCTGATGGAATGCCAGCAGTTCATCGAGATCAATATCCGCAACGCCATCCCCGTAAGTCACCATGAAGGTGCCTTGCCGAAGGCAAGCCTCAAGACGCCTCACCCTCCCACCCGTGGTGCTTTCCTTTCCTGTATCTATCAGGTGGACGGTCCAATTCTCCAGGTCCCCTCCGTTTCGTTCCATCCTGCCGCGCGGCAGGTGAAGAGTCATGTCCCCATTCAGGCTTACGCGTTCCAGGAAGTAGCGCTTGATGCATTCACCCTTGTACCCAAGCGCAATAAAGAACTCTTTGTGTCCGTAATGAGAATAGTGCTTGAGAATGTGCCAAAGGATCGGATGCCCTCCAATCTCGACCATTGGCTTGGGCCTGACTTCCGTCTCCTCCGCCAAACGCGTGCCCAATCCGCCTGCCAACACAACAACCTTCATCGGTACCCCAGGCTTCCATCAATAAAGGTTCTTCGCTACGCTCCTCAGAAACTCGCCGGGTCTTGTAGCTCATGGTCTGTACGTTGACCCTGCGGTTTTTCGTCGGTAACCAGAGAAAATGCGCAGCGTTATAAAGCGAACGCTGCGCTACACCTGTCCGGAAGGTCCGCGACTTTCCGCAAATCACTGGCAGCCGAACGCTGTGCCCACTGCGAGCAACAATTTAAGCAACATTGGGGCCGTTAATCCAAGGTGCGGCGTCAACTGAGTTAGAGTTCTTTCAGACTCACCGCGGTTGGGTTAGCGGCCAAAGGCAGACAGGATTGTTATGACAGGAAGATGTGAAAACGGCCAGCAGAAAGAGCGCCTTAGAAACCCCTAATCCTGTAGGGGCAGAGCTTGCCCTACCCTTTGGCTTTCGAGCGGGCTGGCGCAGACATCGTTTTGTGATCTCTGCGTTTGAGTCTGCTCATAACGCAAGGCGGCCCTAGTCCCCAACCACCGCGTAGGAAATCCGGGGATCGAATTCGAAACGGCGAATCCGCCATTGATTGAGCGGGAGCGTTTCAATTGCGGCAATAGTCTCGCCGGGAAAGGCTTCGTCGTTAAGTTCGTCGAACGCGATGACGCCACCCTTCGGAATTCGCGGAAGGAACAATTCCAAGGCCAGCCGGGTTGGGTCGTATATGTCGAAATCGAGATAGAGAATGCTCACGACCAAATGAGGGTGATCTATAAGATATCTGGGCGCCGTTTCGTGAAAATCGCCCTTGACGACGTCAACTTTCGGAAAATGATTTAGCGGCCTCGTCATGTCGAATACCTCGATCGACCGCAAAATGTCGTCGTAGGCGTGTTCCGCCGCGAAACCATGTTCCTTAAGATGGGCGCTTTTGCGCTCTGGCCGGCCCCGCAGATCTGCCTCGGAAATTGTTGGAAAACCAGAAAACGTGTCAAAACCAATTACACGGCGTTGGAAATTGTATGGCTCCACGATGGCTGAAAGCTTGGCAAAGGTTAGCAAACCGCCGCCGAACAGCACGCCGCATTCGACAATTGAGCCGTGGATATTTTGCGCCTGCTTGAATATTTCATATCGCGCGAGAAATCGTGCCAAAGTCTGCCGCGGGACGTACTTCGAAAAATTCTCCAACTTTTCGGCGGCGGAACCTGCGCTCGTGCGAAAATACTCTTCAAGCGCGCGTCGCCCATCCAGATCCTCGCCGGTCTGAGTGCGCGGATCGTGCATCGTCGGGGAAACGTCATCGGTCATGGTCACGCGACCACCCCGGCGTCACAGCATTCGATGGGATGAAAATCCTCCACGCGCAGGAAGTCGCCGAGCGTCGATCCGCGCGCCCGGCTATCGACATTCCGTGCGCCTTCGCTGCGGCGTAAATCGTCTATATTGATGGTGCGAAAATCGATGCTATATCGCGTCGCGTCCGAGGTATTGGGCGTGGTGGCATGCAGATGAGCCGCCGAGAAAACGACGAAGTCGCCAGCGGCGGCGCCGTAATGCAACTCCTCCTCGCGCGCAAACTCCTGCATAGGAAGAGGATGCTTCCGGGTATCCTGCTTAATTTGGCTTTGCGCGGCGCCTCGGCCGACAGATTTCCACTCGTTGTAGTCGAAATCCTGTGACGTGTTTGGAACCGGTCGTTCCCAATACGATGGATAAAATGTCATAGCCCGAGCCGGCGTCACCTGCCAGACCGGCAGCCACCAATTGATCTGGCTCGGCGAGCTTGAGTACCAAGTATCCCGATGCGCTCGGTACGCATAGCTCACACCTGCCGTCAGATAGTTTGAATGGGGCACCACGCGCAGCCGCGGAACGTCAAAATAGGTGGTCTCCGGATCGACGCCGAGGGAAAGCAAAAACGCGCGAACGTATTCCTTCGTCGCCGTGGCATTGGTGTAGCGACTCTTCAGCGGCCCCACTATCTCGACGAATCGTTCCACCGACGTCGATTCTTGCGCATGCTCAGGGTCGAGTTCGCCAAACGCCTCTCGAACGTATTCACGCGCGCGATTGCACAACGAGCGGCTTTCGTCGGTTGCCGGGCAAAACAGGATGGCCCCCTCAAAGACGCGTTTCCTTCGTTGGCTGTCGGAATCAGCGAAGCTGAAGATAATATCAGGCATCAGTGCCTCCCGCCGGATTGGGGCTAGGACCCATAAACAAGATTCCCATCGCGTGCGAATTGTAATTCACGATCTCCGAAGGGAGATCGTTGATGGGTGGAGATTCTTTCTTGCTCAAAGACGAGCAGTTCGAACCACTTGGTACTGACTCCCCTTCCCCCCGCCAAACACGTGCCCAACCCGTCTGCCAACGCAACTATCTTTATCGGTACCCCGCCGCAAACAGCAAGCCAAGCAACATTGGGGCCGTTATTGGACGGCTCGGCGTCAACTGAGTTAGAGTTCTTTCAGACTCATGGCGGCTGGGTTAACGGCCAAAGGCAGACAGGGCTGCGATGACAGGAAGATGCGAAACGGCGAGAGGGAAGAGCAGCTTAAAAATTCTTAATACTGTAGTGGCTTGGCCTTGCCATTTCTTCCCGGGAGCCGTTAGGCAGCGTAGGGGTAGGGCTTGCTCCCAATGGTTTCCAAATTAGCCAAACCGAGAGCGGCCGGCGCTTTGTCCAGCCGGCGCGGGCCGGGTGAGGGGTAATTAAGAACCTTGCCAAACAACAAGAAATCACGATCTTGTAATGCAGGCCTACTTTTTTTGCAGGTCTGTGGATTTTATCCCCGAAACTCGAGCAAAGCCGCAGACTCCCTGAAACGCGAGAGTCTGCGCTACCCTGCTTTCCAGTGGGTGCTCACAAGACCCAACTAGCGCCAGCGGAATTCCACAGTAGTCCGCTTCACCGCAAATTCATCATAAGGAGCTATCCGCAAGGTCTTGAGATGTTGAGGCTCGCTGGTATAAGCGAGGACGACCGTCAGAACGTTGCTTTCATCCGTTCCCCACTTGATCCAAGGCTCCGGCAGATAGAATTGCTTCTGGGGGCCCTGGGTGACGTAACGCCCCACAAACTTCCCGTTCAAATAGACGAGCGCATCTCGATCCGCCTCGATCGTGGCGTTCCACGCTACCTCCCAGCCGTCCGTAGGGGAATCAAGAGTAAAGTGCGCGCGTGTCCAGCAGAAGGCAGGAAGCCATTCATCGCTTGAAGGGGCGCCTCCGAGCGTCGCGGGCTGCCATTCACCGACGGAAAAATCGGGATCGATTTCCCTGCCCCGCATTGCCGGCGGAGTAAGTTGGATGCTCCACGAATTAACCCGCGACTTCCCTCCCCCGTTCAGCTCGACCGTCGCCGATTCGATACCCTTGAGCCGCGCTACGTTTGGACCAAAATTGTAGCTGCCGAAGAGTTCATAGACTATTTGCAGCGTGTTCGCGCCCCTCTGGCGGTAGAGGTCCAAGGGAAACTCCGTCTGCCGCCGTGGATTTGCGGCTTCCCGAACGTGCTGGCCGTCAACAAAGACGTGCTTGCCGTCGTCGTCGAAGGTCGTAATCGCCAGTTTCGCTCCCGCCGGCGCCTGAAACTGAGCTGAATACTTGACGTACCCGTATGGAATTTCTCCCAATTCTTCGAGTGGCCGCGCCGGGCTCGTAACCCAAGTCCCGGACTGAGGGTTGAACTTCTCAGTCCACGTCTCGACCGCCGTCAAGTTGATGGTCTGCGCCGGCAGCGCCGGTACGGTGAAGCGAGTTTTAGTGGTTCGCCAGTGTTGATCGTAAGTTAGCGGCGCGCGGTTCCCGTCCACCAAGCACTGATCGGGTTGCCATGGCCAGAGCGCCGTAAGGTGATGCGCGCCGGGCTTGTAGTAGAGTTCCGCCCAGGCGTGCTGACGGTGCGCCCCACTTTCGCCAAGGAGCGCGCAGTCGGTCAGGTAAGGAACCTGAACGGTATCTGTAGGCTCGGTCAGGGGAAGGGCGGCAGGAGGGAACTTTACGGTCCAGGTTCGGAGCGCGGTCTCTCGCGGGATCAGAACAATCATAAGACCGTTAACCAGCAGCAGCGTCTCAGGCTCGTTAAGCTGAACGCCGATCACGACCGACTCATAGTCCTGATCCCAATATTGATATAAGGTATCGCCTTCAACATGCGGCATCTGTTCCGTGGCTATCGCAAACTCCACCGCCCGGCCCGGCTCGTCATACATAATAAGGAACGTTCGGTCCACGTTAAGCCCATATCCGAGAACTTCGGCCGTCGTGTATCGCAGGTGCGCGCCAGGAAGCGGCGTCTGAACGGGAAGCATTTTCATTTGCCGCGCTCCCAGGATTAGTTGGCCCTGGCGCGGCACGCTGATGGTTCGGCGGCTCGGACTGTTGGGATCTGGGAAACTCATCTTGAACTGTTGCTCGGAGTTTCCGTTTTCCCGCACGAACAGGAAGCCGCTCTTCCCGTTTGCCCGCTCCGTAACGCTCACATTGGAATTCGTGGACTGCGGTCCCGGAAAGACCTGTGCCCTGGCAAGCAGCGGTCCGAACTGATTGTTGAACATGCAGACGCCACGCGCCGCGTAGTATTTTTCCCATAGGCCGCCGGGCTCGCGAATGGGGGCAGCGTAGTCATAAGTCGTCGTCAGGTTCTTGGCCGCCCAATCAAAATTCGTGCCGCCAAAACCCATGTAATAGCTGTAAAAGGTGACGCCCTGCTCGAGCATGGTCTTGGTGAGCACATCAAGTTGCTCCGCGCCCACGCCCGGCTGATCGACAGAAAGCTTGCCTCCGTTCTGGCTGAACCACCCTCCTTGCAGCTCCGTCACGCCGAGCGGCGAGCCGGGCTGCTGTTGCCGAAGTTTTGCAAGTGCCGGCAGCGTCTCTCGTACAATATTCCAGCGGGGATAAAAATCCGCCGTGTCGGTGATCCGGTCCATCACCGGGTTGGATTTTTCGCGCGCCTGCTGGCACCAATTGGTAATCACGGGAATATCAATGCCCGCATTCCATACCATGTCGGCAAGCGCCGTGACGTATTTCACTTTTTCGGCGTCCGCCAGCAGCCAATAATCGTACTCGTTTTCGATTTGAATCATGATCACCGGTCCTCCCGTCGTGATCATGTTGCGCTGAATCACAGGCAGTACATGGCCATACCAGCGCTGGGAAATGCGAATGCTTTCGGGGTCCGCGCTTCGCAGCGGGAACTGCAGGGCGATAATCCAATGAGGGAAACCGCCAGCATCCCACTCGGCGCAGACGTAGGGGCCAGGGCGCACGATCATCCAGAAGCCCATGCTGTGGACCAGTTGAACAAAATCTTCGAATTCGCTCAGATCGGCATGGCCTTCCACCGCCTCGTGGTAATTCCAGAAGACGTAAGTTTCAATGGTATTGAAACCCGCCTGCTTGAATTTCATCAGACGGTCGCGCCAAAGATCGCGCGGGCACCGGGGATAATGAAAGCAGCCGCTGTGCACGATCGTGTCCCGGCCGTTAATGGTGAAGCACTGAGCGTCGTAGCGGATGACCTGCGGATTCTCAAATTGTTCCTGGCCTTGAAGCGCCGGCGCCAGGCCGGAAGGACGGCTAAGACTATAGGCGCTGAGTTTTGGACGGCCCAAACTTGCTGCCAGGGGAGCAGTGAGCGAAGCCCGCAAGAAACAGCGGCGCGATGAATTCATGGATCGATTCCTTTCATTTACAATCGGATTTTAATTTGTACCATGTTCCCAGCCGCCCTCCAAGACCAAAACCGGCGCAGACGATTCCCCGGCCAGTGTAGCGCCGGCATCTTGTCGGCATTTTCCGCGGGCGGGGGGTGGCGCAGGCATTTGCATTTAGTGTCTGCGATCAGCCAAGCTGAGAAGGGTTTAGAATGGCGAAATGCCACAATCGCGCCAATAAGAACCTCTCGCTTCGCGAGATTACAGACACTACCCTGCAAGTGTCTGCGCCCCCGGTCCGGTGATTTTCGGTACTTGATCAAAGGCGGTTTATCTGGTGACCTATCCTGATGCGGCTCCTATCGCCGAGCTGATTGATGCATTTCGCCGCTCAAAAGTTATGTTTGCCGCGGTCGCTCTCGAGATCTTCGATCTGCTGCAGACGGGTCCGAAAGACCTGACTGAATTATCTCGGCAGACTGCTACCCATCAGGACGCTCTCGAACGTTTGCTCGACGCCTGCGTCGGGCTCGGCCTGCTGCGCAAAACAGATGGGAAATACGCCAACGAGCCTGTCGCTGAAACGTATCTCTGCCGTTCAAGCGACGCGACTCTGGCGGGCTACATTCTTTACTCGAACGACTCGTTGTATCGCCTCTGGGGCAATCTTGAGGATGCTGTTCGCGAGGGCACGAATCGCTGGGCGCAGGTGTTTGGCGCACAGGGCAGTTCTCCCTTTGAGCAACTCTTTAGGAACGATAAGGCCCGCCGCGAATTTTTGCTCGGCATGCACGGCTTCGGCCTTCTCAGCTCGCCTCGTGTGGTAGAGGCATTTGATCTGAG
>JASHOS010000174.1 GCA_030040995.1 Terriglobia bacterium | reverse complement strand
CCGGCCGCGGTCCACCCTCTCCCGAGGGAGAGGGAAAACCGCGGTTCTTACTTCGTCTCCATCAAGGCAATAGCTTCGCAAGCTTCGCTGCCGCGCCCCAGGGGCTGCGCCAGACAAAGCCGAATCCGGAACTCCGGATCCCGATCGCCGAGGTAGCGCAGACCGCCGTCTTTGCGGTCTGCGGCTTTTTGCGCGGCCCAGGTCTGCGTTGGCGCTTTTGAGATGACAAGCCGCGGACCTCAAGAGCGGAGGTCCGCGCTACCCGCTACCCACTCGTCACTGCTTCTAAGAGGTGATCCATGAGACGTCTCCGCGCTTGCTTCTTCCGGCTGGCTGGCCTGTTCGACAGAAAGCGCCGCGACCGTGAGTTGGCCTCCGAGCTTGAGAGCCATCTCCAGATGCATACGGAAGATAATCTCCGCGCGGGCATGAGGCCGGAGGAAGCCCGGCGAGAGGCGTTGATCAAGCTGGGCGGCGTCGAGCAAGCCAAAGAGCGTTACCGCGACCGGCGCGGCGTCCCATTTCTCGAAACCCTCGTCCAGGATATTCGCTACGGCCTGCGCCAGCTTCGCCGCAATCCCGGCTTCACGGCCGTGGCGGTTCTCACTCTCGCGCTCGGCATCGGGGCAACTACGGCGATCTTCAGCGTGGTTGACACGTTGATCCTCAAGCCACTGCCCTACCCCAACGCCGGCCGTTTGGTACGAATTATGTCAGTAATCGCCGCTCATGCCGCCAGCGATGAAAGCGGCATCGCCTCGTATCCGGATTTCCTTGATTGGCGGGCACGAAATCATGTCTTTGACGGCATGGCGGTCTTCCGGACGAACGACCTTACCTTAACCGGCCCACGCGAGCCTCTGCATTTGCGAGGCGCTGTAATCTCCGCCAATCTCTTTTCGCTTCTCGGCGTAACCCCGGCGCTCGGGCGAAGTTTCCTGCCGCAAGAGGACAACCCCGGGGCTGCGAACGGCACCGACCCGGTCATTTTAAGCTACGGCTTGTGGCAAAGGGAGTTCGGTTCCGATGCATCGGTGCTCGGCCGCATCATACGGCTTGGCGACCAGCCATTCACCGTGGTCGGCGTCATGCCGCAAGGGTTTCAGTTTCCGGTTCGGGCCGAGCAGATGGAGCTGTGGACCACGATCGCGCTTGACGCCGAAGGAGGGCGGTACGCGATGACGGCACAGCGCGGCGCTCACTACTTGCATGTTCTCGGGCTCGTGAAATCGGGAACCACCCGGCAGCAGGCCCAGGCGGAGATGGTCACCATCGCGAGCGAACTGAACAAGCAGTACCCTGGGAACAAGCCGCGCACCGTTCGTATTGTGCCGGAAGTTCAGGTGCTCGCCGGCCCGCTGCGCGCTCCCTTGTTCATCCTATTCGGCGCGGTGGGCTTTGTGCTCCTCATTGCCTGCGCGAACGTGGCGAACCTGCTACTCGCGCGGGCGACTGGACGTCACAAGGAGATGGCCGTCCGCGCCGCCCTGGGCGCGAGCCGCCGCCGGGCCACTCGCCAACTGATCACGGAGAACCTGGCGTTGGGTCTCATCGGAGGCAGCCTCGGCTTAGCTCTCGCGCTCGGTCTGCTCAGGCTGCTCGTGCGACTGATCCCGGTCGAGGTTCCGCGCCTCGAAGCCATCGGGCTTGACGCTCGCCTGCTTGTCTTCGCTCTCTTGATCTCGTTGCTCACAGGATTACTCTTCGGCCTTGCACCAGCACTGCAATCCTCGAAGCTCGATCTCACCGGGTCGCTTAAGGAAAATGCGCCAGGCGCAGGTAGCGGCAGCAAGCGAGGCGGGCGCTTACGCGAAGCTCTGGTGATGAGCGAGGTCGCGTTGGCTGTCGTATTGCTCGCCGGAGCGAGCCTCTTGATTCAGAGTTTTCTTCACCTTGCTCGAGTTGATCCGGGATTTAACCCCGATCGCGTCTTAACCTTTGCGATCGATTCACCTCCCGGAGATCTGACCGCTCAAGCCCCGCGCTTTTTCCGGGAGGTAGTGGAGCGAATGAGCGCGCTTCCGGGCGTCAGTTCAGCTAGCGCCGTCGCATCGCTGCCTCTGACGGAAGCGAACATGGTTTGCAGCGTAGAAATTGAAGGGCATCCCACTCCGATGGCCTCGCGAGCCGCGATTGATTTCAATGCGGTTGAGCCGGGATACTTTCGAACCTTGGGGATTACTCTGGTTGCTGGCCGGGACTTCACGGAACGAGATGATTTGAAGTCACCGCCCGTGGTCATCGTTAACCGCGCCCTGGCGCAGCGCTTCTTCCCTGGGCAAAACCCGATCGGCAAGCGTATTCGACCCGGCATTGGCAACGGCTATGCCGCGGGCACGTTGCCGATGCGCGAGATTGTGGGCGTGATCGACGACGTGAAAGAGAGCGATCTCGGCGCGCCGGCCGATCCCGAAGCCTATGCGCCCCTGGCGCAATGCCCCTACTCTCCCATGTTTGTGGTCGTACGCACAAAGAATGACCCCCGGAGTACCGTGGCCTCTGCTCGCCGCGAGGTAATCTCCCTGGATAAGAACGCGCCTATCTATCAGGTGGAGACCTTGGATCAGTATTACTCGCAGTCGATGGCTAAAACGCGCTTCGTCACACTGCTGCTCGGAGCGTTTGCGGGTTTGGCATTGCTGTTGGCTTCGCTCGGAGTCTACGGCGTGATCTCGTACGCCGTCGCCCGGCGCCGGCACGAAATCGGAATCCGCATGGCGCTGGGAGCGCAGAAGAGCGAGATTCTCAGGATGGTTGCCGGGCAAGGGCTCAAACTGGCGCTGATCGGCGCGCCCATCGGCATTGCCGGCGCGCTCGCGCTAACGCGATTCCTCGCCGGCTTGCTCTACGGGGTCAAGCCCGCCGATCCTCTGACGTTATTGCTCGTGTTGATCGTGTTGATCGGCGTCTCGCTCTTCGCTGCCTACATCGCCGCCCGGCGCGCGACAAGAGTCGATCCGATGGTCGCCCTCCGTTACGAATAGGAGCAGACAATCAAAAGCGGGAACAGCCCTCTCCCTTGGGAGAGGGAGGACCCCGACTTGTCGGGGTGGGTGAGGGGCGGGGCCTGGTTGGTCCTCAACGTGACTTTGCAGGGTGGGCTTGATCTTCCGGTTCAGGCTGAACATCTGGTGCATAACGAAGAAATTTTATGAGCCCTGCGCCGGTCGCCCTTCCCGCTCGTCTCTTGAAGAAGTCTGTCGCCGTTTCGATCACTCCGACCTTTTCAGCCACAGCGACGGCGATCCACTGGTTGAGAGAGACGCCATCCTCCTTGGCAAGGCGCTCCGCAGCCCTCTTCACCGAGAGTGGAAGTTTTAATGGATACGTAGCCTTGCTCATCGTTTCACCTTTCTTAACAGCTCCGCAGGGCGAATGATAGGAACTTCGAATCGATCGCCGGCCAGGGCAAAGTGTTTGACATTGTAAGTTACCAGCGCGTCCGCCCGGCCGTTGATCGCGGCTTCGAGCACCATCTCATCACTTGGATCCCGCACCTGGGGGCGCCACTGAAAGTGAACCTCAACCGGCTCAATCAGAGCGGCCAGGTCAGCCAGGAATTCGTTGATGGCCTCGAGCGTGAGCCCATGGGATAACCGCTGTTCGGGTCGCTTCAGAGCATCTTCATATTCCAGGAATAGCGGCGGCGTAGCGAGGAGACACACCTGACGCTTGGCTACCAGGCGTAGCACCTCGTTGGCTGCGCCGTACCGTGTTCTGAGTGCGGCCACAATCACCGAAGTATCCACAACTACGCGCCGCAGCATGGACATCCTATAAGATGTCACACTCTATGGGACGTGGCAAACACCTTCTGGGGCTGGCGCAAAGCTGACGCTCTGCGCCAGCCCCAGAAATTCAGAACGAAAACAACCCTCTCCCTTGGGAGAGCGGGACCGCGCAATGGGAGCCTGCCGGCCGGCAGGCAGGGTGGGGGCAGTTAGCGCGCTTGACAAGCAAGAAAGTGCAGCGTACAGTCCTAAATATCTCAGGGGATTGATCGATGCCGCACGTTGTGTGGCCGAGCAAATTCGTAGCACGGACCTCCGTTTTTGAGGTCCGCGGCGAGTCCGAAGTTCAGCGAAAAAACCGCAGGCCCAGAAACGGCGCGGGCCTGCTACTGGTTGGTTGCGTAAATTGGCGTTATAGCGAGTGGTATCAGGGCACGACTTCAGTCATGCCGCAAAAAAGCTGTCTTGACTGGGCTTTAGCCCCTGCCAGCGGCTAAAGCCGGTCTCTTGGCGCTATATTCTGGCACGGCTGAAGTCGTGCCCTGATACACAGCTAAAGTTACGCTTATTTACGTAACTAGGCGCTACCGCTTTCACGGATAAAGACGGAGACGACATGAGCATATCTTCCTCAATTCGCACACTTCTGGATTTTCTGCTTCGTCGGTCGCGCGTCGAGCGGGAAATGGAAGAAGAGCTTCGCTTACATCTGCGAAGCCGCGCGGACGATCTGGAACGGCGGGGACTATCGCGTGAGGAAGCGGAGCGCCAGGCAAGCATGGAGTTTGGTGGCTATCAACGTTACAAGGAAGAATGCCGGGAAGCGCTAGGAGCTCGCTTGCTGGGCGAACTCATCGCGGATGGGCGATACGGCTTGCGCCAGCTTCGCCGCAATCCTGGCTTCACGGCCGTCGCAATCATCACCCTCGCACTCGGCATCGGCGCGAACACTGCCATTTTCAGCCTCATCGACGCTGTAATACTTCGCTCGCTACCTGTGCGCGACCCGTCACAGCTTGTTCTGTTTCGGTGGGAAGCGCGTCACGCGCCGCGGCATTCCCATACCGGCGATTGTGACAGTGGGAACGCCGGGAGCAGCTCCTCCGGGTGCTCATTCCCGTTGCCCTTTTTTGAGAACATCCGGTCGGAAACCAGGGCGTTCTCGGGTGTAGCCGCCTTTGCCGGAGGGGACCAGTTCGATGTGAGCGGCAATGGAGTGCCGAGCATTGCACAGGGCCAGATCGTTTCTGGAGATTACTTTTCGACGCTCGGGGTAAGACCTGCACTCGGACGGCTGATTGAACCACAAGATGATATGCCCGGCGCCCCCCCGGTCGTTGTTCTCAGCCACACGTACTGGAATACGGCGTTCGGCGGCGACCGATCAGCTGTCGGTCGGACGGTTATCGTGAACAACGTGCCGTTTACGATTGCCGGAGTAGCAGACGCGGCCTTCACCGGACTCTCTCCCGGCAGGACCCAAGACCTTTGGCTGCCACTAAGGACCCTTCCGCGAGTCTATGCGAGTTGGGGACGGAGAATAAAGGATCTCGGTGATTGGGAGTTGGTGATTGTGGGGCAGCTTAAGCCGGGTGTGCCTCTCAGCAGCGCACAAGCAGCGGTCAGCCTGCTTTTCCGTGATGAGGTGCTTCACGGGTCGAAGCCGCTGTCGAAGCCCCAAGACGATCCTTCCATCGCGCTGTTGCCTGCGCAAGAAGGGCTCACCGGCGTGCGATTCATTTTTTCAACGCGGCTCTATGTCTTGATGGCGGCGGTGAGCATCATTCTCCTGATTGCGTGCGCCAATGTCGCGGGGCTGCTGCTCGTGCGCGCAGTGGCGCGCTACAAAGAAATGGCAGTCCGCATGGCGGTGGGCGCTGGGAAGAGGCGAATTCTTCGCCAGCTTCTCACCGAAAGTGTGATGTTATCGTTGGCCGCTGGCGGACTTGGGATCATCTTCGCCTATTGGGGCGTCCACGCGATCACCGCGCTCATGTCGACCCCTTGGGGCGATGCATTTCCTTTTGTCGTCAAGCCCGATGCGCGCGTCCTCGTGTTTACCGTGGTAATTTCCCTTTTGACGGGGATTCTTTTCGGCCTTGTACCCGCGCTCCGCAGTACCCGCGTCGATTTGACGCCAGCGCTGAAGGAGAGCGCTTTGACAGCTTTGGCGAGGGGTTCCGCGCGGCGGCGGCTCCAGCCTGGAAGTGCGTTGGTTATCCTGCAGGTAGGGCTTTCGGTTGTAGTGCTCGTCGGCGCTGGGTTGCTCGTGCGAACCCTGGAGAATCTCCGCGCGATTAATCCCGGTTTTGATACCCGAGATATTCTGCTGTTTGGAATCGAACCGACCCTGGCCGGATACAAAAACCCACAAATTCAGAACCTCTATCGCACTCTGCAAGGCCGGCTCGCGGAACTCCCTGGAGTAATTTCCGCAAGCTATTCATCCTCAGCGCTGCTCAGCGGCAGCCTCGACGCCACGGTCGTGAAGGTCGAAGGTGGATCGCGAAATAAGACGGTCCCTGTTGATATGCTCTACACTGGGCCAGGTTTTTTCCGCACCCTCCGCATACCGTTACTAGGGGGACGGACGTTCACTGCAGCAGATTTCGAACAAACGGCGGAAGCAAGTGCTTCAACGAAGGCGGCCCAACAGGCAACAACCTCGGCGACGCCGCAAAGAGGCGCAGCCCCGCCGGCTCGGGCCTCTGCGCCGATTCCAGTGCTCGTCAACCACGCGCTCGTTCGAAGCTATCTACCGAACCAAAATCCTCTGGGGGAACGTCTCATCAGGGCCGGCGGTGGAGCAACTGAGAATTTGAAGCTCCCGGATTGGCAAATTGTCGGCGTCGTTGGCGACGCTAAGTACCCCACCCTACAGCGGACGGTCAGCCCGACCGTGTACATCCCACTCACAGGATGGGGAGCTCATTTTGAACTGCGCACGGCCGGAGCTCCCGCAGCGCTCATTCCCACTGTCCGCAGGGCCGCTAGCGGTCTGAACAACCGCCTTCCGCTGTTTGACATTCACACGCAAAGGCAGGAAATCGATCAGATGCTAGTTTTTCAGCGCTCTATGGCGAGTCTCACAAGCCTGTTCGGCGCACTGTCAGTTCTGCTCGCGTGCGTCGGACTCTATGGTCTGCTTTCTTACGAGGCTACCCGCCGCACACACGAGATCGGCATCCGTCTGGCGTTGGGAGCGAAAAGAGAAGATGTTCTGCGCATTGTGGCGGGAAAAGGGATTCGCCTCACCCTAATTGGAATTGCAGCCGGCATCCTTACGGCGCTTGCGCTAACACGCCTTTTGGCGAGTCTGCTCTACGGGGTGAAGCCGACTGACCCGCTCACATTTGTCGCGGTGTCGCTGATTCTGATCGGCGTAGCGCTGCTGGCCTGCTACATCCCCGCCCGCCGGGCCGCGAAGGTTGATCCGATGGTGGCGCTTCGGCACGAATAAGGCAGTGACGAGTGATGAGCAGATGATAGCCGTAGGCGCACCCATCGTTTTACGGGACTTCGGGCGTTGTTTTTTGGACGGCCCCCAAACCCGCAGCCTTGAAAATGCTCGGCCATCAGGTTTGGCGTTGCTGAAAATAAGGAAGTTAGCGCCACGTCGGTTCCAGCGCTGGTACCGGGCATTTTCATTCGGTTTCGCGGGCCCAGGGGCCCATCATGACAGGGCTGGAATGCGAATGCCGATTGAAAAACGCTTGCAGTCGGAAATTCGTCATTCGGCAATCGTCAGTGACAAAGCCGCAGAGTCTCGAAAAGCACGAGACTCTGCGCTACCCCGACTCCCGAATCCCGAGCGCCGGTAGCCACGGCGAGCGGTTTTTCTCGCCGTGGGCCTGTCACTGATAAAGACTCACGGCCAACCACACAGCGGTTGACCGTGGCTACCGCCGCAACCGGACGGAGACGACATGAGTATATCTTCCTCAATTCGCACACTCCTGGATTTTCTGCTCCGCCGGAGGCGCGTCGAAGGGGAAATGGAAGAAGAGCTTCGCTCGCATCTGCGAAGCCGCGCGGATGATCTGGAATGCCAAGGACTGTCGCATGAGGAAGCGGAGCGGCAAGCGAGCATGGAGTTTGGAGGCTATCAACGCTACAAGGAAGAGTGCCGCGAGGCGCTCGGGTCGCGCTTGCTTGGAGAACTCATCGCGGATGGACGCTACGGATTGCGCCAACTGCGCCGCAATCCCGGCTTCACCGCCGTCGCAATCATCACGCTCGCCCTCGGCATCGGCGCCAATAGTGCAATCTTTAGCATCGTTAATGCTGTGATTCTGCGTCCGCTTCCATACAAGAACCCGGCACAGCTCATGAACGTGCGTACGGGCAACTTTTCTAGGGGATGGAGCGCAACGTCACCTCCCGATTTCCGCACTCTGCGCCAGCGAAATCGTTCCTTTGAAAGCCTGTCCGCGTATTATGATGCCGCGTTCAATCTGACCGGGGCGCATGAGGCAGAACGACTGGAGGGCGATGTTGTCTCTTCCGAATTCTTCCAGACCCTGGGCGTGAGGCCTCTGCTTGGAAGAACATTTCTCGCGAGTGAAGAACAGTGGGGGGCGCATTATGTTGCCGTTGTCAGCGAGCCGTTTTGGCGGACTCATCTCCATGCCAATCGCGATCTTTCCGGTGTAACTCTGCGGCTGGACGGCAACCAGTACACGGTGATCGGCGTAATGCCGGCGAGCTTCCACTTCCTCAGTGAAAAGCAACTCTGGGTACCGATGGCATGGGCTCCGGGCGATGCCTATAACAGCCATGCCAACTATTTTCTTGATATGGTAGGACGGCTTAAGCATGGGGTTACGCGCGCTCAGGCGTATGCGGACCTTAACGCGATCATGGCTGGCATCGCTGAGCAGTTTCCGGAAAACAAGGGTATAACGGCGGACCTTCAGCCGCTGCGCGACACCCTGGTAGCCAACATCCGGCTGTCACTTCTCGTTCTATTCGGCGCTGTTACATTTTTGTTGCTCATCGCTTGCGTGAACGTCGCCAATCTGCTGCTCGCTCGTGGCGCAGGGCGGCAGAAAGAAATCGCCATTCGTTCAGCCTTGGGAGCTGGGCGGGGCCGGCTGTTACGGCAGTTCATTACCGAGAGCGTGCTTTTAGCGGTCGGCGGAGGCACAGCCGGGCTCGCCATCGCCTTCCTGAGCTTAGGCCTTTTACCACTCGCCAGGAACAGTCTGCCGAGAATCCACGAGGTTACCGTTAATGGTTGGGTGGTAGCGTTTACGTTCGCCACATCGCTTGTTGCCGGGTTGCTGTGTGGCTGTGGGCCGGCAGTGCAAAGCTCACTTAAGGACTTGAACGCCAAACTGAAGGAGGGCGGTCGGACATCGGATTCTAGCACGGGCGGCGGCAAGCTCCGCGCTGGGCTGGTGGTCAGCGAGGTTGGACTCTCGCTGGTTCTGCTTATTGGCGCAGGCCTCGTCCTCCACAGCTTCGAGCGGCTGATGGGAGTAGATGCAGGCTTTGATCCCAGGCATGTTCTGACCTTCGAGATTGACATGCCCCAATCCATAGAGGCAGGCGTGAATCCGCTGGATAACGGTGCGCCGCCGAGGATGGTTTCCTTCTTCAATCAACTGCTCTCTCGAATCGAAAGCTTGCCTGGTGTCGAGACTGTGGGAGTAACCTCCGCTCTTCCACTAAGAGGCGAAAACTGGACCAAGTACATCAGCTTTGCGGACCGGCCCGCTCCGCTAACCCTGAACCAAGTGGCACAAGTCCAATACCGGTCAGTGGACGGCCACTACTTCCGGGCCATGGGGATCGCTTTGCTGAAGGGACGGGTCTTTAACGAGGGCGATAGGAAGAAAGCTCCCCTGGTCGCCATTGTCAGCAAGGCGCTGGCCCAGCGGTTCTGGCCCAATCAAGACCCGGTCGGGAAAATCATCTGGATGGCGCCTCCAGAGAACCTACTGCCGCCCGGAGCGCTGCCCAAAGGCTACCACATCCCGCGAGAGACGGTGGTTGGAGTTGTCGATGATGTTCGCTACGGAACTCTGGATAAGGAGGGGTTGCCAGTAGTGTACGAGCCGATGACGCAAGGGGATACTCAGTTATCCGTGCTCGTTGCGGTCCGTACTCACGGCGATCCAAGCGCTATGGTGCCCTCCGTGCGCAGGGCGCTATCCGAGGTCGATAGGAATCAGCCAATGGCGAACGTCCGTACGATGGAAGAAATCTGGAGTGATTCGATAACCCAGCCAAGGCTTCAGGCCTTGTTACTTGGTCTTTTCGGAGGGCTCGGCTTGTTGCTGGCTGCGATTGGCATTTACGGCGTGATTTCCTATTGGGTGGCGCAGCGCACGCACGAAATCGGCATTCGAATGGCTTTGGGGGCGCAAGGCTCCGACGCGCTCGGGCTCGTCATTGGGCAGGGACTCAGACTGTCGCTAATCGGTGTGGGAATAGGAATTGCCGGTGCCTTGGTGCTGACACGATTGTTGCGGAGCCTGCTCTATGGCGTCAAGCCGACTGACCCGCTGACGTTTGCAGTGGCCTCGGTCATTTTGACCGGCGTCGCGCTCACGGCCTGCTACATCCCCGCTCGCCGGGCCGCGAAGGTGGACCCGATGGTGGCGCTTCGACACGAATAGGTATCAGGTTCCAGGTGTCAGGTGTTAGGGGTCAGGTTTGAGGTCCGCAGGTAGCCACGACGAATTCAGAAAACGAATTCGTCGTGGGCCTTGGAGTGCTCCAGCGGAGCTGCCGCCTTTCGGCTTGCGGCCCAAAATATCAATCTTGATTCCTGCGTCAGTCGGCTGTAGTGCGCGTGTCAGTCCAGACCCGCACGGTTTCTTTCTCATTGTTCACGGTCACGTCCAGATCGCCCTCGCGAGCCAAAGCGCGAATGCCTGCGCCGACGTCAAGCTTGTCGGAGTCTTTGGTCAGCATCGCCCGAACAACCGCCACTGGGACCTTTATGGTAACCGTTTTATCCAGATGACGTGGCGCGCCCGGCCGATCGGCGATTCTGATTAGCAGATTCCGGCCAGACTTTGCTACCCTCACCTGCTTGTCGCCCCGATCCACGTCGACGAAGACGCCGTCGTGCGAGCGGCCGACCGCGTTCAAAACAGCCCGCAGGTCGGCGCCATTCACCGAACCCTGCAAGTGAAAGTTGCCGTGGTGCTCTTGATCGGGGATCGAAGGCAGAGCGACCGACGCCAGCTCAATTGGCAGGTTGATGCTCACGTTCCCGCTCACGCCTTTCACATTTTGTACTCGCACGTGGATCCAGCGTTCAGTTGACGCGCTTTTCAATACAACCGCGCTTAAGAAAAGAAGGCCGGCGGCTTGAAGAAAACTCTTTCTCACGGACCACCTCACGATCTACTATTCGTTCACAGCTTCCGGGTTAGATGCCAACTTCATACGCTAGGGATGCCGGTCAAATCAGGGTTGCCCTGGCTGATTTTTGGGGCGGTAATCAAGGGGATGGCCAGCCATCCCCCTACATCAGCTTTGGTTATCAGCGGATTAGGGTGGGGCCTCTGCTCCGGAGCGTATGTACAATGCATTTCGGAAAAGCAGACGGCGAGAAAAAGCGCTCGCCGTGGCTACCGCCGCTCGAAGACCTGTTTGTCTCACTCTTCCCCACCATCTCACGTTATTCTGTTAGAATGTGCGGCATTTGTGGAGTCTACGATTTCGTTAAGCGCGCGCCTGTAGACCGCGAAAAGGTACAACAAGCCGTCACCGCGCTGGCGCATCGTGGTCCGGACGACGAAGGATGCTATTTCGATGGAGAGCTCGGGCTCGGAAACCGAAGGCTGAGCATCATCGATCTTCCAGGCGGTCATCAGCCGCTCGCCAACGAGGATGAGTCTGTCTGGATCACGTTCAACGGCGAAATTTACAACTATCGCGATCTGCGTCCCGGTCTCCTCGCCCGCGGCCACCAGTTTCGCACCGCGTCGGATACGGAGGTGATTCTGCACCTCTATGAAGAGCGCGGCGTCGAGTGTCTCGAGAATCTCCGGGGGATGTTTGCATTCGCGCTTTGGGACCGCCGGCGGCGGCGGTTGTTTTTGGCGCGAGACCGCTTGGGAGTGAAGCCGCTGTTTTATGCTGCGACGACGGCAGGCTTGGTATTCGCCTCCGAGCTGTGTGCCCTGCGCTGCCTGGCATCGCATGCCTTCGAGGCAGAGCTTCAATCGGTCTACGACTTCTTCACTTTCCGCTATGTTCCGTCGCCGCGCACGCTCTACCGGGACGTCTTTAAACTTCCGGCCGGAAATTATCTACTGGCGGACCAGCACGGCCTTCAGACGAAGGCGTACTGGGACGTGCCCGCCCCGGGCGATCGGTCTTCCTCAGCAGAAGAGCTGGCGGAAGAGGTTATGGAACGCTTGCGTGAAGCCATCCGCCTGCGCCTCATCGCCGACGTCCCGCTGGGAGTTTTTTTGAGCGGCGGAGTGGATTCGAGCGCCATTGTAGCGCTGATGACCAGCTTGGGCGCGGCGCCGGTGCGCACGTTTTCGGTTGGCTTTGAGGAGCCGGGATATAGCGAGCTGCCTTTCGCCCGTCAGGTGGCGCGCCGCTGCGCAACGGAACATCAGGAAGTGATTGTGAGACCTGACGACATCGCCCGCGAGCTGCCGCGCCTCATCTCTCTCCGTCACGAGCCCGTTGCCGAGCCAACTGACGTGGCGCTCTATCTTCTCGCTCGCCTGGCAGCCCAAAGCGTCAAAGTGGTGCTTGCGGGTGAAGGTGGTGACGAGCTGTTTGCCGGATATCCGAAATACGCCGTGGATCGTCTGGCAGGCTTTGTGTCCGCCGTGCCCGGTTCTATAATCCGGGCAATAGAATCCCTGCTGCCTTACAACCAGCACCGGGCCCGAACAGCGCTAAGGGCGCTTTCCATCCAGAATGAAGCGGAGCGATCCGCGGTATGGTTCGCTTCTTTTTCCCGGAAGGAGAGCCAGGAGCTTTTCACCCGGGAATTTCTTTCCCAGGTGGATCCGGACCATCCGGCCAAGGTCCTCGCTCAGGCCTTGCAGAAGGACTCCGGCCGTTCGCGCCTGAAGCGCATGTTGTATGCTGATCTCAAGATCTGGCTGCCGGATAACCTGTTGCTGCGCGGAGACCACATGACCATGGCAGCTTCGATCGAAGAGCGAGTTCCCTTCCTCGATCACAAGCTCGTCGAGCTGGCGGCCAGTATCCCCGATCGTTTGCTGGCCAGCCTGTTGCATACTAAGCTTTTTTACCGCCGCATGCTTCACGGGCATCTCCCTTCGGAGATCCTGCACCGGAAAAAGGTAGGCTTTACCGTGCCGGTGGGTTTATGGTTCAAGGAACCGCTCAAGCCGATGGTTGCCGACCTGCTCCTCTCTTCTCCAGCGAGCGGCGCGAGCTACTTTAACGCAGCCAACGTGCGGCGTATTGTTGACGAACACCTTTCCGGCACGCGGGACCGCCGGAAACAGCTTTGGGCGCTCGTCAATTTCGAGCTCTGGCGGCGGCAGTTGTAGCGCCGGGCTTCAGCCCGGCACGTGCCAGACCCCCCTCACCCGCCTGCGGGCCGCAGCCGCTCCGTCGCTGAAGCTTTGGAGCGTAAGCGACCTTCGGTGGGCGCAGGCCCGGCCCGCGCCGGCTGGAGAAAGCGCCGGCCGCGGTCCGCCCTCTCCCGAGGGAGAGGGCAGAGGTTCTTTTCATAGCTTGGGTGTCGGAAGCGGGCTTAGCACTCTTAATGTATGTCTATCGGGGTCTGTATCGTAGTCGAGAACCTGCCCGTGCCCTTTGACCGGCGCGTTTGGCAGGAAGCTCGCGCGCTGACCGAAGCGGGCTATCGCGTTTCAATAATTTCCCCGAAAATGGGGAAATTTCAGCAGAGTCACGAGACGCGTGAAGGCATTGAAATCTACCGGCATTCCATCTGGGAGGCGCAAGGCCCTTTCGGCTATGTTTTCGAATATGGCTGGGCGCTTGCGGCCGAGATCTGTCTGGCAGTCAAGGTTTACCGGAGCTCGCGCTTCCGCATTTTGCACGCATGCAACCCGCCGGACACTATTTTTCTGATTAGCTGGCTGTTTAAGCCTTTGGGAGTGCGCTTCATCTTCGATCATCACGACTTGAACCCCGAGCTTTTTGAGGCCAAATTCGGCGGCAAGCGCGGCTTCTTTTACCGCTTCGTCTGTCTGGCGGAACGGCTGGCTTACCGCGCCGCGCGTGTTTCAATTGCCACGAATGAATCTTACCGGGAAGTTGCCATCCAGCGCGGGAAGATGAGCCCGGAACGGGTTTTCGTCGTGCGCAGCAGCCCCGACCTTGAGCATATGCCTCCCGGAGAAATCAGTCCGGAGCTCAAGAGGGGCAGGCGATACCTCGTGGCGTATTGCGGCGTGATGGGCCCGCAGGACGGAGTGGACCTGCTGATTGAATCCATTCTGGCAATCGTCCGCGAGCGGGGTTTCGAGGAGGTATTCTTCGTCCTGATTGGCGATGGAACCGAGGTTGCGAAACTCAAAGCCCTTGCTGCAGAGCGAGGCTTGAACGACGTGCTCTGTTTCCCAGGCCGTCTTCCCGACGCCGAGCTCGCCGCCTACCTTTCGACTGCCGATGTGTGCGTAGCGCCCGATCCCCGGAATTCGATGAATGATAAATCGACGATGAACAAGGTGTTGGCGTACATGGCTTACCGGCGTCCCGTGGTGCTCTACGACCTCACCGAGGGCCGCCGCGCTGCCGGAGATGCAGCTCTCTACGCCCGGCCCAACGACCCCTCTGATTTCGCGGCACAAATTTTGACGCTGCTTGATTCCGAATCGCTCCGGCGGAAGCTGGGAGAAGCTGGCCGGCGGCGCATCGAGGAAAGCCTTAATTGGAAATTCGAAAAGGCGGAGCTGCTGAAGGCCTACGAGGCAGCTTTACGGAGCCCGGGAAGCACTACTTCAGCATCCCCACCACCCATTCAATCCCGTTCAGCATAAATTTTTGGAACCATGGGGCGTTCTTGGTTGCGGCCTTAGGGCGGCGCGATCACGCCTTTCCAGCCGTCCGCGCGCCGGTGGGCTGGGCCGCGAGCGCCCGCGCGATCTCGCGGCAGAAAGCAGGCAGGTCGGTAGGCACCCGCGACGTGACGATGTTCGCGTCTACGGCCACTTCCGTGTCCACATATTCGGCGCCCGCATGAATCAGGTCGTCTTTGATCGCTTTAAAGCAGGTCGCCTTGACTCCACGAACAATATCGGCCGAAGCCAGGACCCATCCGCCGTGGCAAATGGAGGCTACAACTTTGCCGGAGCGATGCATCTCACGGATAAATTTGAGAACACGGGAGTCCTGCCTCAACGTGTCGGGCGCCCACCCTCCGGGAATTATGGCGGCATCATACTCGTCAGAGTGGATATCTGCAATTGACCGGTTCGCCACCACTGGATAGCCCTTTTTGCTGGAGTACGTTTTGCCTGCCTCCGCCCCAATGGCGTGCGTCTCCGCACCATCTTCGCGAAAGCGCAGCAGAGGATACCAGACTTCCATCTCCTGATACTGGTCTGCCACTAAAACGGCTATTTTCTTCCCGCGCAGGTCCATGGCCACCTCCGGAATCAGGTTTGAGTCTAGTGTAGGCAATCGCGCGGGCGTTTACAACACCACGTTTTGACGCTGCTGTAGCCGGTTGGATATACTGGAACCGGCAATCTAACAGGAGGCGAATTTGCCACTCTACGAATACCAGTGCCAGTCGTGCAAGGCCTACTCTGAAAAAATTCAAAAGTTCTCCGATGCTCCCCTACGGAAGTGCGAAAGGTGCGGAGGGAAGCTGGAGCGCCTTCTTTCTTCGCCGGCGATTCAGTTTAAGGGTAGTGGCTGGTATGTAACCGATTACGCCCGAAAGGCAAGCCCGGAGACGAACAAAGGTTCTGCTGAGCCAACGGCGAAATCGTCCGAAGGCAAAAGCGACGCCGGAGCGAAAGCCGGGGAGAATGGGAAGACTGGCAAGACTACCAAGCCTTCTGAAACGTCACCGGCCCACAAGTAAAGAGGACGGCGGAGTAATCCCTCAGAAGCTGTGAAAGAAATCCGCACATCCCACCACAAAGACACTAAGACACGGAGAAAAGCGCTTCGCTTTCAACCTCTGTGCCTTGGTGCCTTTGTGGTGTAAACGATTTATTCGCAGCTTCTCAGTTTCGGGCTCGGCCGTAGCGGCGGGTTTACCCCGCCACGCAAAATGGCGGCATAAAGCCGCCTCTACCCGTCCTCATAGCTTCAAGCCCTTCAGGTACTTCCGGAACGGCTTGCCGAGTTCGGGGCGCTTGAGCGCCATCTCCACTGTGGCCTCCAGAAACCCGAGTTTATCTCCTGCGTCGTATCTTCTGCCCTCAAATATATACCCGTAGACTGGCTCTTTAACAAGCAGGCGGCGGAGGGCGTCAGTGAGCTGAATTTCGGCGCCAGCGCCGCGGCGGGTGGAAGAAAGCTCCTTGAATATGGACGGGGTCAGGATGTATCGGCCGATGATCGCAAGGTTCGAAGGAGCGTCTCGAGGGTCCGGCTTTTCCACCATGTCCGCGACTCGAAACAGCCGGCCACTCCAGTCGCTGTCCGCCACGGCACTGCCCTTAATGATTCCGTAACTCGATACCGCGTTTTTTTCGACCCTCTGAATCGCCACAACGCTGCTTCCATAGCGCGAAAAGACATCGATCATCTGCTTGAGGCACGGATTCCGGGCATCGATGATGTCATCGGAAAGCAGAACGGCGAACGGCTCTTCGCCGACCATGTCCTTAGCAACCAGAATGGCGTGTCCGAGACCGAGGGGGTTTTTCTGCCGCACGTAAATCATTTGCACGAGCCGCGAGATGGATCGAACCTGCGCCAGCAATTGTTCCTTGCCCCGGCCCGCAAGCATGTGCTCCAGCTCAAAGGACACGTCAAAGTGGTCCTCAATGGCATCCTTTCCGCGGCCTGTAACTAAAATGGCCAGCGGGATGCCAGAGGCCTCGACCTCTTCGATGGCGTATTGCACCAACGGCTTATCTACGATGGGCAGCATTTCTTTCGGTTGGGCTTTGGTGGCGGGAAGAAAGCGCGTGCCCAAGCCAGCTACCGGCAATACCGCTTTGCGAATTTCCATTTTTACCTCAAGACCGGAGACTAGGGGCTAGAGGCTAGGGACTGGAGACTAGAGGCCAGCCCCTAGTCTCTAATCCCTAGCCCGTGTATGCTACCATACTTCCCCTGAGACTCTCTCCTTATGCGCGTACTGGGCATTGAATCGAGCTGCGATGAGACCGCCGCCGCCGTGGTGGTGGACGGCGAGCACGTGCTTTCGAACGTGGTAGCCTCGCAAGTTTTGATGCACGAGAGATACGGAGGGGTGGTGCCCGAACTTGCCAGTCGCGAGCATTTGCGAAGAATCGCACCCGTCGTGGACGAGGCGCGCCGTCAGGCCGGTCTGGACTGGCCGGATGTTGATGCCTTGGCGGTGACGGAGGGCCCGGGCCTGGCAGGATCGTTACTAGTGGGTCTGGTCTACGGGAAAGCGGTTGCTCTCTCAACGGGCAAGCCTCTGGTTGGCGTAAACCATTTGGAGGGTCATATCCATTCCGCCTGGCTTGAAAGCAAAATGGCCCGGCGTGCGAGAAGGACTACGGACGAGGCCGAATTTCCTAACGTGACGCTGGTTGTTTCGGGCGGACACACCAGCCTGTTTGAAGTCTCTAGAGTTGACCAGGCGGCATCGCCTGCCCCAATTTTCGCCTACCGCCAGCTTGGCCAGACACGAGACGACGCGGCCGGCGAGGCCTTCGATAAAGTTGCGAAACTCCTCTCGCTAGGCTATCCGGGAGGCCCGCTTATCGACAAGCTGGCCCGTTTCGGTGATCCCACTGCCGTGAAGCTGGGTCCAGTGCGAATGAAAGGCAATCCCTTGGATTTCAGCTTTTCAGGTTTGAAGACGGCGGTTCTTTATCACGTGCGCGGCACCGCCATCGAGGCTGAATCCGCAAAACGGCGGGAATGGCGCCTCGACCGCGAGCGCGCGACGGCGGAAGAGCTGCGCGAGCAGTGTTCGCAGCAGACCCTGGATCTGATTGCCAGCTTTCAGCAAGTTGCCGTCAAAGACCTTCTGAATCGTACCCTTCACGCCGCCGAAAGTCTCAAAGTCAGCTCCATCTTCGTGGCAGGAGGCGTAGCCTGCAACACGCTCCTACGCAAAAGCTTTGCGGAGACAGCGATGGCGCGCCGGCTGAAGGTTTTCTTCCCTTCCCCGCTGCTCTCGACCGATAATGCGGCTATGATTGCTGCCGCCGGGTATTTCAAGCTCATGGCTGGTGAGCGTTCCGGCCCATTGCTGACGGCCCATGCTTCTTTTCCTCTAGGCCGTCATTGCGGAATCACCGCGGAGATTGCCTGAAGTCTGGCGCCCAAGGGAAGTTGTGGCGCATCGTCCGTCTTGTAGCTCTGCCGTAGCCCGTAATCGGCGCAAAAACGAGGATTTTGGTCGCGTTTTGTAGCGCCGGGCTTTAGCCCGGCAGGTGCCGACCCCGCCAAGCGGGGTCGGTGCTACGCGATATCACGCGCTAGTGCCCAGAAAGTTTGACCTGTTGTTCGAGCCCCGAATTTGGAGGTCTGAATGAGAAAACCGGAATCGGGTTGCGCGGTTCTCGCCCTCGCCATGGCGCTTATCTTGGGGTCGGCTTTCCCTGTTGCCGCGCAGAGCTCCACGACCGCTTCCAACGGAACGACGAGCGGCGTTTTCGCGGACCTCGAGTTCCGGAATCTCGGCCCAGCCGTTGCTGGCGGCCGGATAACCGCGATCGCGGGCATTCCCGGGGACCCGAATATCTATTACGCGGGCGCGGCGGCCGGAGGGATATTCAAGACCACGGATGGAGGAGTGACTTGGAAGGCCATCTTCACAAAACAGGCTACCGCATCGATTGGCGCGATTGCGCTTGCGCCTTCGAATCCGAATCTGGTTTGGGTGGGTACGGGTGAAGCAAACATCCGCAACGACGTCATCGACGGCGACGGCGTTTATTTCTCACCCGACGACGGCCACACCTGGCGGTCCATGGGATTGAACGATGCCGGTCAGATCTCGAGTATCATCGTTGATCCCCACGACTCCAACATCGTTTACGCTGGCGTTTTAGGCCATGCCTGGGGGCCGAATCCCACGCGCGGAGTTTTTCGAACCAGCGACGGCGGCAAGACCTGGAACAAGGTGCTTTATGTAAATGATCACACGGGAGTCTCATCGCTCGTCATGCAGCCCGGAAATCCAGAGGTGATGTTTGCAGGAATGTGGGAGGCCCGGCGTTATCCCTGGATGCTTATCGACGGCGGCAACGACAGCGGAATATACCGCTCTACCAATGGTGGCAGCACCTGGACGAAGCTGGCGAAGGGCTTGCCTGCCGAGCCTCTGGGCCGCATTGCGCTGGCCATTGCGCCAAGCAACCCAGACCACATCTACGCGCTGATCGGCAGCAAAGAAGGGACGCTCTGGCAATCGCTGGATACGGGCGACACGTGGACCAAGGTGAGCGACAACCACGCGCTCGACGTGCGGCCATTCTATTTCTCGACGATGGCGGTGTCGCCCGCCGACGAGAACAGATTATATTTCCTGTCCTTGTTCCTTATGAAGTCGGACGATGGCGGTAAGACCGCGCATCCTGCCGACCACGGCGTTCACGTGGATCACCACGCCATCTGGATTGATCCCACCAATCCAAACCGCATCGCCGAAGGGACGGATGGCGGCTTCTATGTCTCAACCGATGGCGCCAAGCACTGGCAAACTTACAACAATCTCCCTATCGAGCAATTTTACCAGGTCGCAACCGGCACCGATGTGCCGTACACGGTTTGCGGAGGCTTGCAGGACAATAACGCGTGGTGCGGACCTTCGAGCGACCTTGGAGGCCACGCGGTCACCGGACGCACGTGGTATTCAGTTGTGGGAGGAGACGGACAGTATGCTGTTCCCGCTCCGAGCGACCCCGATATTATCTATGCGGACGCCCAAAGTGGTTACATTGAGCGCCTCGACAAAAAGACCCATTTGAACCCGTTCATCCGGCCCTCACTCCCCGACGTCTCAGAAGAGAATCCTGCAGACCTCGAATACCGCTACAACTGGACGGCCCCGATAGCGGTTTCGGCGACGGACAGCAACACCGTCTATCTTGGCGCCAACGTGCTCTTCAAAACCACGGACGGCGGAAAGACATGGTCGGCGATCAGCCCGGACCTCACCCGGAACGACAAAGCCAAACAGCAAACTTCCGGTGAGCCTGTGATGCACGATATCAGCGGCGCCGAGACGTATGACACGATTCTTTCCATCACAATCGCTCCCACCAATCCGAACGTCATCTGGGTGGGAACAGACGATGGGCTGGTGCAGGTCACACGCAATGGCGGCAAAAGCTGGACCAATGTGACACCCAACATACCCGGAGCGCCACAGTGGGCGATGGTTAGGCAGGTGGGCGTATCTGCCTTTGATGCCGGCGCCGCCTATGTGGCCTTCGACGCCCACAAGCTCGATGACCGCCGGCCCTACGTGTACAAAACAGAGGATTACGGCCAATCATGGCAGCCGATCTCGATCGGCCTGCCCGGTGGCTCACCGGCTATTGTGGTGCGCGAGGATCCCAACCGCCGGGGACTACTCCTGCTCGGCACGATGACGGGGCTTTACTACTCTTCCGATAACGGCGGAAGTTGGAGGCGGCTGAAGGCGAACTTTCCCACCGCTCCTGTCTTTGACCTTAAGTTCGTCAAGCGCACGCGCGACTTGGTTGTGGCAACGCACGGCCGCGGCATTTTCGTTATGGACGATATCCGTCCACTCGAAGAAATCACGCCAGAAATCGCATCCCTCCCTTTCCACCTTTTCACCCCCGGGCCGGGAACTTTATTCCATCACTGGTCGAGCACTGAAGGCTATCCGGGTTATTCAGCCCCCAACCGGCCAGACGGGGTAGTGATTGACTACTACTTGACGTCTGAGCTGAAAGCGACGCCGCAGGATAAAACCCAGCACCATACACCCGTCGAGATCGCGATCACGGACCATCAGGGAAATAAAGTGACGACCGTATACGGTCCTTCGAAAGCAGGCATAAACCGTTTTGTGTGGGAGATGACCTATGACGGGCCACACCGGATCGCCGGAGGGCCGGCGCCGGAAGGATTCTTCGGCAACCGCGGGCCCAGAGTTATTCCCGGCGCCTACGAGATTGCGGTGACTGTGAATGGAACCACGCAAACGGCGACGGCGATGGTGAATCCTGATTCTACTCTCAATATTCCGCCGGCAGACTTCCGCAATCAGACCCAAGCGGCCCTCCGAGCACGCAACGTGCTGAGCGCACTGAATGACATGATTAACCGCGTTAATACAATTAAGAAAGAGCTTGATGCGTTCCAGAGCATGGCCGAGCAGAGCTCCGACACGACAGTGAAAGCGAAGTACGGTCCGATCATCAACCAGGGCAAGGCGCTGAGCAAGAAGCTGGATGCGATCGAGAGCAGCGTCTATAACCCCAAACTCCAGCGCCAAGCCGGTGAGGATGAGGTCCATTATTTAACCCGGCTGCACGGCCAGCTTCAGGGTGTCGCCGGCGACCTCGGTTCGAGCTATGACGAACCGCCCAACCCATTAATGCGCGAGCGGATGGACCAACTCTTCGGGAAGGTAGACCAGACCTTGAAAGAGTTCAATGGGTTATTGCGGACTGATGTCGCGGCATACAACAAGGCCGCCCGCGCCGTCGGCGCTCCGTCCGTTTTCGCCGGCAGCGCCATCACCGTGGAACCCGCTCCCACACTTTAACACGGACGAAGCCATGAGACTCTTTACAGGCGCCTAAACCGGCCATCTCACCAGGATTGCCGCTCGATGCAGTGAGGAATCCGGACTAGTTTCGCACACGATCGTCCCCCAAGTTCAGCTCAAGGAGGCCGCTATGATTTTTTGTATGCATTCATCGGCCCGTTCCCCCCTCGGCCGCCTGAGCCGATTCCTGTTGGGGCCAACACTCGTGGTCAGCATCCTGCCGCTCCTGCCAGGAGCACACGCTCAGCAAGCGCCTCTACCAAACTCGGAGGGTTGTTCACCGCAAGCAAGGATCATTACCGTCTGGAAGGTGGGTGGTCTATACGAAAACGGCCTTCCCGGCAAAGCCATTTCCGAAGATCTGAGGCTGAGGGCGAAGTCGTTAGGATGCGCGATCAGAGTCGAAGTCTTTCCGGCAGTAGGTTTCGCCAACCGGTTCTTTGCTGCCTTCGAAAGGCATCAGGAGCCGGACGTCCTCGCGGTCGAAAATCCGGGGGTGATCTACGGCGTTACCATACGACCCGGGGGGTATACCGGCAGGGGCCCAGCGTGGAGACCCCCCCGCATATATTGGGGGCATTGCGAGCACGGAGGCCGTTTCTCGAGCGCTGGAAGATGTCTCAGGTTCGCTGGCCGGTTTGGATGAAGCTCTCAGTTCCGAATTTCTGCTGCGGAATTCTTGCGGCTACAACGCCGCGCGATCGCTGGCGCTTCGTCCCCCCGAATGTGGAGTGCGCCGCGTCGTGCCACCCTTGCCCGGCGCTTTGCTCGGCCTTATCCGGCCTGTTGTTCGGGGGCTCGGTGGCGTGTCGACTAAGGACCATGACGATGCCGACCGCCTCAACACGGTGATAACTGACCCTTGGCCGTCCCAAGTGGCTGAAACGAAGGTCTGCGGCTATTGGGAGACCAGCCGCTTGGCGTTTGTACAAACGGATTCCACCTATCAAGCCGCTGATTCCTTGGGGTGGGTCACTGCGCTCCTAATATTCCGGAAACAGCAGGGTAAGTGGAGGTTGCTAGCCGCCAGCATCGACCCAATCACTAACGACGAGTTCGTGAAAGAAATTCCCAAGATCGTGGCGCGGATGCGAAAGACCTCGGCGCCGAGTGTCATACCCCGAGCGGCCGACTTGCCGGCCCCACGAGAAGAAGGCCCCGCCGGCAGCAGACGAATTAGCGCATTCCTCTGGCGGCCGAGTCCATCAGGCGGCGTGGTGGCGGAGGTTGCCGAATTCGCCCGAAATGGTGACGCACGCCTGTTCGCGAGGCTGAGCTCACGGGACCAGCTACGAGCCGTGCAGATATCCGCAGAGAAGCTCCCCGCCGTCCATGGTGAGTGGTGGTGGCGGGTCTGGTCGATTTCTGACTCGGGTGCGGTGGCATTCTCAGAGACCAAATCGTTCACTTATTGAGCGAGCGCGGCCAAGTCCACCTCGGTGCAGAAGCGAGTCGCATGCCCCCGCAGAGCCCTCGAACTTGCTATGGAGTGTGAGACCGGCCTTCGCAAATGGCCCGCGCTGCCAGCGCTCCGACCGTTTTCGCTGGCAGCACCATCACCGTGGAACCCCCTCCCGCGTTCTAACTCCCCAGCCATATCCGGGCGGGTCATCTCGTGGCCGCCCGCGCCGCCGCCCCGGCGGCAAATGCCGGTCCCGCCAGGCGGGACCGGCGCTATGCTATTCACCCGCCCAAATGAGGGATCATCAAGCTAGGAAATGCCTCAGTTTGGGCGCAATTGTAGCGGCGGGTTTACCCCGCCAACAGAATAGCGGCATAAAGCCGCCTCTACGCGCCCAACGCAGACGTATCTAGCTGGTTATATTCGACTTGACATTACGCGGTCGTATATGGTAACCCTAAACTGTCCGGCCAATTCGTACCGAAGCTTCACCGCAGGCTCTCCGAGGGGTAGGTGAGGGCCGAACTCTCGCCTCTTCCACGGATTTCGCCCTTAACTTTCGGATGTAAGAATCCACGTGTCGAGGACAGCCATGGGGAAAAACCGACTCCTACTTGGCCTAGCGGCTCTAGTTCTCTCTCTTGGGCTGGTCCGCCCAACATATGCGCAAATGTCAAAGGGATCGATCTCAGGGAGAGTTGTTGACGCGTCCGGCGCGGCAATGCCGAGAGCGCGGGTCGATGCGGTTAGCATTTCCAGCGGTGAGAGGTATCGGGCAACAACCAACAGCGCAGGAAACTTCCACCTGGCTTTGATGACTGTGGGCCGATACGAGGTTATCGTCACAAAGCCGGGATTCCAGCGGTTATCCGTCGCCAATGTTACCGTTGCCCCGGCTGCCGATACTGGGCTCGGCAAGCTCACTCTTTCCCTCGGCGAGGTCACGACCACGGTTCACGTCAGTGGCGCGCCGCCGCTTCTCCAGACGACACAGTCCCAGGTGAGCACCACGCTGAACAGCACGACCATTCAGCATTTTCCCGGCGTAAATGAAAATGAAGGTTTGGACTTTCTGGCGCTCATGCTTCCTGGAGTGGTGAATCCGCGCGATGCCATGTTCTCTAACGCGAACGGAGTCGGTGTGTCCAATAACGGCTTGAGCGCGCGCTATAACGATCAGGAGATCGACGGCCAGTTCAACAATGATAATTCTGTGACCGGCCCGGCCATGTTTATGGCTAACCCCGATTTCGTCCAGCAGTACGACGTGATAACGGACAACTTTGGGCCCGAATACGGAAGGAATTCCGGCTCGGTAATCAACGTAATTACCAGGTCGGGAACGAATCAGTACCATGGAGACGCCTACGTCACGGAGAGCAATTCGGCATTAGACACGCTTACGAACACCCAAATAGCATTCGAAGACCTTCATCAAGTTCCTTACTTCAATGATGAATTTTCCGGCGCGAGCTTCGGCGGCCCGATCAAGAAGGACGAAGCATTCTTTTTCGGCGCCTTCGATGACGAAATCATTCCCTCATCGGGCGTGTTTGCTACAGGGGCGCTTACCCCGACGCCCACCGGATTGACGCAGTTGGGAGCGTGCCCGTTCGCCAACGCCGCGTCCCTAGCTGCTCTGAGCAAGTATGGGCCGTTTGGGATTACCGGCGGCAATCCGGTCATTTCCGGAACGCCTTCGATTCAGACCCTGACCGACCCCTCGAATCCATCCATAACCTGCAATGTCCAGATGGACGGCGTTCAGCGCACGCTTTCCACCATGTCTCATGAATACGACGGCTTGGTGAAAATAGACGGAGGCGGCGCCCGAGACCACGTCTCGGGACGCTGGATCTACCAGAAGATCACGCCGCTTAATACTGATGCCTACGGGACGTCGCCAGCGGGCTACCCGATAAACGTGCCTTCATTAACCGAAGACTTTGGTGTGAGCTGGGTTCACAACATCACATCCAGTCAAGTGAACGAAGCACGCTTAAGTTATGGGCGGGAGGTGGTTCAATTCGGAGGAAACGGCATCGGAAATACGATCCCCAACCAGGGTGCTATCAGCTCAGCGCTGGCGAGCGTGACGTTTTTGACGCCGAGCGTTCTTAGCTTTGGAGTCCCCGCAGGCGCTCCGAATGGCCGCATCAACAATGTCATCCAGGTGCAGGATAACTGGACGTACATTCGCGGCGAGCACCAATTCAAGGCTGGCTGGAACTGGACCAACCAGCGGTCTCCTAACATCTTTCTGCCCTTCTATGACGGCGGGTTCACATATTCCAATTTCAGCAGCTATGTCGCCAACATTCCCTCCTCGATCGACATTGCGCTGGGAGACCCCCAAATTCCCTTTCATGAAAACGATAACTATTTGTACGCAGGAGACGATTACAAGGTCAAGTCAGACCTCACGCTCAACCTGGGACTTACCTGGGCGTATTTCGGCCAGCCAGCCAACCTCTTTCATCAAATCACGATGACGAACGAAACCAGCTCCACGCCCTTCTTTAATCCCGCGCTGCCGCTCTCGGTGCGCACCACGCCTTTGCTCCCGAGCATCAAGGATAACTTCGGCCCGAGCGTCGGGTTTGCTTATAATCCTAACTGGCTGGGAGCGGGCAAGACGGTAATCCGGGGCGGCTACCGCCTGATCAACGATCCTAACTATTACAACATTTACCTCAACGAAGCCGACTCGACCCCGGTCGTTCTTCTTCAGACTCTTACGGGAAGCGCAGCGGCGGCGAACCCGTTGCTCTCCGCACCCTTCGGGCCTGCGGTGCGCAGCCAGCTTGCTTCCTCGCTCACTTTGGGTGTTTTTGATCCGCGCAGCTTTAATGAGACCCAGGTTGCGAACGACCTCCGGCCTGACCGTGTTTCCGAATGGTCTTTTGGCGTCCAGCGGTCGCTGAGCCAAGCGATGGTGTTTGAAGCTCGCTACGTCGGCAATCATGGGTTCGATCTGCTGCAGTCGATCAACGCCAACCCATATATTGCCGGCTTGGA
This sequence comes from Terriglobia bacterium, assembly GCA_030040995.1. Classification (GTDB taxonomy): domain Bacteria; phylum Acidobacteriota; class Terriglobia; order UBA7540; family UBA7540; genus JASHON01. The sequence goes on along the minus strand of JASHOS010000174.1, from coordinate 913 downwards.
GTCATCTTTCCCGAGCTTCGTCCCGAGCGGATCAACTCCTTGCCCCGGGGCGCAGGCTGTGGTGTCCACGGCGGCCGGGCGGGTGGATTGCGACCAGGGCATAGTCGACCAAGTTGGCAATACCGGTTATTCATACTACAACGCGCTGCAACTCAATCTGCGCGCCAACAATTGGAAGAATCAACTGACTCTGCTCACCTCCTACACCTGGAGCAAGGATACCGATAACACCTCCGATGTTTATAGCACGTTTATCGGCGGAAACACGCTGGCGTATTCACAAGACCCGCTCAATTATACGAGCTCAGAGTACGGGCTTTCCGCCTTCGATATGCCGCAAAATTTCACGGTGAGCTTTTACGAAGCGCTTCCCTTTTTCCGCAATCAGAGCGGATTGCGCGGCCGGCTGCTCGGCGGCTGGGGAATCTCGGGCACCTACGACCTCGCCTCAGGCCAACCTTTCACTCCCGTTCAGGAGGATCTCAACACTGTAACCGGCGGGACAGCGTTCGACACGCCGTTCGATCTCGCCTTCATTGGCACCGACGAAACCGCTCGTCCCTTCGCGATCAATTCCGCAGCGCCCCAGAACAGTGTGGGAATCTTTGCCGAAGATGCGTGTGCGTATTTTGGCTCGGGCTGCGGCTTGGCATCGAACACTCTTCTCAACTTCAACGCCTTGAACGCATCGAGCGGCGCCAACGTCGAGACAATCAGCGAAAGTGGTGTGCGCTACATTGCGAATGGCGCGGAGGCGGATTCAATCTTCAAAACGCCTTTCGGCACCGCAGGGCGGAATATTGGCCGGGATTGGTGGACAAACACCGGGAGCTTCGCAATTTATAAGGACTTCAAGATTACGGAAAGGGCGAGTATCCGGTTCTGGACAACCGCCATCGACGTTTTCAACGTT